>NZ_PSZN01000023.1:0-277950 GCF_002964965.1 Apibacter adventoris
TCGATTACTTTTAGGGTATATTTTCCCGCTTCTGTTACCTCGCAGGTTGGTTCTGTTGATATAACATTATGTCCATTTGACCAACTATATTTTGAATAGATTTTGTCTGTGCTTAAAATTGTAGTTTTTCCTTTACAAAATTCCAATTTCCCTTTGATTTCTGGATTCAGCTCGGGATACTCTTCTACTTGTACACTTACTGCTCCTTCGCAGTCGTTCTTGTCGATTACTTTTAGGGTATATTTTCCCGCTTCTGTTACCTCGCAGGTTGGTTCTGTTGATATAACATTATGTCCATTTGACCAACTATATTTTGAATAGATTTTGTCTGTGCTTAAAATTGTAGTTTTTCCTTTACAAAATTCCAATTTCCCTTTGATTTCTGGATTCAGCTCGGGATACTCTTCTACTTGTACTGAAGATACTGCATCACATCCTTTTTCATTTTTTATTCTTAACGTATAAGTTCCCGGTTTTGTTACCTCGCAGGTTGGTTCTGTTGATATAATATTCTGTCCATTTGACCAACTATATTTTGAATAGATTTTGTCTGTGCTTAAAATAGTAGTTTTTCCTTTACAAAATTTCAATTTCCCTAAAATCTTAAGAGGTTGGTTAATATCTTTAACTTCAATGGACGCTTTTAGTGAACATTTTTGATTTTTGGAAATATTAGGGGTTACCTTAACAGTATAATAACCTGGGTTTAAAGCATTAATTTTATAACTATTAGCCCCGGAAAGCAAAACATCATTATAATACCATTGAAAGTCTAAACATTCGGCTTGAGAAGATACTGTTGCATATAAAGGAATTTGTTCATTTTCGCATTTATATACTTCTTTATCCAAATTAATTCCATTCATATCCGTTATCTTAACACCTAAATCAAAAGAACCTGCCTCTAAAAATACAGCAGAATCTAATCGACTATCCAAATAATCTGCAATTACGAATTTAAAATGATATTTAACACAAGGTATTACCTTAGCTTTAGCTATAAGAGGGATTGTTCTACCGGTAAAATTCATTTCAAAAGGAAGATAATTACCTGAGGATTTAGGAATACCATAGAGTTCCTTATATGCTCCCGCATAATATTTTATATTTTTATCTAAACAATATATACCTACTTCTGGCCTTATATTTGTAACGCTTACCGGAGTATTATCTGGAAGAACTGCTAGATTTACATAATCGGCATCTCCTACTTTCTTTAAAAGCAGAGCAAATCCATCTGTATAACTACATGGATATGTTGATGTATACTCTGAAGATGCTAATAAGTATTTAAAACTTATTTCATCTTTAAGAGGTATAAAATCGAATTCAATATATGTGGCATCATACATCTTACTAATGCTTATTCCTGGATTCTCAGCTAGTAAAGCCTTTACTAAATCCATGTCACCTCCAGTTCCTAATTGATTGTTCGATGCAACAACTGAAACATTATTTCCAATTGATGAGGCATAGCCAGTAGATAAAAACAAACCCTCTTTAAATGGAAAACCCGTATTTTCTTTATTAAAATATCCATAATTACGTTGCTCATAATTTAAATTGGGAGAAAAAACTACATTTTCTACAATAACACAATCATTATCCACACCTGAAATTAAAACTTTTTTAATCAATTCTTCCATAGAATAGGATGATTGATCATATTTTAAATCATTAACAGAGATAATATTTTGTGATATATAACAATTTACTATAAACATAAATAAAAGAACGTATATCTTTTTCATTACACAAATATAAATAAGTATATTTTAATAATAAAAAAACTATTATTATTTATATTAATAATATAATACTATCTTTATCTATATTAATCTATTTTCTTTTCATATTTTTGCTTTAATATTTTAAACAACTTGAAAAAATTAATAAAGAGTTTATTTATTCTATTATCTCGGCTACCATTTTCTATTCTCTATGGTTTTTCTTCTGTATTATATGTTATTACCTATCATTTTATTTGGTACCGAAAAAAAATTGTAAAGAATAATTTATTAATTGCTTTTCCTGACAAAACTCCAAAAGAAAGAAAACAAATTGAAAAAGATTTTTATAAAAATTTTTCAGATTTCATAGTTGAGCTTATTAAAACATTTTCAATGAAAGGTGAAGACTATGATAAACGAATACAATTTACTAATTTGGAAATCTCAAAACAATGTTTGAATGAAAAGAAAGATGTGATATTACTCATCGGACATATGTTTAACTGGGAGTGGCTAACGGGAATTTCAAACGATTTATATCAAAAAAACACTTATGCGGTATATAAAAAAGTTGCTAGTAATTTTTTTGATCAGGAAGTTCACAAATCCCGTTCACGTTTTGGAGCTATCCCCCTAACTGTAAAAGAAGTAGGAAGAACTATGCTTAAATTACCCAATGACGGTTCGCATATTTTTCTTTTTGTTGCAGATCAAAGTCCTTTTTTAGGTAGAATCCATTATGAATTGAATTTCTTTAATCGTTTAACACCAGCCTTTAACGGTTATGATAAAATTGCTCGAAAAAAAGATTATGCTATCATTTATGTGGATATGGTTAAAATTAAAAGAGGAAAATATGAAGCTCGTTTAAAACGTATTACTCCTGATAAAGAATATTTCAAGGAAAATGAAATCGTTGAAAAATTTTATAAAGAACTTACTCAAAACATAAAAACACACCCAGCCATTTGGCTTTGGTCTCATAAAAGATGGAAATATACCAGCGGAAAAGATTACCAACTGTAGCCATAGTTATTCTTAATTATAATGGAATTACCTGGTTTGAAAAATTTCTCTCCGGAATTATCACTTATAGCTCCGAATCTTCTATTTATATTATCGATAATGCTTCTACAGATGATTCCATTATTTATCTGAATGAACATTTTCCTGATGTGAAAATTATCCATAATCAAAAAAATTATGGATATGCCGGTGGTTATAATGAAGGTTTAAAATCAATATCAGAAGATATTTATTGTTTATTAAATTCAGATGTAGAAGTAACAGAAAACTGGATTTCTCCAATTCTTTCATTATTTAAAGAAGATGCATCCATTGCGGCTATACAACCCAAAATACTTAGTTATAGAGAAAAAAACAAATTTGAATTTGCAGGAGCAGCAGGAGGCTTTATTGATAATTTGGGGTATCCTTTTTGTCGTGGAAGAATTTTTTTCAGCATTGAAAAAGATTCAGGACAATATAATAACAATCAGGAAATTTTTTGGGCAACCGGAGCTTGCCTGTTTATACGAAAAAAAGATTTCTGGGGACAAAAAGGTTTTGACTACGATTTTTTCGCACACATGGAAGAAATTGACTTATGCTGGAGATTAAAAAATGACGGAAGAAAAATTTATTATTGTAGTGAATCTACAGTATATCATTATGGAGGTGGAACTCTAGATCCTTACAACCCCCATAAAACTTATCTAAATTTTAGAAATAATCTTTTGATGTTAATTAAAAATCTTCCTGCCAACAAAGTTCTATGGATATTCTTATTACGTCTTGTATTAGATGGTTTTGCCGGGATCAACTTTATTTTTTCTAATGGGTGGAAGTATTGTTGGGCTGTTATACGTGCTCATTTTTCTGTTTATAAGATGTTACCTAAATATCTAAAAAAAAGAAAAGCCGGATTACCTGATTATTTTGATAAAAAAAATATTGTTTTTCAATATTTTATAAAAAAAAGAACAAAATATACCCACTTAAAATAAAAGCTTAGTAATTTTTTTAACTTTGCAAAACACTTTTTTTCATTAAACTATGGAATTAGCAAGAATGCAGCATTTTGAATACCTAGCACATGAGTATGGTGCTCCACTTTATATTTATGATAGTTCTATTATTCAAAAGCAATATACCCGTTTATTTAAAGCTTTTAGTTCTGTAAAAGATGTTAAACTTAATTATGCCTGCAAAGCAAATACCAATATAAATGTTATAAAATTTATACGTAAGCTTGGATCTGGTTTAGATGCTGTTTCTATACAAGAAATAGAAATAGGACTTAAGGCTGGATTTTCACCTCAGGAGATCATATTCACTCCTAGTGGAGTAAATTTTAATGAGATTAGGCAAGCCACAAAATTAGGAGTAAAAATACATATCGATAATTTCCCATTCCTTAGGAAATTTGCTCAGGAATTTAAAAATTATCCTATTGGAATACGTATTAATCCACATATAAAAGCCGGAGGAAATGAAAATATTTCAACCGGACATGTAAATTCTAAATTTGGAATCTCTATAGAGCAAGTACAAGACATAATAAAATTAACCCAGGAAGTTTCTTTACATATTGAAGGTTTTCATATTCATACAGGATCAGATATTCTAGATATTGATGTATTTTTACAAGGAGCTAAAGTACTCTTTGGTATTGCAGATAAATTTCCCAATCTTACTTATTTAGATTTTGGAAGCGGATTTAAAGTTCCTTATAAACCCGATGATAAACAGACAAACATTGAAAAAATTGGAGAAAAATTAAGTGATCTTTTTAATCAATTTATTGAAAAATATGGCAAGCCTTTGCGCTTAATTTTTGAACCCGGAAAATTTTTAGTAAGTCAGTGTGGTTTCTTTGTGGCTGAAGTAAATGTTGTAAAAGATACCCCATATAGAAGTTTTGCTTTTATAAACAGTGGATTTAATCATTTAATACGCCCAATGTTTTACCATGCATATCATAATATTACTAATATTTCAAACCCTGCCGGAAAAGAACAAATATATGACGTAGTAGGGTATATTTGTGAAACAGATACATTTGCATCTAATAGAAAAATTTCTGAAGTACGAATGGGAGATTTGCTATGTCTAGAAAATGCTGGTGCTTACTGCTTTTCTATGTCATCTAATTACAATTCTCGTTTACTTCCTGCAGAGGTTCTTTTACTTAATGGTAAGGCTCATTTAATAAGAAGAAGAGAAAATTTAGAAGATTTATTATCTACAACTATAGACATTTCCATTTAAAAAAATTTGGAAAAATAAAAAAGGGTTGTATATTTGCAACCGCTTAAGAAACCAATCCCAGAATTAAAGTATGGGAAACCGGAGAAATGGCAGAGTGGTCGATTGCGGCAGTCTTGAAAACTGTTGACTGTAACAGGTCCGGGGGTTCGAATCCCTCTTTCTCCGCAAAATGAAAGCTAATATATTCCATATAAATATATTAGCTTTTTTTGTTTTTATTATTTGCTCGACATTTGCTCAAATGTTTTATATCCTAAGATATTTGAAAAAATTTTAAGAAGTAATTTAAAACTATAATAAAAAATATTATATCTGATAACTTTTATCATTGAATTTAAAAATTAATTAACAGCTTAATTTTTTTCAATAATGGATTAGAAAACCCTACATTCTCCTCTAATTGTATATGGTACTTATCACTTATAATGTAGTATGATATAGCAAATGATAATATAAATGAGATTAAAAAAGGAATACCAATAGTCTTTAAATTAGTTATTACATTGACTATTTTATCATCATAATACAGATATTGCATTAATAAAAAAAATGATAAAAATAATATTGCCCATACTATTCCAATTATAATTTTCTCTTTTAAGTTCACAGCCTTAAATTCATATTTTTTATTATCTTGTTTCATATTATTGAGGCAATCGGGCTAAACTAAACTCACAGGTATTCTCTATATTGTCTGCTACTTCTTCTTTCAGGCTTAGAGTGCCTCTTTCCAAAAGTTAAGTTTCTGTTTCTAATTCTATAATACAACTAAAAAATAATTTATACTCCATAAAAGAATATTTAATCGCAGGCTTCAGCATTTCATTATATTTTGCTGTTAATTCCTGTGACAGTTTTTCTGATAATTTAACTTCTGCTATTTTTTTAATAGTAAGTAAATTTTTATTTTCACTTACTTTATCATATTTGAACTCTAAAGGAATGACTAAAGGGGGTAATAAAGTAGAAGCATATAAAAACTCTTCTTTTTCGAGTTCTTCTACTGGTTTATATTAATATTGGTTAAAACAAAGAAAATTAAATATATTCCTGAATGTTAGGATGGTTAAATTGTTTATCTTCTGCCTGTTCTATGTTTTTTACTGATTCTTTGCTTTTTAGGGAGGCAATAAAAGGAAGTTTAGCAAAATCTTTTTCTTTAAATTCCTTCCATTGTTTTAAAATACTATTTCGATTTAATAATTTTTCTATTTTCCCATTTTCTGATAATTGAAAATAAGCCTTATTCTTAATAAACTCTGTGGCTTTTACGAGTTCAAAGGAATCAGCTAAAGCAGGGGAATAACTTCATATAAGAACTCTTCTAATTCTGTTCTATTATATTTTTCTTCTAAGTTTTGTTCTAATAGATATTGAGTTTTTTGATTGGTATATGAAGTGAGAGTATTATTAACTTTAGTACTGTTAATTTGTTTACATCGGTATCTTGCTTTAGAAGTAAAAACAAATGCATTTAAGGGAATATCTGAATAAGATTGTGTTGAGGTTGTATTATGTTCTTTTCAGGTATAGGAATTTTAATTTTCTGCCCATAAGAAACAAACGTTCCTCCAATAAAACCTTCAAAAGTTTTCATATTGGGATTCAGGGCTTTTATTGCTTCTGGGGTTGTATTATATTTATCAGCAATAGATGAAAGTTTTTCTTCTCCATTTACTGTATGTAATTTGTATTCCATAGCCTTAATAACAAGGCTAATTTAAGATAAATTTTATTTTATTTGAATTTTATTTTTATTGATATAGTTTATTGTTTTATTTTAGTAAACTTCTAAAGAGGTTAATATTGTTAAAGTTATGAGTATAGGGATATCTCTCTTTCCATTTTGACCTTATGGATAAAACTGTATTTTATAATCCAATGATGGATTGATTAAAACCAACCATCCTACACTATCAAATAATTGAATATAGGCTTCATTTCCTGCATTATCTATAAACTTTGTTATCCTGATGGTATTCCAATCAACAGAACTAATACTCATTCCTTAAATTCTTCAATAAAAGGCTTTGACTCCAACAGAATTATATCATTTAATATCGCTGTTGCTGTCAGAGTTAAAAACAAAGGTATGGTTTCCTCGTTGGATAGAAGTTCATTTTCCATCTTCATAAGTAACAAATTTTAATAATCTAGCCTAAAGCTGTTTTGGGCATTTAAAACAGCCTGAATATTTAAAAACAATAATACTAAGAGCTTTCTCATAACTATGTCTGTATTTTAGCTGATTGAATAATCCTATTAATTCATAACATTTTGATTTAGATGAAATAGGAATACCAAAACCATCACTATTATACCCATTTATATCAGAAATACACTTTAGAATATTTGCGTTCAAAAGTCACGGAATGATTTCCGTACTGGTATTTATACTCATAAATTATATTACCTCTGATAATGAAAAAGACGAATTTTCTATATTAATATCTTTAGTTGACTTGTCAAAATAAATAACTGGGGTATTTCGAACGAGTTTATCTGTTCCTGGCAAAACACCATTTTTAAAAAATAAAAGTTTTGATTTTATTAATAGTCAAATCTTTGTTGCTTTGTGAGAATGAAAAATAACTCAATAAGAAAAGCAAAAATAATAATATCTTTTTCATAATCAGTTGTTATTATATGAAGTGTCTTTTGAGAATACTGAACCAGTCCGTATATATTTCATTTTTACTCCATACATATCTACAATATAAAGAGCGTTACCCATTTGTTCTGATAAATCCAACAACACCTGAATATTTTTAACAGGGCAGTCATTGTCTACAGAAACATATTTTGTCATATCTTCTACAGTAGCTCCTGTTAACTCCAAGAACCTTTGTTTGTCGAACCCATGATTGGGTTTAATGTCATACATTACTTTGTCAGATTGATGAACTCGTTGAGAGCAAGAAAATAGAACACCTAATACACTAAAAGTCAAAATGAATTTTATCATAAAAACTAAATTAATTCACCTAATTCCAAAACAATGAGGTTTATAAATGAAGAAGGCGTGGAATTAAGTCTTATTTACATCAGGAGGCTCTGACAAAGCCTATGTTACATAAACAGGATAACCCACGAGCAATCAACTATTTATTTTGTGTTACATTTTTTAAACTGTCAGATTTCCTGTTACAAAATAAAAGCTGTCGCTTCTTTTATTTAAAATTTTCTATCTCAAATATACAATATTTTTTAATTATTAGATTTTTCAGAATTATTCATTTGTAATTTCATCAATGAAATATTTTCTAAAACAAAAGCATATTCTTTTAATTTTTCTTTCTCGCCCAATTGATTTTCAAAATAAGGTCTTTTTAATAGGAATTCCCATATAAATATTAGTAATCCAATAAAAAGCAAAAGCCCAATAATAAGCCTAAGAGTTATACCTAAATTATCTATATTCAAATTACTATACAGATTATAAGTCAATATCCCAATTAGTAAAGTTATTAATAATTTTCCTGCATATTCTACATATTTTTCAAAAATGAGAAAAGGATTTTTTATAGGTTCATTAATGTATTTAATTTATATGTAATTTTTATTAACCCTCCCAATATAGAAGGGGATATATCTTTATAGTCTTTATATATAATAGTCATTCTAATGTCGCTTAGCTCATTTGATTTCCATTTATACCATTGTATAGGAATAGGTAAATTATTATTTTTCAATTCTTTTCTAGCCTGTATTGTTTTAATTATAAAAACATATATTGAAATGGGAATAGAAGGTGCGAACATTAATATATAGGCAATAGAACCTGTACCATAATTGAAAATTAACATTGAATCTCCTAATACAAATAGTATTAGTATAATTATACAGAACTGCAAAATTATTTTACTTTCTTTTAATGAATAAGTTTGAGGTAAAAATAGTTTTTCAAAAGAATATTTTTTTTTGTAAAGGCTAAAATATTGATTAAATGTTTTCATAGTTAAATATTAATGTTTATATTCATTTCCTATTCAAACCCTGTATTTTTCAAAAAATTCGTATTTTACTAACTATTCAGATGTCCACACTAGAGACTTATACAAAGGAACATGCTCTAAATAGTCATTAGGATAATAGAGGCATAAAGATTTATGAAATATAGTATTAGTATAATTATACATAACCGCAAAGATATTTTACTTTCTTTTAATGAATAAGTTTGAGGTAAAAATAGTTTTTCAAAAGAATATTTTTTTTTGTAAAGGCTAAAATATTGATTAAATGTTTTCATAGTTAAATATTATTGTTTATATTCATTTCCTAATCCAAACTCTGTATTTTTCAAAAAATTCGTATTTTACTAACCATTCAGATGTCCAAGCTAAAGACTTATACAAAGGAACATGCTCTAAATAGTCATTAGGATAATAGAGGCATAAAGATTTATTTTTATACATGTGTATTTTCGGGTTATAATCTATTTTTGGATTTGTTATAAAAATCTCTTCAAATCTTCTTCCTAGTAGAGGAGAAAATAAAATTTGTATGTCATAGTATCTTTCACATCCAATTGGTTTTATTCTTCCTTCTCCCTTAAGAAAATATTTTGTTCTATTTCCGATAATTGAAAGATTTAACCAAGAAAAATGTTTTTTTACAATTATTTTTTCAACAAATTTAATTTATAGTTATCCTAAATCAAATTTTTTAATTCTACCTCTATCATCTTTTATTTTTCCAATAAAAAGTCAGTATTTGCATCTTAATTGTCTTGTGGTGTATTTTCTTTAGTCTACCCCCAAACATCTACACTCCTACCATCAGTAAGTCTAATATAAATAGGTAATTCTCTTTCTGCTTTTGAATTTCTTAAAAGGAATTTTACTTTAACCATAATAAAATTGATTGATTTTCAAGTATGTAAATCTACAAAATTTAGATATGCTGAGCAAGAAAAATTTGCACAACAATTATGCAATCTGAGTACTTATTTAAAATAGTTAGAATAAGCATATTTAACACTAAATAAAATGATTATCAATTATTTATAAAATTACTATTTTATTGCATAACACCACATTAATGCAGTCACTCTTTCTCCGCAAAATAAAAGCTAATATATTCCAAATAAATATATTAGCTTTTTTTGTTTTTGCCCTTTGCATGTAATTTGCTCAATAAATTTATACTCTAAGTTATCTATTTACATTTTTCATTTAGCTTGATATATAAATTTTTATATTTTGTCGAAAAAGTGTCATTATAGATAATTTACAACATATTATTTGTGTTTTTTGCACAGGATTCGGCGAGCTTTCTAGCCAATTTAACAACATGATATATTAGATAATTTTTTGAGCCTAATAGTACAAATAATTGAAGTTTCGGATTTATAGCAAAAAAACTTGCGAAACTATACATATAACATTTTTCTATTCCCCAGTTATAAACAAAATATCTCTTTTATATTATTAATTGTATCAGATCAAAACAATATTTTTTCAAGTATTTCTTCTATATAATAAAATGATTAATTATTTCATACTTTTTTGGAAATAATAGATTTAAATGTAGTTTCATTTTTTAATAATATTTATTTGATCGAACTATTTGAACTGAATAAATAATATCTTTATTTCCTTTTTACCTAATTATAATTGAAAAACTTTAATTATTTTTATATTGTATCTACTCATATGGGTTTTGTTAGATTTTAAATTAGTTTTTTATTTTAGATGTACTTTTTTCAATTTCTCTCTATGAAAATCTTACATTCTTTATTAATATCCCTTAATACCATACTCTAAATAAATGATTTATAAATTAAAAATTGATTGTATGGAATACTGTTCTTACTTTAAAAGCTATAATTATTTATTAATACTATTACTGTTTTTTTTAAATAAAAAATCTATTTGTTGCCTTTTTTTATCTTATATTGCATAACAAAAAAATTATATACACATTTGTTATTAAAAAATATAGAGATTAATTAAAAAAAATATACATGAATTTTTTAAACATTGCAGAAAATAGATATACCACAAAAAAGTATAATCCAAACAAAAAAATAACCGAAGAAAAAATTGAAGATCTAAAAAAGATTCTAAGACTTTGCCCATCTTCTATCAATTGTCAGCCATGGAAATTTATTTTCATTTCTGATGAAAAACTGAAAAAACAATTAGCGGAAGTTTCTTACTGGAATGAATATAAAATCAAAGAAGCAAGTCATCTGGTCATTTTTACCGCTATAGATGATATTGCTAAACTGGAAAATCAAATGAAACCTTATTTACCAGAAGGATCTATAACATTTTATAATGAGTTTATAAAAACTCTTCCTGAATCTGGAATCAAATCCTGGATGCAACATCAGGTATATCTTTCTTTAGGCTTTTTCTTAAGTGCTTGTGCCTGTATGAAAATAGATTCTACCCCTATGGAAGGCATCAATAAAGAAAAATATGCAGAAATAGTAAAAACAGGAGAATACAAACCTTTATTTGCAGTTGCTATCGGGTATAGAGATGAAAATGACCATAACCAACCTTCCATATCACCTAAATCCCGATTATCTATTGAAAAGATTATTCAATCCTTATAAAGTAAATGTTCATTGTCTTTTTTTCATACAAAAAAGAAATCAAAGATATTGAAAAAACTTATTGATGCTCACATCCAATTTTTAGACACATTGGTATAAAAATAAAAAATATGGAAGTTTTATACAATGAAGAACTAACTTTGCAAATAAATCCTTTGGGAGCAGAGCTTTGCAGTATAAAAAACAACTTTACTGATGAGGAATATATATGGCAGGCCGACCCTATATTCTGGAAAAGACATGCTCCGATATTATTTCCCATCGTGGGGAGTGTATGGAATGGAGAATACAAGCATAAAGGAATTATTTATAAAATGAAACAACATGGTTTTGCTCGCGATAGAGAGTTTACCTTGCTTCACTCTCAACCAAATGAAATTTGCTTCATTCTGGAAAGCGATCCGCAAACCTTAGCCATATATCCATTCCCTTTTCTGTTAGAAATTACGTATAAACTAGAGGATAAAAAAATTACAGTTCTATGGAAAGTAAAAAATACCGGTGATTCTGAAATTTACTTTCAGATAGGAGCTCATCCTGCCTTTATGTACAAAGATAACAAGCACGAAAAAAATTGTAAAGGATATTTTAACTTTAATGTTAACCATAATCTAAAATATCTCTTGATAAAAGAAAAAGGATGTGTACAAGTATATGATTATCATTCTTTACATTTAGAAGACGGGTTATTACCTATTACCCCTACTCTTTTTGACCATGATGCTCTTATTTTTGAAAATAATCAAGTTTCCCGAATCGATTTACTCTCTCCTAATAAAGAACCTTACATACGCCTTCATTTCGATGCACCTCTAGTAGGACTTTGGTCTCCTTCTGCAAATGCTCCTTTTGTGTGTATAGAACCTTGGTATGGACGTTGCGATCGAATAAATTATACAGGTGAATTTAAAGATAGAGATTGGATGAACCACTTAGCTATAAATAATACATTCTATGCTTCATATACAATTGAGATTGTTTAGATCTTAAATATTATTAAATTAATTGTTTATCTATTTTGGACAGTTTATATGAATTTTATAAACTACTTTTTTTAGCTTAGATTTATATAACATCATTTTTTTCAAGTTAAATAAAATTTTTTTTTTCAAAAAATAAGGTCTTTAACTATTATTTGTATAAAAAATATCATACCGTTTCATAAATTTATTAATTCCATTAAAAAAAAGATTGCTTACTATAAATAAGTTTGACTAAGAAGAAAATTATTTTTAATTTTAAATTTTAAATATTAACAAACTTTATATTTTTAAAAGATTATATAAAAGCAGAAAATACATATTCTTGGCTTTTATTGCTTATTAAATCCTTATAATAAGCATTATTTATTGTGTATTTTTCCAATCCACCTCTCCTATTACTCACGATATAATTTATTCAAAATCATAAATTTACATATAAAAAAGCCCTCATACCTTTATTGAGTATGAGGACCAAAGTCTAAAATGGTTCTTAAGGTTGTTTACTTTAAAGTATAAACTAATGCTGAAAACTAAGAAATGAGACTTTAAACATAAACACAACTTATGATACAAATGTAAAAATTATTTTTACATAAACAAAATAAATTAAGATATTTTATATATATATTTAATATAAAATATTGTAACAAATTAAAATATATTTACTTATATATTTAAAATTTTAATTATAACCAACTTATATAAAACTACATATTTTCAAATCATCAGAATAACTTTATACATTTTTCACTCTCTTAAACTATAGAAATGAAAATAAGATATAAAATAAATTTATTTGTGAAAATTTTTGCTTATTGATAGAATAAATAAAACTCATTCACTTTATTAAATAAAAAATATATTTTACATTCTTTAGAATATAAAGTAAATATTTTTTCTAAAGGAAATTATTACATTCCCTTCATAATTTTTTCTTTCACAAAATTGTGTGAGAAAATTTATATGAGAATAGATAAGAAAATAAAAACTAAGAAAATGAATTTTATTTTTTTATAAATGCATCTTGAATTATGGTGTGAATTAAAGGCATATATTGCGCCATATTTATAATAGAATGCTCATCCTCTAATTGCAAAACGGATATTTCTTCTCCAAAAACTTTTTTATAATGTTCAGGATCCAATACTTTATCATTTAAAGATATTATCAATCTTATATTTTTATTTTTAATAGTTTGAGAAGTTGCTGAAAAAATTTTAACTCTCATTTCTGGTAAGATTTTTTCTTGTTCAACAATTTGTTCTGCGGAAAACACCGGGTTAGTCATCACATATTGTAATTCAGGAATTTGATTAATAATATGCCATGCTAAATTTCCGCCCATGCTGTCTGCCATCAATATTTTTTCTCCGGTATCTTCTTTCAAAATTTTAATTTTGTTTTCTATAAATTTAGGGATGTCCATAAATTCATCCCATTCCCAATTTATGGGTAAATATTCTTTAGAGTCTTTATAAAACTCTTGTAGGCATTTAAATTTTTTTCCTGAAGTTTGATAGCCATGCAGAAAGTATATTTTTTTCATAGATTTATATCCGATTTATTTTATTTAGCTATGTCTTATATATAACATCCAATTATTCGTCGGTGTAGTTATTCAGCTTAATCAAAGGAATAATATTGATAGATTAACTCCTATTTTTCATTATTTCTTTTATTTTAGTATTATGATTATTTACTTTTTCTTCTTTCTTTTTTTCAATTCCTTCAATATTCTTGTGTTATAATTAACTTTGTGAGGAAGAAATTTTAAGCACTCATAAACACTTTTCGACTTTTATTTTTATTTTTCAATTTAAGGAATGATTTACTATAAACCTAATCAATTTTATTAAATTTGTCAATAAATTTACATTCGGAATTTGTTTTCATATACATTAAAGCAAAAGTTCCCGAGATGCAAACACATAATTTATTCAAAACCATATAGTTGTATAAAAAACTTTTTAGTCAGACTCTTATTTATGGACTAAGCAATGTATTAGTCAGAGTATTTCCTTTTTTTCTTACCCCAATGCTTGTAAAAGCTTTTGGACCGGCAAAATACTCTATTTATGCAGATTTTTATTCTGCAGCAGGTATTATTTCTGTATTATTAACTCATGGCATGGAAACTACCTTTTTTCGTTTTTTTCAAAAATATAAAGAGAATAAAGAAAAACAAAATCAGGTTTATTTTACAGCTATGACTTCCGTCTTTATTGTATCTGTTGTCTTTCTGTTTTTAGGTATTTTATTCAAAAAACCATTAGCACTAGCTTTTAAACACCCAGATGAAATAAATTTTTTAATTTGGTTTTTATTTATTCTGGCTGCTGATGCTATGTGTGCTGTACCTTTTGCAAAACTCAGAATTCAAAACAAGGCTATTTATTTTGCTTCATTGAAAATTTTAAATTCAATCCTTATATTTTTACTTTCTGTAATTTTAATTTTCTGGATCCCCAAACAAATTGAAACACAAGGAATAGGCTATTTGTTTTTTACAAAAATTTATAATATTGATTATGGTATAGGTTATGCTTTCGCCGCTAACCTTATTGCAAGTATTTTTACATTTTTTGCTTTGCTTCCTACAATGATAAAAGGAAAATATTCTTTTAATATTCCTTTATGGAAACAAATGCTTATCTATGCATGGCCGGTAACAATTGCCGGATTAGCCGGAATTGTTAATGAGACAATGGACCGCCAATTCCTAAAATATTTACTTCCGGAAGGAGATGCGGATATCCAGATGGGTATTTATAGTGCTGTATATAAAATAGCTACTTTTATTGCTTTATTTAAAACAGCTTATCTTTTAGGAGTAGAGCCTTTTTTCTTTTCACATGCTAGCGATAAAAACTCTGGAAAAACATATGCTACATTAATGAAATATTTTTCTATTTTCAGTGCTTTAATACTGTTATTTTTAGTAGCAAATTTGGACTGGATTGGTCGTTTATATATAGGAAATCCCGAATATTGGGTTGGGCTAAAGGTGGTCCCTATCATTTTAATCGGCTCTACATTTCTGGGCATATATCTTAATCTTTCTATTTGGTATAAGCTTTCTGACAATACTCATTATGGAGCTTTGATTTCCGGAATTGGCGCTCTGATTACTATAATATTAAATTACATAGGTTTAAAGTATACCAACTGGGGATACTGGGCCTGTGCCTGGGCTACTCTTCTTTCTTATCTGGTAATGATGCTGATTTCTTATTTTTGGGGACAAAAAAAATATCCTATTCCATATAATTACAGAAAATTAATTTTTTATATAGGAGGAAGTTCTTTTTTAAGTCTTATTGCTTATTATACTTCCGGCAATCTTTGGTTTAGGATTATCTTAGGAAATTTATTTTTTCTACTTTTTATCTATCTTACTACAAAAATTGAATATAAGGACATGAAAGTATTTAAAGAAAAAATAAAAAAATTTAGATTTAAAAAATAATAAAGGTCTTTTTCGAAGAATATTTATCATTCTGATAAAATTACCTTTGATAGAAAAAAGAATCTAGAAAATAATTTCTACTATATCCTTTCTTCAGCAGATTAACTGAAATTCCTGATTAATATTTAAAGATATGATAAAGATGATTTTTTTGTCAGGTTATGAAAAAATTAAACAAAAAGAATAATTGGTTATCTTTCTAAAAAAAATATTTTAATTTTTTAACTTCTTAATAAAGAATTAGTTGAAAAAAGGAGCTATAATAATCATAGAATTTTTATAAAGATATTTTCATATACACTTCAGACAAAAAACTAGATAAGCTGAAAGATAATCTAATAATCGATTTTTTACTACAGAAATATTAATAAAAATTATATTATCTGAATGGGTAACATTTTTGTCTTCTATTTTAGAAAAGATAATATAAAAACAAAAAGGACATCAAGGATAATCCTAGAGGCCCTTTTATATTTGTTTATTTAAGTTTAAATATTTAAAATTACTAATTGTATTCTTTATTTTAAGGTATATCCTACTCCAATTGAAAATACTGAATTTTTAACAGAATAATCTGAAACATCACTTAAATTAGTTAAACCAAAATTATATCTTGCCGAAAAATTAACTCCATTTTTTAACTCATAGTTTGCTCCAACATTTAAACCAAAATCAAAAGTTTTTAAATTCTTAGCTGTTCCTGAAACATGTAATTCTTCTTCTAAAATGTTATAATAATAATAATAATAATCTATATCATATTTTTTAGTTACCATAAAGCCAAACTGAGGCCCAAATTCTACTCTTAGTCCAGGTATAATTTCATATTGAAGCATTAAAGGTATATTTATATAGTTAAATTTATAATTACCTTTTATTGTTTCATGCACTGTAAGTGTAGTATATGAATCTTTTTCTTTAGTTCCCTGCATAGAAAACAAAATTTCAGGTTGAAAACTAAATTTAGAAGAAGAAATTGGAATTCGGGTATAAACCCCGCCATAAAATCCGGCTTTTGAAGAGGTATCACCTAAATCTCCTGTTAAGGTAGATACATTTAACCCAGCTTTAGCACCAAATTTCACTTTTTGTGCACTTAATAAGGCTGAAACGATAAGAAATATCGCCAATAATGTTTTTTTCATAGTTTTTATTTTTTTAATTATAAACTTTGCAAAGATAAATTTATTGAACAAATAATAACTATGATTATTTAACTAAATAATATTTATTACTGAGTATTATATCTGTTGATTTTATAAATTTTCTACTCTTTATAAAATTATTTTTCTTTAAGGTAAATAGATATTTATTTCTCAAAGTTTGTATATTTATTACAAATAACAACGATATGTTATAAAATCATATTTATATGTTGCAAAAACATTTTAGGATGCCTTCTATTTTTTATATTTATAACGAAAATTGCAATAAAAAGCCTGCAATGAAATTACAGGCTTTCTTTAGAAGTTAAATTTTTTAATATGGATGATCAAAATCTGTAATTCTGATAAGTTTTACATTTACAAATTCATAAATTCCAGACGGTGATTGTTCCCTTCCATATCCGGAGTTTTTAGTTCCCCCAAAAGGTAATTCAGGAGAAATTCCTGTTACATGATTAATATATACCATTCCTGTGTCTATTTGTCGAGCTACTTCCACAGCATGTTCTCTATTTTTACTATATACACTTCCTCCTAACCCAAAATCAGTGTCATTAGCCAGTTCAATGGCTTCTTTCTCATCTTTCACTACATAAATACAGAATACCGGACCAAAAATTTCCTGAGAATAAGCATTTGTTCCTTTTTTAATTTCTGTAAGGATCGTAGGTTCCATAAATGCTCCGGGTCTGTCTATTTTTTTTCCTCCATAAATTAATTTAGCTCCCTGGGTTACAGCTGTTTGAACTTGTTTTAAGACATCTTCTCTTGCTTTTTCACTGCTTAACGGAGCTAATTGAGTTTGAGAGTCCATAGGGTCTCCTACTTTTGTTTTTTTCACTAATTCAGTTAATTTTTTTGTAAATTGTTCTGCAACGGCATTTACAACTATCATCCTTTTCGGAGAAACACAAACTTGTCCTGCATTCCATAATCTTCCATTTAAGGCTGCCTGTACTGTTTTATCTATATCTGCATCTGCTAAGACAATAAACGCATCACTCCCTCCTAATTCTAAGGTAGATTTTTTAACGTATTTCCCAGCCATAGAAGCAATAGCTGATCCGGCAGGTTCACTTCCCGTTAGGGTTACGCCTTTAATTCTTGGATCAGCGGCTAATTTTTCCATCTTAGATCCCGGGATAAATAAATTGGTATATACTCCATTAGGCAATCCTGCTTCATTGAAAATATCTTCCATTATTTTTGCACATTGAGGTACATTTGATGCATGTTTTAAGACCATTGTATTTCCGGCCATAATATTGGGTGCAGCAGAACGGGTAATTTGATAAAATGGGAAATTCCAAGGCTGAATACTAAGAATTACTCCTATGGGATCATAACTTAAAAAAGCTGATTCTAATGGAGTTTCCAAAGGTTGATCTGCTAAAAATTTTTCTGCATTTTTTGCATAATATTCAAATATTTGGGCACTTATTTCAACTTCTGCTTTTGATTCTGCAATTAGTTTTCCCATTTCAATAGTAGCTAATTTTCCTAACTCTTCTTTTCTTTCTCTCAAAATAGAAGCAACTTTATTGATTATGCCCGCTCTTTCTGAAAATTTAGTTTTCTTCCAGCTTTTAAAAGCTTTATCTGCCTGTCTAACAATCTGATCTATTTGAGCTTCACTCATGATATCAAATACTTTTTCTTCTTTTCCTGTAGCAGGATTTATGGTCCTAATGGTTGATTTTATCGCTTCTTTAGACATAATTTTTACATTTTTTGTGATTGAACTTTTATTTATTTTTTCGTTTTTATAAGTTACAAATTATATTCTAAAAACATGATTTATTTCATATAATTTTTACTAATAGAAACATAAATGCAATCAATTATAAATGTATAATTATATTTTGTTGTCCATTAAATAACCAGAAAAAGAAATTGTTTTCCTATTTTATTATTGCAGATTCTAGTAATTCACTAAAGTGAGAGTTCTGGTTTCTAGTATCAAATTTTTCAGAGAGTAATTTTGCTTGTTTATAATAGTAATTATATAGTTCTGAAAGTTCATATTCTCCAGATTCTGAAAAAATAGGGTGTTGTACATTAATTTGTAAGTCTTTTTTTGTTCCTTTTCGGAAAAGTGGTAAAATATTTTTGGAAAATGTAAATTTTAAATAATCATCCGCATCAAGTTCCCATATGGAGTATTTTTCATAAAAAGAAAATGCTCTTTTTTCATCATTATCTATCAAGTAGTGAATGAGCAAGGAAATACTAATTAAAATAGAGCTGTCTGTTTCATCCATTTTGTTTAATTCTTCCATTGCTTTTTCAAAAAATAAAGAAGCTCTTTCATCCTTTTTTATGTTGAGATAGTATGCAAAATTGCAAAAAGTGGCAAAAGGCATATGAGCACAGGTAAGTTTCTTGTTTATAAGGTCATTTGCCATCGTTAGGGCTTCTTCTATATTCCCTTTTCTCAATTCTTCTCCTACTTTCGTGTCTAATTCACAGGCAGGACAATGGGACATATCATCTCTCTGCTCTTTTTCTCGTAATTGTATATATTTATCTACTTCTTCATGTAAACCCAAAAATTGTTTCCATGCTATAACAATACTATAATATCCTCTCAGACTATATCCATTTTTTAACATTCTTGATTTTAAATCTTCAATTATATTTTCTATTTGTTCTTTAGATATATTCGCATTACAATATGAAGCTTTAGCCATCCATTTGTATTCCCATAAAAACTCACTCTCATCAAATATATCCGGATTTTTATCATAGGCATCCAATATCCATGAAAATGCAGAAAAACTTTCTACACAATGAGAAGTACATACTTCTTCTGATATTAATCTCAATCTAAAATCAAAGCCCCATTCAACATCTTGATTGCTATCGGCTAACTGAATTGCTTGTTTTAGTATATTAATCCTATCTTCTACAGCAGTGATTGTATCTAATTTTAATTCTAATTTTTGTAACTCTAAATTATAATTCATAGTATTTATTGATTGATTAATGAACTTGATTGAATTCTATTTCTTTTTTTAAAAGGGTATTAAAATTATCGGTTTGGTTTCTGGCATCAAATTTATCGGCTAATTTTTGAGCTTGTTCTAAATAATAGTTATATATTTTATGACTATCATACTTTTGATTGGAATTATAAAACGGAAACTCTGAACTCAATCCTTTAATATTCAATATATTATCTTGTTGGAATAATTTAAGAAAGTTCAATGATATATTAAATAATGCGCAATCTTCTGCTCCTAACTGCCAGTTGGCATATTTTTCAAATAATAATAATGCATGTTCTTTATCAAAATACGAGGCATAATTAATTAATCTGGAAATTCCCTCTATAATATTAGGTTCAGCATTTTCTTGAATTTCATTTAACCCTTTATTGAAAAATTCATTTGCATTTCCTACTTGGTATTTGTTAAGATAATAAGTTAAATAGGTATAAGTTTCAAAGGGTACTTCGGCACAAGTCAGTTTTTTTATCTTCATTTCATTCATATCTTGCAAGGCTTCTTCTATTTGACCTGCTAATAATTTGACTCTTATTTTAAGATTCTGTTCACAAGCTTCGCAATCTGACATTCCATCTCTTCCATAATTATCTCTTTCTTTAATTGTATGTATAGCTGATTCTATATATCCGCGAGATATGTCCCATTCAATTTTCGGAACATAATAGGCACCTAATCCATATCCGTTGCGTTCTAGTCTAATTTTTAAATCATCAAGCACTTCTTCTATTTGTGTATAAGTTACGTTTGAATTATCAATGGCAGAATTTGCTAGCCATTTATATTGCCATAGTACTTCATCTTCATTAAATCTATCTGGATATGTGTCAACCGCATTCAATATCCAGGTCATGGCAGGAAAGCTATCTATACATTTTGCAGTAGAAAGAGTTTCTTCTTCTATTAATTCTTTTCTTAAGTAAAAACTTTCTTCCAAATCCTTTGCAGAATCTGCTAGTTGAATTGACTGCTTCCATAATTTAATTCTGAAGTCTACATTTTGTTCTTCTTCTATTAGCTGATATCTTAAATCTATTCCTTCGTAAAAGTCATTATTCATATCGGCTATATCTATTGCTTGTTTTAAAAGTTTTTTTCTTTCTTCTTGATCTTTTGTTTCTTCTATTTGAAGGCTTAGTTTTTGCAGTTCTAATCTATAGTTCATTTTCATAATATATTTTTGAGATTTATAATTTACTATTTATTAATATGAAAGCATAATGACCTAATTTATTCACAAAAATAGTATTTTTTAAGCTAAACTTTATTATTTTTACTACAACTAAAATTATAAAAATCTTGAAAATTTTTACGCAAAAATTATTTTTACAAATTGATAATTCTCCATTAATTATATTCAGAATTTTTTTAGGCCTTTTATTATTTATAGAATCATTCGGTTCTATTTTAACCGGATGGGTAAAAAATAATCTTATTACACCTAGAATTTTATTTCCTTTTATAGGTTTTGATTGGCTTCATCCACTACCAGGGTATGGTATGTATTTTTATTTTGCATTAATGGCTATTTTAGGATTATTTGTAATGATCGGCTATAGATATAAGGCAAGCCTTTTTTGCTTTTTATTATTATGGACGGCACAATATCTCATGCAAAAGACTTCTTATAATAATCATTATTATTTTTTAATTCTTATTTGTTTTATAATGTTATTTCTTCCAGCTAATGCTTATTGCTCATTTGATTCTAAAAGAAATAAACGTTTAAAATCTCTTTTTATGCCTCAATGGTTTTCTTATGTATTAATGTTACAAATTGCTATTTTATATTTTTACGCTACAATAGCTAAATTATACCCGGATTGGCTGGATGGCACTTTTACTCGTTTGTTATATTCTAATAAAACTAATTTTCCTGTAATTGGTAAATACTTCACTGAAAAATGGTTTTATTTACCTATTGCATATTTAGGTATTTTATTTGATGGACTAGTTGTTCCTTTATTACTATGGAAGAAAACACGTACAATCGCATTAATTGCAAATATAATTTTTCATTTATCTAATTCTCTAATTTTACAAGTAGGGATTTTCCCCTATTTTGCTTTAAGTTTTGTGGTATTTTTTTATCCTCCAGAAACTATACGGAGAATTTTTTTTAGAAAACGCCCTACGTTACAACCATACATTGATAATGTTAATTTCAAAGGAATAAATGTTTTAAAATATCTTTTTATTCCTTACTTTCTGATACAGATATTTTTACCTTTACGCCATTGGCTTATTGAAGGTGATGTTTTTTGGACGGAAGAAGGGCATAGACTCAGTTGGAGAATGATGTTGAGAAAAAGATTAGGTTATCCTATTCAATTCTTAATTATTGATAAAAAAACAGGAAAAGAAGTTAAAAATATTTATTCAAAGAATAATCTTCCTATTTCATTTTCTTTGGACCATCTACTTACTGAAAAACAAAAAAATAAAATAAACACTAGTCCTGATGTGATATGGCAAATGGCACAATACATTAAAAAAGATTTCAAGAAAAAAGGTATAGATGTAGCTATTTATGCAGATTGTTGGGTCAGTATAAATAATCATCCTTACAAAAGGCTAATTAATGAGAAAACAGATTTGGCAAATGTGAAATGGAATTACTTTACCCATAGTCCATGGATTATATTATATGAGGATTACAGGAAGTAAATACCTATTTTTTCATTTTTCCTTATATCATTATTTAATTATTACTCTAATATTATCTTTCTATTTTTCATGTGTTAGAATTATACCTAAAACAGCTGTAATGATCAGCACTATACCCAGTAACATTTTTAAAGTAAAGGGCTCATTAAATACCCATATTCCTATTATTACCGCAGTAAGTGGTTCAAAAGCTCCTAGTACCGAGGTTAATGTGGAACCAATTTTCCTGACTGCACTGACTAAAGCTACTGTAGACACTATAGTCGGTATAATTGCTAAAGATATCATATTAATTACAGAAGATGTATCCTGTAATGGAAACCATTGAAAAGTTCCTCTTAGAAAACAAAAACACAATAAATATATGACTCCTATAATTTGAATATAAAAAGTGAATTTTAATACCTGCATATCTTTAACTGATGTTTTTACAGAAAAAACTAAAAACATAGCATAGAAGATTGCTGCTGAAAGAGCACAACTTATTCCTTTTAAATTTATTTTTCTAAAACCTTCACCTGAAGATAGCAATGCTACTCCTAATATAGCTATTAGAATAGCAACAATATTTTTAGGAGTTATTTTTTCATGAAAAAATACTCCCATTATAATTGTAACAAATACCGGATACATAAAGTGCACAGTTGTTGTTACTCCTCCTCCCAAAAAGGTATATGAAAGGAAAAAAAGCAGCGAACAGGTGTTACATAAAATGCTTAATAAGATTAAGGTTTTAAATTCTTTCCAAGATATTTTAAAATTAATATTTTTGATAAGCATTAATAGTGCAACCGATAAAGCTGCTAAAAAAAAACGATAAAATAATACTGAATCAAAATGTAATCCTTTATTCATTAAAGGAATACTAAATAAAGGAATTAATCCGTAGGTAACAGAGGAAATTATAGCACTTAATACTCCACTAGTGGAAGACTTTCTGCTATATTTCCTTGCTAATATTCTGGATTTTCTTGGAATTCTTAATAAAATATATCGGGCTGATCTCATTATTTATTCAAAAATTATTTTCAAAAATTTAGATCAATATATTATTTTACTAAATTTATTATGAGTTTAAATCTAAATCTCCCATGAAGTCACTCATTCCTAAAACCATAAGCTGATATAGCGAATTATTAAAGACTTCCATTTCCTTTTTATTTATTGGATATCCACCTAACATAAGTGCCTGCACATACATTATATGAATGATTGCATCAAAAATAAAGGAATCTTTAATATGAAAAAGTTTTTGCACTATCTCATTATCTTTATTAAAACATAAGGTAGGCATATTGTCTTCTTCTTTTTTAATAAAGGTATGGAGGGTAGAAGCAAATGGATTCGCTGATTTGGAAAGATTCTGAATATTTTTATTATTCATAGCCTCATCATTTGCTACATAAATTGCAGGGGTATCTACCGGATCAAATTCTTTGATTTGAGCTTTACAATAAAATAATTTCAATAAGGTATTTGCTTTTTTTTCAAAATTTTGATATTCTGGCTTATAAGTAGTGATAACTTCTCCAAAATTTTCTAATATATCCTGCGGCGTGATTTTCCTAAAATGAATCTGAGGCATTACAATTTTCATTTTCTCGATTAGGTCTGTTTCAAAACTATAAGCTGTGTTAACAACTGTTTTTCCCTGTGAGCCTGCAATCCTTCGTATTTGTCTAAAATCATCTAATGAAGGTGTATAATAGATAATTTCATTATAAGTTCTAAGAGATAAAAAATTCATCATCCCTTTATTGGTTTCAAAAGGAATATAATCAATAAACATTTTTAATAAGTCATTATCCTCTACTGCTAATGCTTTAATATATAAATGATGAATTTTAATGATTTGACTAAGTGTCTGCGTATCTGCAACTGTAAGGTATTTTAAATAATCTTTAAAACAAAGTGTTAGTTCTTTTCTGGCTTTTACCATTTGTCCATCGTTCATTAATGCTTCTCGTGATGCAGTAGGGCGTAAGGAATTGGTGTTAATTATACAACGTACAAATGTTGACCATTCCGGAAGTAATCCCTTGGCATCTTCGCATAAAAACATTCTTTTTAAATAAATTTTATTTTGCTTGGTATTTCCTGAAAATTGAACTTTATGGGGTATGATATAAGCAATTCCTTGAATATCACCAGTTTTAGAACATAACTTAAATGAGTCTATAAAATTAGTAGTAAATGTTTTTTTTCCAAATTTTAATAATTCTTCTTTTGTACTATCGTTATTTAGCCATACCGGATCTTTATCTACTAATATTTCTTTTCCTTTATTAGTTATAAAATTAATCTGTATAGGCAATGCATCGCCATAGTATAGTACATTTTTCTTTATTTCATCTTCTTTAAAAAGGGTTTTCCATTCTTTTTTTGGAGTAAGGATGACCCGAGTACCTATCATTTGCATATTCTCTGTAGGCTCTACTGTATAAGTTCCATCGGCTTTTCCTTTCCAGCATATTCCTTTATTTTTTAGAAGTGAACGAGTTTCAACTATAATTTCATTACTAACAACCAGACAGGAAAGCATTCCTATTCCAAATTTACCTATAAAATCTTTTTCATCTATCTCTCTTTTTTTGGAACTTTGCCCTATTACGGAAAGAAATTGGTGTACTTCTTCTTCTGAAAGACCTATTCCGTTATCTTCAAATATTAATTGTGGAATTTCTTGTTCTTCTTTTAGGAAAATATTGATCTCTCCTTCAATTTTATCTAAATTTTTCCTTGCAGTTACTGCATCAATTCCATTTTGTAAAAGTTCTCTTATAAATACGTTGGGTGCGCTGTAAATATGTTCTGAAAGTAATTCAATCATTCCTTTCAGGTTTACCTGAAATAAATATTTATTATCTTCTGCTTGCATAAACTACTTTTATTATGCTAATAATTTTTTATGAAATTAATTTTAAATTCTTTATCTTCTTCTTCTTTCTCTTTTTCCTGTTATTTTGCGAGCTTGTTCATGACCATTATCTGATGCTTTCTGGTACCACATCATGGCTTTAATTTCATCTTCGGCAACTCCTTTACCCATTAAGTAACAATTTCCTAATTCAAATTGTGCATCTGCATGTTCTGTTTCTGCAACTTTGGTTAATTGGACAATTCCTTTTTCTAAATCCTGATTAGTTCCTTCACCTTCCAACAGCATAAGAGCCGTATAATATTCTGCTTGTGTATTACCTTCTTCTGCGGCTTTTGAAAGCCATCGATAGGCTTCCTCTTGATTTTGTTCTGTACCTATTCCATATTTGTAGGCTGTACCTAACCTGTATTTAGCTGCCGTATATCCTTCTTCTGCTCCTAAGGTATAATATTTGAAAGCTTCATTAGAATTTTCTTCTGTTCCTATCCCATATTCATAACAAACTCCTAATCCTTCTGAAATCACTCCTTGCTGCTCTGCTGCCAGATAATATTCAAATGCTTTATCATATTCTGGATTTTCCTGTCTTCCATCATTATACAAATAGTAGTCCCCTATAAGCAAAGCGGCATAGGGATAGCCTCTTTCAAAAGATCTGTGAAGCCAATCTAACGCTTTTTCGAAATCTCTTTCTATCAATCCATAATAGTAATAATAGCCTACTTTATATTGCGCAAAGGAATATCCTTGTTCTGCCGCCTTCATCATATATTCCATCACTTTTTGTGCATCAAATTCTAGCCCCCCATATTCTGTTTCATAAGATAAGGCTAATTCTATAAAGGCATCTCCATAATTATACTCTATAGCTTTTTTATAATTTTCTATAGCCAATTCCGGATTTTCAGGAACTCCTATTGCATATTTATAGGATCTCCCAACATTGTAAATTCCTTCAATATTGCCACCTTCTGCAGCTTTTTGATACGCCTGAAATGCTTTGGCATCATTTTTTTCTCCTACTAACCCATCTTCTTCATAATAACCTATTTTATTATAAGCATATACATATCCGTTTTCTGCAGCTGTTTTAAATAAGTCATAGGCTTTCTGATAATCTTTTTCAACTCCAAATCCATCTTCATAACAAAAGGCTAATTCAACTTTAGCATATTCTGAACCTTTTTCTATCGCTTGATTAAAATATTCTATCGCTTTTTCCGGATTTGCTTCTTCTGCTTTTGTTATACCTATTCTATAATAATGCCCCACCAATTCTATTCCATAAATATGACCTCTCTCTGCTGATAATTGATATAGTTCAAAAGCTTTGTAATAATCAGGATTTTTTCCGATATCTCCTCTTTCATACATAAGCCCTAAGCGATAAGGCGCATAGGAATCTCCTAATTCTATGGCTTTTTCTAATAATTTTTGAGCTCCTTCTATATCAGGCACTTCTTGATTTAATAACAAATGTGATTTTTCTGTCATCGCTCGGGTACTTTCTTCTTTCACTGCCCAATCTAAATAAATCTGTCCCTTTTCCAGATCTTTTACAGAATCTTCATACAAGTATATCAAAGCTAATTCAACTAAGGAATCTTCAAAATAATATAGCTTAGCTTTTTCATGCCATTCTATTGATTTTTCTATTGATTTATTTCCATCCTGAGTGTAGTAATAATAACGACCTAACCAATTGGCTGCATAAATTACTCCATACTCATAGGCTTCTTCTAATAGTTTAATTCCTTCTGTTTTATCATAACCGGAAACTCTATCATTTAATATGTTTATCCCTAAAATATAACAACAGAAAGGGTTATTATATTTTATTCCCTCTATTAAAGCTTCTTTTGCTTTTTCAATATTTTCTTCTTTGTATAAATAAAATTCTCCTAATAAATGATAGGACTTTTCTGATTCTTCTTTTCTTGATTTATTATATTCTTCTATAGCCTCAAGAATTTTATTATTATCGGTTTCTGTATAATAAATTACATTCAAAAGATAATTATCTGCATTGTGATACCCTAACTCTTTAGATTTTTCAATCCATTTCTTCCCCTCTATTTTATTTTCTTCTTCCCCCCTCATTGCAAAGTATAAATTATACCCATATATTGCCATACAAGCAGGATCTTCTAACTCTATACCCGTTAAGAGATATTCTCTTTCTTTTTCCCTATTCCTATAAGGCCTTCGGGCTGTTTCTAGTATATAATCTCTTTCAACATAAGCTCTTGGAAAGTTATTTTCTATAAACTTATCATTTATTTCTTCATTTTTTTTGAACCAAAATTTATAATCTGTTTCATCTAAGCCTGAAGAAAAATAAAGATTACTGTTTTTTTTATATAATTGAGTGTATAATTTTTTTATTTCTTCGGTAACTTTATCTTCAGCAAGTGCTAAATCACACAAAACCAAACCCTTTAACCATTCATCTTTATTTAAAAAATCTTTTTGTTCTAGTAATTTTTGCGTTTCTTCTTCAATAGATTGATTACTTAATTGACTAAATA
This sequence comes from Apibacter adventoris, assembly GCF_002964965.1. Taxonomy (NCBI): domain Bacteria; kingdom Pseudomonadati; phylum Bacteroidota; class Flavobacteriia; order Flavobacteriales; family Weeksellaceae; genus Apibacter; species Apibacter adventoris. The sequence continues at coordinate 28,262 of NZ_PSZN01000023.1, forward strand.
ATTCTTGATAACGAACTTCTAAAATAATTGGTAGTGTCATTTTGTCTATTTATTTTTAAGTTCTAAAATTATAAAATTTATATAGAAATCACCTTTATATTTTACAAATATTTAAAGCCTATATGCCTGGTGTATTTTCTCATTATTAAACAATATCATTTTTCTTTTTACTTATTTTCATATTTTATACTTTTTTATTTTATTTTTATATACATTTGATTAAAAGAATCCAATTGTATGAAGTGGAAAAAAATTTCTTTTTGGATAGTCTTATTGCTTTTTTTAGGAGGTATTTTAGATTTGGGACTAGGAAAATGGATAAATAACAGTCTTCCTGCTTTCATTAATGAAAAAAACGATACTCCTTATAATTTCAATTATTCAAGAGTTTCTTATTCTTTATTTAAAAGAAAAATGGTTATAGAAGGGATTAGTATTTTTCCAAAAATTAAAAATATTGGAATATATAATATTAAAATAAAAAAAATAACCATCCATGGAGTTCATTTTTTCACTTTTTTTTCTAAAAAAGATTTAATTGCTGATTTAATTGAAATTGATAGCCCTGATATTATTATTAATCAAAAGAAAAACGATAAAATCAAGAAAAAAAAGATTAAAACTTATGATATAGGTAAATCTATACAAATTAATAATTTTATTTTAAAAGATGGTAAGCTGCAATTTTTTATTTCTGAAAACCATAAAAAAATTGTCTCTTTAAATAACCTAAACATCAATTTATCAGGAGTTATATGGGATATTGCAAATACGGAAAAAAGAATTCCTATTACTTTTAAAAATGAAAAACTAAGTGTTGATAATATTTTTTATCAACTTAATGATCTACATTATTTAAAGTTGGCAAAAATGAAAACTGATAATGGAAATATTGAGGCTGAAAAGATTGAAATCAAATCAGATATTACCCCTGAACAATTTAAACAAAATAATTATTTACAGAAAAGCCTTATAAACATTCAAGTTCCTGCTGCTGAAATAAAAAAATTAAATTGGGGATATGATTCTTTGGGCATTTTTTATGTTACTTCTTCTAAAATAGAGGTTGATTCTACTCAGATATTAATTAGTTCTAAAAATAAAATTTCTAAAAATAAAATTACAACTTCTTATATTGATCGCATTATCCCGTTCAACTTACGTATAGATACTATACAAATTCTAAAATCCAAAGTTAATATAGAGAATAGTCTGGCAAGTGATAATATTAATATTTTAATGAAAAATATTAATAATAAACTGAATGATAAAATTACAATTAATGAGCTTAAGTTATCAAATACCAATATTAAATTATATTCGCCTACACATAAAATTTCCTCTAAATCACAATCTAGGTTTACTTATTATTTTGATGACATTTTAAATATTAAAAAATTTTCTATCGAAAATGCTAATATTAAATACTATAACATTAATAAAATTAATGTTTTAAAAATGGACAATATCAATTATACAATGAACGATATTGTGATTAATACGTTAATAACCAATACTACTAAAAAATTACCATTTACTTACAGTAATTACAAATTACAAGCAAATAATATATTTTATTCTACCCTTAAAAATTATACATTTCATTTAGATAAGATGATGTTAGCTAATGATGCTTTTATTGCCCATAGTTTAAAAATAATTCCTAAAATATCGCGAATATCTTTTACTAAACAAAAATTATCTAAATATTTGTTTAAAGCTGACATTAAAACTATAAGTATTCCTAAAATTAATTGGAATACTGATAATAATGATTTTTTTATTCAAGCACCGACTATTATTATTGATAATATGTATGCTATTCTTATTCATAATAAGAATTCTAAATCAATAAGCAAAAAATTACAATTGAACAATTCTGATTTAGGCCTTAATTTACATATTAATGCCTTTGTTATAAAAAATTCAAATATATTTCAATATGATGCTTTAAAAAACACACTTTTATTTTCTTCAAAAAATGTTAATGTTACAGTAAATGATATTATTTTTAATAATAATTCTGAAAATATTACTCTATCAATTCCTTTTTCTTTTTCAAGATTTCATTTAACTGCTAATTCTATTTATTATAATTTAGGCTATCATTCTTTGTATATAAGATATATAGATTTTAAAAATAATTCGATTAATCTTTCTAATTTGAAAATGTTTCCTATAAATAGCCAAATAATATTCATGAAAAAAAAAGGAATAGATGCATATACTATTAGTCTAAACAAAATGGATATACCTAATCTTGATTTAGGTTTACCAAATAATGAAATTAAATTTACCGCACCTTTAATTACTTTTTATAGATTATATACAACCATCCATCAATATGATATACCAAAAGATGAATATATAGCAGTATATAAACCTTTATTTAATAAAAAACTTCATGATTTGAAATTTAAACTTTTTTTGGGACAAATCAACTTAATAAAATCCTATCTATCTTATGAGGAAGAGTCTTTGGACAAAGGTACAGGAAAAATATTTTTTTCTGATATAAATGCTACTATTAAAAATGTTGCCAGCGGATACAAAGTTAATTCCCTTCCTGATGTAAGTGTTGACTTTAAAAGTAAATTTATGGATTCAGCTCAGCTATCCGCATTATGGAAATTTAATGTAATGAATACTCAAGGAAATTTTTCTGTTTTGGGAACAATCAAGCATCTACCAGCACAAAAATTAAATATGTTTATAAAACCCTATTTGCACGTTTCTGCGGATGGAATTATTGATCAGACCTTATTTAACTTTAACGGGAATGAAAATACGGGGAATGGTTCTTTTGGTATGGAATACAAAGACCTTAAAATTTCCATATATAAAAACAACGGAAAGGAAGAAAAGAAATTATTATCCTCTCTTGCCAATCTTGCTGTGAAGGATAACAATGGTGATTCTTTAAAAATATATACAATTAAAGAACTAACAAGGTCTAAAGATAAATCTTTTTTTAATTTTTTATGGAAAATGACACTTAGTGGTCTTAAAGAAGCTTTATTTATATTTTAAATCTCTCTTATTTTAAATATATTTTTAGAATACTGAAGAAAAATAATATATGATGTGAAAATTTATAATTTACTCAATAACATATATTTATAAATAAACCAACAAATTAAACACCTATTTTTTTTACTATTTTAAGAAATTTAATATATAAATAAATTATTTAATCAGTTATTTATATTCATTAAATAAAAAATAAATATTCTTTTTTTTCGTTATTCAATATTCAGAATCTTACTTTTGAGATTAAAAAATAAAACATAATTACATGAAAAAAAAGAATCTTCTTCAACTTTTATAATAACCTTAAAGAATTTATTAATTTTAGGTATCCTAAGCTTATCATGATTTTGGAAACCAAAATAAAACTTAAAAAAATAGTTTATTTATTTTAATGCGCCTTTTACTACAAAAAATTAAATCAACTCTATATAAAATATATAAATCTAATGACTATGAAAAAATCATTATTATTTACTTTTTTTATGATTACAATGAGCTTCATCCAAGCTCAAATACAAGACTTAGCTAGTTTAGCTGTTGGAGAAATTATAGGAAGCAATATCTTATATGATTCTCAAGATCAAGTTTATGGATACATTTACTTTTTCAACCAAGGAGAAGTAGATAAAGATAACATTCAAATGGAATATGTAATTTTAGATAAAAATTTAAATAAGGTATCTAATAATACATTTATAAGAAAAAAATATCATAGATTATTATCTCAAAATTATATTTCTTGCTCTCTCATAAACAATAATGAATTATTATTAAAATTCGAACTTAACTATAAGACATTAACATTTGAATCTTATTGTATTATATATATAAAAGAAAAAACTATATCGCCAGATTATTGGTATAAAAATGGAGATATTATAGAAATATCCAAAAATAAAACTGAATTTAATAAACAGTTAAAAAAAGTTAAATATAAAGGATCAATTTATGTAGATAGAAAGCATAATGCCATTTGTATTATAGAAAGACAGGAAACCAAAAAGCATTTAAATAAATTTATACGTTACTATAATACGAAAAATAAATTATTATGGAGCTATGAATATAATCCTGTGCAAAAAATCAATATTTTTAATACTGTGGCTATTGAAAATATTTCTCAAAATAATATATACCTTTTAGAATGCAATTATAATATATATCCTTTAGAATATAAAATTATCGCATTAGACCCTACAAATGGAAAAAAGAAATATGAATATATATTTGAAAATACAAGAAGTAAATATAATCATACTTTAATTTCTAAAGAAATTAATAATCAACTTATTATTTGTGGATCCTATTCTAAATTTTTGAAAAACTCTAATTTTAATCTGGAAAAAAATTTAGGTTTTTTTAAAATTGTACTAGATAATAATGGAAAAGAAATATTTAAAAAATACTCTCAATGGAATGAATTTAATAAACAAATAGAAATAGATAAAAATGGAAGAGTAGAAAAAAATTTCCGTTTATTACCCACCAGTTTTTATATTTTTAAAGATGGTACTATATCTATTTTAACAGAAAAATATAAACCTGAAAAAAACGGTATATGGCTTCCTATTCCTATTATTGGTGAGATAACCCAAGGAGTTACTAAAGCGAATAGAAAAACTACAGATTTTATTTTATTTTCTATGGATAAAGATTTTAATTTTAAATCTGTAAAAACAATTCAAAAGGAGCTAACCAAAGGTTATAGTCATGATTATTTATTTTCTCAATATATAAAAAATGATACAGGTATTGCTTTCTTTTTTATAGATTATTTAAAATCCGAGAAAAAATGGATATTAGGGGTAAATACTATTATAAATGGAAAAATTAAAGAAGAAAAAATTCCTATTTATTCTAAAGAAGATAAATATACTATATTCCCTATTAAAGCAAAAGAAGGATATATTATATTAAATGAATACAATGAAAAAGAAAAATATAATCAAATACGTTTAGAAAAAATAAATTTCTAATATTAGAAATTTATTGTTATCTTAATTATATACAAAAAGCATCTACTAAGAAGATGCTTTTTGTGTATAATAATCTGTTATATTTTTAATTTCATCTAAAGATAAATTCCACATAAAATTTAAAAACTGCTGATAGCTTTCCGACTGTTTTTTAGGATCTACTCTTTCTAAATATCTGTTTAACTGATAATTTTTTCTTCCTTCATATATTTTTTCAAAACATTTCCCTAACCATTCTTTATAATATATATCTTTTATATTTTCTTGTAAACGTATCAAACACAAATAAATCCCCAATCCATACTCTTCAAAAAAATACATTGAAGGTACTTGTTCATTTTTAGCTATTCCCTGCAAATTTTTTAATGCAGTACTAGATATAGATTTTTTTGATTTTTTTTCTAATTCAGGAAAATCTTTTTTTAACCGATCAATCCTGTTTTTCAATTCAGGATGTGACGAAAGTGAATCCTTATTTAATTTTTCTTTATACAAGGAATAATCATATTGGGAAAAACCTTCTTTATTCAACCACTCATCTCTAAACGACTGGTTTGGCAAATTAAACACTTTTTTATATGTTCCAATATTTAATCCTTTAGGTTTTAAAGTATCATACTTTGCCATTAATTGTAAAGCCTCTATAAAAGCCCCTTGGTTATAAGAAGAAGCTTTTACTAAAATTACACCTAATGAATCCGCTGAATATTCATTTTTTTTGCTTAATTCACCAGTAGCATATAACTTATTTTTAATTAAATCAAAGGCTATCCTGCTCTTATTGTATTTTTGTTTTTTTATACTCTTTGCTTCTCCTTTAGACTTTGAGGATAATTCATTTTTTATTAAATACAATTGTTTTTTTAAAGAATGTTCTAAAATTTTATGAGAGAGTTCATGTGAAACAACTGCAGCTAACTGATCGTCATTACTTAACCAATGAAACAATCCCATATTTAAAACAAAAGTCCCATCGGGTAGGCAATATGCATTTAAACTAGGATCTTTTGAAATTAATATTTGGGTATTATTTGGAATTAATGGGTTATCCTTTCTTAAATTGGCTAACATTTGATTGGAATAGTCTATAAAACGAGAATCAAAACAAAAAGTCCCTTTTTTTATTTCCTCTTCAAAATCTTTAAAAAAACCTTCATATTCTTTAACCATTAATTTTCCTTCTTTTCCAGAATATTGTTTTTTTATAGATTCTATATATTGTTTATTGGATTTTTTAAAAGCGGAAACAGCTAAATCTCTTTCACTTTTATCTGCTGTATCTATAGGGATATATTTTTGAGAAAAAATAATACCTGAATAAAAAATAAATAATATTTTAATAAATTTCATAGTAGATAATAATTTGAGCCAAATTTAAACTTTTAATTAAATTAAATACAAATCAAAATCACAAAAACATTTATTTAAAACCTAAATTGTAACTTTGTATACTTTTAAATTATGCAAGAATCATTAAAATTATCTGGTCTAGAATCTTTCGTTTTATCTTCTGATATTAACTTTATTAATATTGGTGAAAGAACAAATGTTACAGGTTCAAGAAAGTTTCTTAATCTTATTAAAAATGAAAAATATGATGAAGCTCTTTCTGTTGCCAGAGATCAGGTAGAAGGAGGCGCTCAGATTATTGACATTTGTATGGATGAAGGATTAATAGATGGAGTTAAAGCAATGACTACATTTCTTCGATTAATTGCTTCAGAACCAGATATAGCAAGAGTGCCTATAATGATTGATTCATCTAACTGGGAAATTATTGAGTGCGGATTAAAAAATCTGCAAGGTAAAGGAATAGTTAACTCCATTAGCTTAAAAGAAGGTGAAAATGAATTTATAAAAAAAGCTAAAATTATTAAACGATATGGAGCTGCTATGATTGTTATGGCTTTTGACGAAGATGGACAAGCCGATAATCTGGAAAAACGAAAAATTATATCCAAACGCTCCTATGAAATTTTAGTTCATCAGTTAGGTATTAATCCTTCCGATATTATTTTTGATCTCAATATTTTTCCAGTAGGCACCGGAATGCAGGAACACCGAAGAAATGCCCTTGATTTTTTTGAAGCCACTTATTGGGTCAAAAAAAACTTACCCGGATGTTTAGTTTCCGGTGGGGTAAGTAATGTATCTTTTTCGTTCAGAGGAAATAACAAAGTAAGGGAATCAATTAATGCCGCTTTTCTTTATCATGCTATTAAATATGGTATGGATATGGGAATTGTTAATCCAACTCAAATAGCTATATATCAAGAAATAGAACCTGAATTACTAAAAAAAATTGAAGATGTATTATTTGATAAAAATGAAGAAGCTACAGAAAAACTGATTGAATATGCTGAAAATATTTCTCAAGATAAAACTATAAGTCATGAAAATAAAATTGAAGAATGGAGAACTTTTCCTGTAAATAAACGTTTAGAATTTGCTTTAATAAAAGGAAATGCTGATCATATAGAAGAAGATGTTGAAGAAGCTCGTTTACAAGCTGCTCGTCCTTTAGATGTTATCGAAGGCCCCTTAATGGATGGAATGAACACGGTTGGAGAACTCTTTGGCTCCGGAAAAATGTTTCTTCCACAAGTAGTAAAAACAGCAAGAGTAATGAAAAAGGCAGTAGCTTATTTACAACCTTTTATTGAAGCAGAGAAATCTGGAGAAGCTCAATCAAATGGCAAAATATTAATGGCTACCGTAAAAGGAGATGTGCATGATATCGGGAAAAATATAGTTGGCGTAGTTTTAGCTTGCAATAACTATGAAATCATAGATTTAGGAGTTATGGTTCCTAAGGAAAAAATTATACAAACCGCTATTGAACAAAAAGTAGATATCATTGGATTAAGCGGTTTAATAACTCCGTCTTTAGATGAAATGATAGAAGTAGTAAAAGAATTAGAAAAAAGAAATTTGAAATTTCCTGTAATGATCGGAGGAGCTACCACCTCTAAAATTCACACTGCTTTAAAAATAGCACCATCATATAGCTATACTACTATACACGTTTTAGACGCTTCCAAATCTGTAACTGTTGCTTCATCTCTTTTATCTTCTCAAAAAGAAAAATTCACAAAGGAAATAAAAGAAGAATATGAACATTTAAGAAATAATTACCTCAACCGAAGTGTAGATAAAGAATATTTAAGTCTTGCGGATGCCCGTAAAAATAAATTTAAAATTGATTGGTCCAAGTTTACCCCATTCAAACCTAAGAAATTGGGAATTCAAGTTATAAATCATATAAATTTGGAGGAGCTATCAGAATACTTTGACTGGCAACCTTTTTTCAAATCTTGGGAATTAACCGGTAAATTTCCACAAATACTAACAGATCCAATAGTAGGTAAAGAAGCTTCTACCCTTTATGAAGATGCTAAGATTTTATTAGCTAAAATCATAAAAGAAAAATTATTACAACCAAAAGCTGTAATTGGTTTATTTGCAGCAAATTCCAATGAAAAAGATGATATTGAGCTATATGATGAAAAAGGAAATTTTCTAAATATTTTTAGAACTTTGCGCCAACAATCTAAAAAAACAGCCAATGCATCAAATTTTGCATTATCTGATTTTATTTTACCAAAAAATTCTGATTCTATCCATGATTATATTGGTTGTTTTGCTGTAACTATTTTCGGAGCTGAACAATTAGCTAAACATTTTGAAAAAGAAAATGATGATTATTTAGCTATTATGACTAAAGCCTTATCTGATCGTTTTGCTGAAGCTCTTGCGGAATATATGCACGCAAAAGTACGAAAAGAAATTTGGGGATATGCTCCAGATGAATCCTTAGAGAATGAATCCTTAATAAAAGAAAAATATCAAGGCATACGTCCTGCCCCTGGTTATCCTGCTTGTCCGGATCACCTGGAAAAACTTACTATTTGGGAATTATTAGATGTAAAAGATAGTATTGGCTGTGAACTAACCGAAAATTTAGCCATGTTTCCAGCCTCTTCTGTTTCAGGATATTATTTTGCTAATCCTCAATCCAAATATTTTGGCTTAGGTAAAATTACTTTAGAGCAAATAGAAGACTATGCAAAACGAAAAGAAATAGATTTAGAGCAAGCTAAATACTGGTTAAAACCTAATATTGCTCAATAAAATATTCTAAAAAGAACAATATAAATCTTAAAAATTCAAAATTATAAATCTTAAACTTTATAAAATTCGCATTTTATATATTATTTTAATCTATTATATCAATTTTAAAAATGAATGTAACATTTCTAAATGTTTATATCTTGATTAAATAATATTTTAACACTTTATAACTAATTATTTTTAAATAAACCTTTCTATTTATTTAAAACAATTTAATAATAACTATATTTCACTCATTAAATCACTCAATCACTTATAATGAATTTAAAAAATTATGAACTATAATCTATAAAAATAACCCTTATTAGATACTGATATCTAAATAATAAGAATATGATATTCTAAAAAAGAAACTGTAAATTTGCTCTTATGAATATTCTTCTGGTTGAAGACGATTTAAGAGTTTCTGAACTTATAAAAAGAGGTTTGGATGAACAAGGTTTTAACACTACTCAAGCCTATGATGGCTTAACTGGGAAAAAACTAATTTTAACACAAGAATTTAATTTACTAATTACTGATATTATATTACCGGAAATAAACGGATTAGACCTTTGTAAAGAAGTAAGAAACTTAAAACCTGATCTTCCTATATTAATGTTAACAGCCTTAGGAACTACGGATGATAAAATAGAAGGGTTTGATGCTGGTGCAGATGATTATTTGGTAAAGCCTTTTGAAATGAGGGAATTAGTTGCTAGAATAAAAGCTATCTTAAAAAGAAGCTTAAAAAATAAATCTGGAATTATTTTAAGATTTTCCGATTTAGAAATGAATTTAAAAACCAAAATTGTAAAAAGAAATAATAAAGAGCTAAACCTAACCCTTAAAGAATTTAAACTTCTGGAATTTTTATTACAAAATCAGGAAAGAGTAATTTCAAGAAAAGAAATTGCAGAAAAAGTATGGAACACTCATTTTGATACCGGAACAAACTTTATTGATGTTTATATTAATTACTTACGAAAAAAAGTTGACAAAGAATTTGACAATAAGTTAATTCATACAAAATCAGGAATGGGTTTTATCTTAAAATCTGAAGAATGAAAATCCGTATCAAGCTTACCTTATTATTTTCACTTATAACAGCTACTCTACTTCTTATTTTTGCCTCTATCATTTATTACTCTGCAAAACACAACAGAGACAAAGAATTCTATTCCTTATTAAAAAAAGAAGCAATAACTAAAGCAAATCTCTTTTTTAAAGCCAAAGTTCCTGCCCAAACTCTGCAACAAATTTACCATAACAATTCCCAAACAATTAATGAAGTAGAAGTTGCTATTTATGATAAAAATTTTAACCTTTTTTATCATGACGCAGTAGATATTGATTTTGTGAAAGAAACTCCTGAAATGATTAATGAAATTTATAACAAAGGAGAAATAAAATTTCATCAGGGAGACTGGCAGGTAATAGGAATGGTCTATCTATTTGAAGGTAACAAGTATATAGTTACAGCTGCTTCTTATGATCTTTATGGATATAATGAATTAAGTTCTCTACTAAAAAACACATGTATTATATTTATTTTTTCAATCATTTTTATATTTATAGCGGGATATTATTTTTCTAAAAAAGCATTTCAACCCGTTAAAGATTTGAATGATAAAATGAATGAAATATCTGCTAATCATTTAAATTTAAGATTGGACACAAAACCAAATAAAGATGAACTATCAGAATTAGCTATTACTTTTAACCAAATGCTTATACGTTTAGAAAATTCATTTGAAGCACAAAAACATTTTGTTTCCAATATTTCACATGAGCTAAGAACCCCTTTAGCTGCTATAATAACCGAACTCGAACTTTCATTAACTAAAAATAAAACTTCCGAAGAATACAAAATAATACTTCAAAATTCCCTATCGGATGCAAAAAAAATTGCAAAATTGGCCAACAATCTATTAGATTTTGCCAAAGCAAACTATGATCCTTCAGAAATAACTTTTAAGCCCATACGAATAGATGAAATCTTAATAGAAGCATGCATACAAGTACAGCAAGCTAACCCAGAGTACAATGCAAGCCTATCTTTCAAAAATGATGTTACATTTGAAAAAGAATTCATTATCAATGGAAATGAATATTTATTAAAAGTTGCTTTTGTAAATCTTATTGAAAACGGATGCAAATTTTCTGGAGATCATTTATGTAAAGTTTTCATATCATTCCTCCATAATATAATTCAAATTGAATTTAGAGATAATGGCATAGGCATTTCGCCAAAAGATATTCCTAATATTTTTACTCCTTTTTACAGAGGCAAAAATAAAGAATATACTTATGGAAATGGAATAGGACTATCTTTAACCAAAAAAATCATCTGTTTACATTCTGGAACTATTACCGTTAACAACAATTCAGACAAAGGAACAACCTTTATTTTACAACTCCCCTATTAGTAAAAAAATAACCTTCTAATAAAATTCTAATTTTTTTTTAAGAGGTTTCTAATAACCAACTACAAACCGTTCGCCTAGATTTGCAGAAAAAAAAGAGGTTCACTAAATCTAAAGCGGAGATCATGATATCTATAAAAATCCGAAACTTACACTTATTTTTATGGAGTGCACTTACAATGCATTCTTGCCATAAACAAAACACAGAAGAAAAACCTGCATATATCGTAAGTGGAAATACTATTTTCTTATCAGAAAATTCAAATATAAAAAATCATATAAAAATTGAATCCGTAAAAAGTGAATGGCTTAGTCCAGATCTATTGACAGTGGGTGAAGTAAAAGCCATACCAACCAATTATGCAGAAATTATTCCACCCTTTGCCGGAAGAATAAGCCAATCATTTGTAAGATTAGGACAAAAAGTAAATATAGGAACTCCCCTTTTCACAATCAGCTCTCCTGAATATTTTAATGCTCAAAAAGATTACTTCGAAGCACAACAAGAATATACATTATCAAATTTAAATTTGAAGAGACAAAAAGATTTATTAAAGCATGGTGTGGGCATACAACGTGTTGTAGAGGAAGCCCAAACAGACTACCAAACAAAAAAATCAGCGCTCGAAAATGCATCAGCCGCACTAAAAGTATATAATATCAACCCTAATCACCAAAAATTAGGTCAGCCCCTTATAGTTACCTCTCCTTTAAAAGGTGAAATCATTACTAGCAATATTGTTATAGGACAATATATAAAAGAAGATGCCCAACCTATAGCTACAATTGCCGAATTAAATAAAGTATGGATTGCTGGACAAATTAAAGAAAAAGACTTAGGATATATCAATAAATTAAAAGAAGTTACCATCAATGTTAATGCTTTTCCTGATAAAAACATTACCGGCAAAATATTTCATATCAATAAAATAGTTGATGAAGATACCCGAAGTGTTGAAGTATTGATTGAATGCAACAACACTGATAAAATATTAAAACCGGGAATGTATGTAAATGTTCTTTTCAAAAATGAACCTGAAGTAGCTCTTATCATCCCCACTAAAGCAATTTATCAAGTTAATGATGAACAATTTGTCTTTGTACAAATTGGCAAAAATAAATTTATAAAGAAAAAAGTCACAACTAAAGATATTTCAAAAGATAAAACCGTAATAAAAAAAGGTATAAAAACTGGTGAACATATAGTTACCGAAGGAGGAATATATTTACTGGAAGCTCAATAAATAAAAAAATAACATGAATAAACTTATTCAAACTACCATACGCAAACGTTGGGTACTAGTAACCCTTTTCATTATACTTTCCATATTTGGATATTATTCATGGAAACAACTATCCATTGAAGCTTATCCTGATATTGCTGATGTAACTTCTCAAGTTGTAACACAGGTTCCGGGTTTGGCCGCAGAAGAGATAGAACAACAAATAACCATACCTGTTGAACGGGCTTTAAATGGTCTTCCGGGAATGCATGTTATGCGAAGTAAAAGTACTTTTGGCCTTTCTATAATTACTCTTGTTTTTGAAGATGGTGTAGATGACTACTGGGCTAGAATGAGAATACAGGAACGGCTTAACGATGTAGAATTACCTTACCAAGCCCTACCTGAATTAGATCCACTTACTTCTCCGATTGGAGAAATTTACAGATATATTATTGAAAGTAAAACACATGATTTACGAGAATTAACTGATTTACAAAATTTTGTTATTATTCCAAGAATCAAACAAGTAGCAGGAATAGCAGATGTGACAAATTTTGGTGGAATTACCACTCGATTTCAAATAGAGTTAGATCCCAAAATGCTGGATCAATATCAGTTATCCTTAGGGGAGGTTATTCAAACCATTGAAAATAACAATGTAAATGCCGGAGGAAGTATTCTTCCACGTGGAGATTTAGGATATGTAATACGTGGAATCGGTTTAGTTAAAAATCTGGAAGATATAGGTAAAATAGTTGTAAAAACAAAAAACGGAGTTCCTATTTTATTGAATGATTTAGGTAAACTAAAATATGGAAATATAGAGCGTAAAGGAGTTTTAGGCTTCACAGACAAAAAACGGAATCAATCTGAAAGTATTGAAGGAATTGTACTCTTATTAAAAGGACAAAATCCATCCAAAGTTTTAGAAAGTGTACATGAGGCAATAAACGAACTTAATACCCAAATTTTACCCAAAGGAATAAAAATACATCCTTTTTTAGATAGAACTGAATTAGTAAATACTACATTAAATACCGTATCTCATACCTTATTGGAAGGAATGTCATTAGTTTTAGTAGTTTTAATTGTATTTTTAGGTAGTTGGAGAGGAGCTTTACTAGTTGTTATTACCATCCCCATTTCTTTACTTATTGCATTTATCCTTATGTATTTTACACACATTCCTGCAAACTTACTTTCTCTTGGAGCTATCGATTTTGGAATTATTGTAGACGGAGCTATTGTAATGATGGAAACCATACTTAGAAAACGAGAAGAAGAACCCGACAAGAAATTTCATGAAAAAACGATCACACAAAGAGCCACAGAAGTAGCCAAACCTATATTATTCTCCACTATAATTATCATCACAGCCTATCTACCCTTATTCGCTTTTGAAAGAGTAGAAAAAAAATTATTCACTCCTATGGCATTTACCATTAGCTATGCACTTTTTGGAGCCTTACTCGTTGCTTTATTGTTAATACCGGGATTAGCTTATTTCCTATACAAAAAGCCACAAAAACTCTATCATAATAAATGGTTGGAAAAATTAACTGACAAATATCATTCAAGTATAAAAAAGATTATGCAATCTCCAAAAAAAATCTTTCTCCCATTAGGAATTATTTTAGGATGTACTTTTTTATTGGCTTTTTATGTAGGAAAAGATTTTCTGCCACCTTTAGATGAAGGGTCCATATGGTTACAAGTACAATTACCTCCGGGTATTTCTGTTGAAAAATCTAAAGAACTGAGTGATACTCTACGTGCTCGTACCATAAAACATGATGAAGTTACCTATATAATGGTACAAGCCGGAAGAAATGATGATGGAACTGACCCCTGGACCGCTTCTCACTTTGAGGTATCAATTGGATTAAAGCCTTATAAGAAATGGAAAAAAGGAAAATCCAAATACGATCTTATAGCTGAACTGGAAAAAGAATATGAAACACTTCCGGGTTTTAATATTGGATTTTCCCAGCCTATGATTGATGGCGTCATGGATAAAATATCAGGTGCTCATAGTGAGCTGGTGGTGAAAATTTATGGAGATGATTTCATTGAAACCAGAAGAATTGCAGATGATGTAATGAAAACATTAAAAAATGTAAAAGGAGCTGTGGATTTAGCTATAGATCAGGAACCTCCGTTACCGCAGCTTCAAATACATGCTAATAGAGATAAAATCGCTCAATACGGTCTTAATGTAGCCGATGTAGCTGAACTTATTGAAGTTGCTATAGGAGGAAAAGCCATTTCCCAAATTTTTATAGGTAATAAAGTATACGATATTATATGTCGTTATGATGAGAATAGCAGAAATACTCCGGAGAAAATTTCAAATCTGATGCTTACATCCGCTACAGGTGCAAAAATACCTTTATCGCAAGTGTGTGATATCAAGTTAAGCACAGGAGAAAGCACGATCACAAGAGAAATGAATCAAAGGCATTTAACAGTAAAACTAAATTTAAGAGATCAAGATTTGGGGAAATTTTTGGAAGAAGCCCAAAATAAAATTGAAAAAAACGTAAAATACAATCATGAAAAATACCATATTAAATGGGGAGGACAATTTGAGAACCAGAATAGAGCTTATTCTCGTCTAGCATTTATCGTACCCCTATCTCTTGGTATTATGTTTATTTTGTTGTATAGTGCATTTGGAAAATTCAGACAAGCGGGTCTACTTATGAGTATTGTTCCTCTAGCCTTGTTTGGTGGTTTGTTAGCATTGAATATTAGAAACATGACTTTAAATGTTTCTTCTGCCGTTGGATTTATAGCATTATCGGGTGTGGCCATACAAAATGGAGTAATTATGATATCTCATCTAAATTTTTTAAGAAAACAAGGATTTCCCCTTCTCGATTCTGTTATCATAGGAACTAAAGACCGATTTAGGCCAGTATTAATGACTGCTACTGTGGCTATTTTAGGATTACTCCCCGCAACTTTAGCCACTGGCATTGGATCTGATGTACAGCGTACATTGGCTACCGTAATTGTATATGGATTGTTATTCTCAACTATTATTACACTATTTGCCTTGCCCGCTCTATATTACATTATAGAATCTAAATGGGGAAAGAAAAAAATAATAGACTTTTAAAAATTGAAATTTATGAAATTGACACACTATATTTTTAAACTATTTATTTGTCTTTTACTTATTACTTCTGTTTTAAAAGCCCAAGTGGATACTACTTTTAGTAAAAAACAGCTGAGTTATACAGATTTTATTAAACAGGTTAAAGAAAATAACTTGGAATACGCAGCACAAAAATATAACGTAAATCTCGCAGAAGCTGAAATAGAAAATGCTAAGATTATTCCAGATATAGAATGGAATATAGCTGGCTCACACAATCAAAAAAAGATGGGAAACACGCTGGAAACCGGTTTAGGTTGGACCATTGAACTTGGAGGTAAACGTAAAGCCCGTATTGACCTAGCCAAAAGTCAAGTGACACAAAACCAATATTTACTTCAGGATTTTCTGAGAAATTTATATGCTAATGCTTCCTTACAATTTCTAGAATGTATCCAAAATAAAAATTTATTGAACGTACAGCTTAATTCCTATAAAATCTTGTCCAATTTGGCTTCATCAGACAGTATTCGTTATAAATTAGGGGATATAACACTCACAGATTCCAAACAGAGTAAACTAGAAGCTCAATTTATGTTAAACGAGGTTTATAAAGCAGAATCCGAATGGAAAAATTCACTCATTACTTTAAATTTATTAATGGGAAAACCACAAAAAGATTCTTTATTTTCTGCAACTAGCACTTTTTCAGATTTCAATAAAGAATTTAAACTTTCAGATTTGATAACTACAGCACAAAATAATCGTGCCGATTTACAAGCAGCTATGCAAGACAAAGATATTTCACAAAAAATGATGAAACTGGCTAAAGCTAACCGTATTATGGATTTAGGAATCAATGCTGGTATGCAAATCAATGGAAAAGCTACTAATGATGAAGCTCCTTCACCTTACCATACAGGTATTACAGCCGGAATAACCATTCCTTTACGTTTTTTAAATAACCGAAAAGGCGAAGTTCAAACTGCTCAATATTCAATTCAAAAAGCAGAAACAGAATATAAGCAAATTGAGCTTCAAATTCAGACTGAAGTAACCCAGGCCTATCAAAATTATATAAATACAAAAAAACAAATGCAACAGTTTTCCAACGGTTTACTTTCAAATTCCAAATCCATTCTTGAAGGTAAGGTTTATTCATACAAAAGAGGAAATACTTCACTACTTGAAGTATTGGATGCTCAAAGAACTTATAATGACATACAACAAAATTATTATCAGACCTTATTTAATTACTGTTCAGCTTTAATTGAACTTGAAAGAACCGTAGGAATCTGGGATATTAATTTTTAATCCTATTAAAATATTTTATTTCTAGATGATAAATGCAATCACATTGATAAATAAATAACACTTTTATCTATATTTTGATAAATTATATTTATAACATAAAACTATAAAAATATTTTTATGTTTAAATGTCCTAATATTCAAAATATTATCAATTCCAATTCTCATCGTCCCTGGAAAATTCCTGATGGAAAATGGGAATACTATCAGGAATGGAATAATGCATTATTTTTACATTGGAGTTTTCCTTATGAAGCAATTAGATAACTTGTTCCTAAAGAATTACAACTTGATTCTTTTGAAGGAAAGTACTATATTTCTTTAGTAGCTTTTTCTATGCAGAAAATTTCTCCAAAAAATTTATTCCCGTTAAAATTCATATCGGATTTTCATAAAATAAATATTCGGACCTATGTAGATAATAATGATAAGAAAAAGGTTTATTTTTTAAATATTGAAGCTGAAAAGGCTTTTGTTATAACTATTAATGTAGCTTTTCGTCCTCCTTTCGTATATATTCCCTCAAGTAGAAATAAGAAAACCATTAACTCAACAAAACCAATAATCCCCAAGCCATTATCTGACTCAGGGATTATATAAAGATTGGATTTGAATGTTTGCTCTATAATAAATCGCTCAGGATGAGCAAATCTAGTTTCTAATAGTATTAATTCGGAATCAATTACCGCAATAACTTTTTGACAATACAGATATTTAAGCGCATTTTACCCCTGCTCGTATAAAATTTGTGTTTGTAATACTTGGAACTCGATATGAGTCAGATTTAATGTTCGTAGCAGTTGTGTATAATCTGTTTCGGATTGAATCTGGGTCTTTAATTCTTCTCTAAATTCTGCATAAGCAATTTACATTTCTTTATTCCTCACTGGTGAGGGTTCAGGTAATGAACTGATAAGCCTCGTTATTGTAAGATCATTCATAAGCATATTCTTTAATAGTGAATAAATAGGATTATATATTGATTAACCCGTGTATGCTGAATGATATAATTATAAGCTCATACTTATTACCGTAATATTTCCAGATAGATTAGCCATATCCATAATTAGCCTTAGTTTCGTACTACCTCAAATGCTGTTTGAAGAATATGAAGTGATGTTCTATTGAATTGTGCCAATATTTGGTGTTATGCCTGCCAGGCGAAGAAATAAAAGTCATAGGTATACCTAAACTGTAAGCTGCTTTTTTCAACTTTATATTTTCCGAATATAGAATATCTTCTGTTCCACAATCGAGTATGAAAGGTCTTTTAAAATCAGGCTTAGCTTGTAATAGATTGATTATATCATTCTTATTCCAATTTTCCGTATTCTCTCCAAAAATTTGCTTTAAATCATCATTCAAACGATTATTACCCCAAAACGAATAACTCAATTCACGTGATTGTTTATCATCAATGGTTAATGCACCGCTTGTAGAACCAGCTGAATTAAAAAAATCAGAATATTTAATAAAGAAATGAAGTGCCCCATATCCACCCATGCTTAATCCACTAATAAAGATGTTCTTTTTATCAACATTGAATTCATTTTCTATTCTGGGAGCTAATTCCTTGAAGAAAAAATTTTCATATTGAGATTGATTGTTATTTATGCTATTTACATAAAAAGAGGTAAAACCATCAGGGCAAACAATTATCATTTCATATTTATTAGCCATACTATTACAATCAATAGTGTTTGTCCATTGTTTACTATTCGTCGAGTAGCCATGAAGCAAGTATACTAAGGGATAAGCTTTTTCTTTGCTATAATTATCAGGAACAAAACAATATATTGTATCCTTGGATACTAAATGGCTTGATTCAATTATCAACATCTCTTGAGCATCTACGGTAATAGAAAATAAGAATAAGATGACTGATAGTATAAGTTGTTTTATCTTCATTTTATCTGATTTTATAAAGTTTATTATTAATATGTTATTTTTGTCTGACAAAAGTAAACTGCGAGGGTTTACCATACAATAACGAACAAAATTGTTAGTATGTGATATGCGCAAAGAACAGTCTTCAAACTCTATTAATGAACAATATTTATTTAATGCTTGTGGGTTAAATTTAGCAATTAGCAAAATTAGCGGTCGCTGGAAAACTCAAATCCTACTCTCTATTGTTAGAGGACATAACCGTTTTAATCTGCTCCATAAAAAAATAGATAACATATCGGAACAAGTATTAGGGCGGCAATTGAAAGCCCTCGAAAAGGATAATATTATTACTAAAGCTATTATTCCTAATAGTATTCCTATTGGTGTTGAATACAAATTAACTGATTTAGGGATAGAGCTTTTGCCTATTCTGAATGCACTTTGTGATTGGGGCAAACATTACCGATAGAATTTATGTTACTTAAGTTTTTATACAGTAAGTTAGTTTCTCAATTTGAAGAAAAATTTCAATATGAAAGTTTTTGACCTTTCCATCCTGTACTTTCTAAGAATTGCTTCCATGTAAGAGTATTCGGATTTAGTTGTCCACTCCACATTAAGTCTCAGCTTTGTTCAAAATATCCATACTCGACAGCATATTCAGCCTTACCTAAAATCTCATTCAAGCTAAATTCAGGAAAATGTGAAAGTAGACCCTCCCTCGAAAATGCAGAACTATATACAGCTTTTTTTACCTGTTACTTGAACAAAAGTATTGACTATCGCTTAAAGATTCTGCACCTCGAATAAAGCCAAGCTAGGTCGTTGTAAGACTCTTATAGTCAGCGAGTAATTTAACAGAAAGTGAACAAAAAACGAAGTTGAAATTTATGTTCACTTATTTTTCACTCAACTACTGTCTTTTGTTGTCTTTTAGTAGCTTCGGCAGAAAAGAAAAAAGTTTGATAATCTACTGACTAACAGACTTTATGTCGTTGTTTGACTTTTCCTGTCTTTTTAGGATTTTACCATTTTGTGGGCGTTATGAAATCCATCATAAAGAATGGGATATAAGACAGGTAGAATTTTCCAGATTAGATATAAATTATAAACTTACAAGTAGTATTGATTTAAAAAAGAAAACACCGGATGCTTTTCATTTTTCCAAAGGAGAGATAGTAATATCCTGGAAAAAAGAGAAACTCTTTTAATTTAGGTTCTTTCATTATTCAAATTTCTTCAAAAAATAATTATTTTTGCATGAAACAATAGTTAGAAAATGGAATTTAGTACCAGAAGATGGACAAAATCTGAAAAATTAAACTTTAACAAAATTATTTTTTCCAGAGTATTAGAATGGATATTTGTCTCATTGAATGTATTTAAAATTTTTCAATTAAAAAACATAAAATTAATTTCCTGCCATATTTCTGATATTTATTTTTTGTTTTAAGCTAAATTTAGTTTATTGAAAAGTTTGAAAAATTAAAGAAATCACTGAATTAACCTAACATTAATAAAATATAGCATAGATAAAACCTTATTTACAATTAATTTATAAAACACAGCTTTTTGATTACAATCGGAGATATAAAACTTCCTGAGTTTCCTTTTCTTCTTGCACCTATGGAAGATGTAAGCGATCCTCCTTTTCGCCGTTTATGCAAAATGCATGGAGCAGATCTTATGTATTCAGAATTTATTTCTTCTGAAGGACTTATAAGGGATGCTATGAAAAGCAGAAAAAAACTGGATATTTTTGATTATGAACGCCCGGTAGGAATTCAAATTTTCGGTGGTGATGAGGAAGCCATGTCTCTTTCGGCTAAAATAGTGGAAACCGTTCAACCCGATTTGGTGGATATCAATTTCGGATGTCCCGTTAAAAAAGTTGCTTGTAAAGGCGCTGGTGCCGGAGTTCTTAAAGATGTAGATTTAATGGTAAGACTAACTCGCGCTGTTGTACAAAGTACTCATCTTCCGGTAACGGTGAAAACCCGTTTAGGATGGGATGATTCTTCCATTAATATTGATGAAGTTGCAGAACGATTACAGGATGTAGGAATTCAAGCTTTAACTATTCATGCTCGTACTCGTTCGCAAATGTACAAGGGACATTCTGATTGGACACATATTGCACGAATAAAAAACAATCCCCGCATTAAAATTCCTATTTTTGGTAATGGTGATATTGATTCACCGGAAAAAGCTAAAAAATATAAAGAGACCTACGGAATTGATGGCATCATGATTGGACGTGCAGCTATTGGAAATCCCTGGATTTTCAGCCAGATAAAACATTATCTTAAAACCGGTGAAATACTTCCTGCTCCTACACTTTACCAGAGAATAGAAGCGGTTAAAAATCATGCTCAATGGTCTGTAGAATGGAAAGGTGTACGCAATGGATTACTGGAGATGAGACAACATTATTCCAATTATTTTCGTGGTATTCCTAATTTTAAAGTTCATAAAGCTCACCTTTTATCTGCTCTTTCTTTAGAAGAACTCAATTGGGTTTTTACTTCTATTTTAGAATAAGAAGTTCATTAAATAATATCTACCTATTTTTTTCATATCGTTAATATTCCCATTCAAATAACAAAATTAAGTTTAAACAGAAAATTTGATTTAAAAACTATAAAATAAATTAAGATAGTCTTATTCTATTTTATGTAAAATATCATTTTCATAAAAATAAATAAACTATTAACTTTAGAATACTAAATAAACAAAAAAATGACAAACAAAATTGCATATGAGGCCAGAGCTGAATTTCTGGAAGGAAAAAATGATACAGGAATCTTGGTTATACACGGTTTTACAGGTTCTACTCAAAGTATGAGACAAGTAGCCTATAAACTGAATCATCTAGGATATACTATCCAGATGCCACGACTTCTGGGACACGGAACCACACCCGAAGATATGGAAACCACAGGCTATGAAGACTGGATTAAATCTGTTGAAACGGCATATAATGAATTAAAACCTAAAGTTAAAAAATTATTTGTATTAGGTCTATCTATGGGAGGAACTTTAACCTTATATTCTGCTATACATCATAATATTAATGGTGCCATAACTATAAATGCAGCTGTTAATCTTCCTAATTTTCAGGAAATGTATGAAAATGAGAACTCGCCAAGATTTATCCCCGGAATTGGTTCAGACATAAAAAAAGAGGGTATAAAAGAATGGGCTTACGATCAAACTCCAAAAAAGTGTATAAATGATTTAATTATTTTAGGTAAAATAGTAAAAGATAAATTAAATGATATTCATTGCCCTATGCTTATTTTCAAATCCAAAGAAGATCATGTAGTTCCATCTAATAATCAGGATTATATTTATACACATGTTGCAAGTACTCAAAAAGAATTATTAGAACTAAAAAATAGCTATCATGTCGCCACTTTGGATAATGATTGGGAATTGATAGTTAAAAAAACTCATGAGTTTATACAACAAAACATTTAAAACATAAAAATTAAACAAACGCTCCGTTTTACATTTAAAATAGAGCGTCTTTTATATTATTATTTTTTAATATTTTAGCATAATTATAATAAATATTTATTTTTTAAGTGAACAACGATATTTTATATTTAATCGCATTAAAACATTGTCCCAATATAGGTGATTCTATAATAAAGAAACTAATTTCAAAATTTGGAACAGCACAAAAAGCTTGGTTTTCTAATCATACTGAAATACTTACTATTTACAATATTGGTAAAAAAACAATTCAATATATTGGTAATGAATCTATTTTATCTCAGGCTCAGAAAGAGATTCAATATTGTAATAAAAACCAAATAAAAATCATTCATTTATGGGAAAATGAATATCCTTCTTTGCTTAAAGAATGTCCAGATGCTCCTGTATTGATTTATTACAAAGGAAATATAAAATGGAATATACCTTCTCTAAGTATTGTAGGAACAAGAAAAATGACTTCTTATGGAAAAAATTTCGCAGAAGATCTTGTGGAATGCCTTAAGGATAGAAAAATAAATATCATCAGCGGTTTAGCTTTAGGTATAGATAGTTGTGCACATAAAAAATCTGTCGAAATGAATATTCCTACCTTAGGTGTACTTGCTCATGGCTTACAAACCATATATCCCCCACAGCATCAATTATTAGCTGAAAAAATGACTGAAAATGGTGGGGTTTTATCTGAATTTGCCCTAAATATCAAACCTGAAAGAGCAAATTTTATTCAAAGAAATCGTATCATTGCCGGATTATCTACCATAACTGTTATCATAGAATCAGCATATGGCGGAGGAGCTATTTCAACAACAAAATTTGCAAATTCATATAATAGAGATGTATTTGCATTACCGGGAAAAATAACTGATACAACCAGCCAAGGGTGTAATCGGCTTATTAGAAACCTGGAAGCTCAAATTATCACTCGGCCGGATGATATTCTATCTTTATTGGGAGAAAATAATTTAAAAAACAATCAGCAAGAATTATTTATAGAACTAACTGAACAAGAAACTGCAATAGTTAACTTTTTAAAAGAAAAAGGAAAAACTCAAATTGATAATTTAGCTTTAGAATTTAATACCCCTACACACATGCTTATGTCTATTTTACTTGACTTAGAACTCAAAAATAAGATAATCCCTTTACCTGGAAAATATTTTTCTATCGCATAAATTTCTATTTCAATATTTATATTATCTCTTATTTTATTGGATATATTTACAATGCTAGATATTATAAATGTAATGTTTTGATTATCCTAATGCACTTTCCAACCATGTGATTTTTGTTGAATTTCCCATAATCGAGCATATATTCCATTTTTATTTAATAACTCTTGATGATTTCCTTTTTCTGCTATTTCTCCGTCATTTAAAACCAATATTTGTTGTGCTTTTTGGATAGTTGAAAGCTTATGGGCAATTACTACAACGGTTTTTGATTTTACAAGTTCCTGTATAGCCTGTTGTATATATATTTCATTCTCGGGATCTAAGCTAGCGGTAGCTTCATCCAGCAAAATTATAGGGGCATTCTTAAGCAAAGCTCTTGCTATGCTTATACGTTGTTTCTGACCACCGGATAATTTTCCTCCTCCTTCCCCTACACGTGTTTCCATTCCTTCAGGAAAATCTTCTACAAAACTTAGTACTTGCGCCTTACGTGCTGCTTCCCATATTTCTTCCTGAGTTGCTTCGGGATTTCCTATTTTTATATTACTATAAATTGAATCATCAAAAAGATATACTTCCTGAAATACTTCTGCAATCATTTTATAAAAATCTTTCTGATTGATTGAGCGTATATCTATTCCTCCTATTTTAATACTTCCCTCAGTAACATCCCAAAAACGGGCAATTAAAGAAGCTATGGTTGTTTTCCCAGATCCGGAATGTCCTACAAGTGCTAGCATAGACTTTTCTGGTACTAAAAAGTTTAAATTATGTACTGTTAATTTATCTTGATATTTAAAATTTACTTCATTAAATTCTATGCTAAATTTTTCGGGAATTAAATTTTCCATAGATTCCATAGTAGGTTCTTTTAATACCCTTATGACCCTTTTTAAACTTTCATTCATATAACGAATCGTAAAATAATCTACCATGATCACTTTCATAGGATTATACAAATTATAGCCCATAATCAAAAAAGTTATGAGTACGGGAATAGTTATAGAACCTACTGAAAGGTAATATAGCCCTAAAGCTATCATAGATAGAAAACCTATTTCAAAGAATATACTTGTCGTTACAAGGAAAGGTCCGGGTAAAGCTTCCATTCGTATGCTTTTTTTACGTAAATCATCAAAAGCATTTTCCAAAGTTTTATTTTTTTCACCAGTAATTCCATATGATTTTAAATGTCTAATACCTTGAACATATTCAAGGAATTTAGCCCCTACCTGATTCCTTGCAAAAATCTGTTTTTCTCCCAAATGTTTAAATAAATAATTTGCAAATCCTAAGAAAGGTATAATTAAAGGAATTACAGCTAACAAACACAGGGCTAAACGCCAGTCATATATAAAAAGAAAAATAGAAAGAACACAGGTTCCAAATACAGCTGATGTAAGATTTCCAAAACTATGTCCGAAAATTCCTTCAAAATTAGCTACATCTTGTAATATAACTGAGGCAATTTCTCCAGGGTCACGTTGTTTAAAAAAACCTAATGAAAATTTTTGAATACGATTTCCTAAGTTAATTCGTAAACGATAAGACAATTCATAGACCCAAATATTGGATGTAACCATAGCTTTAGATGCTACTATAAATTGTATTATAAGCATAAAAAACATTATTCCAACCACTGTCCATATTCTTGAAATGTTAGGATGATCTGAAAATAACTCCCATATAATTACTAATAAAATTCCTGAGGGAACTACTAAAAAAATACTATGAATTATTTCCAATAGCATAACCTTACATGTATCTTTTCTATTATAGGAGGTTACGTATTTTAAATTTTTAATCATTCCGGATTTAATTTTTATTTAACCTGTTTTATTTCGTACTACTATTTAATTTATTCCTGAATAAAATCAATAATAAAAGGAAAAACACCAAATAAGAAATATTAAATACGGAAGCTCCTATCCAGCTTTTTAAATTTGAAGTAGGTGGTAGTAATTGTAAGGGAAGTTGTTGATATAATGAAATGAAAACCGGGCTTATAAAACCAGCCCATCTCGGTAAAACGGTTTTTTTGAAAAAAATCAATAGAGAATATAATATCCACCCTAAAAATAAAACAATAATAGCAGGAGCCCAGGCTATATAAAATACTTTCATAAATCCTGAAGCTGTTTTCAATAAATAAGGGTGCGCAATTGCATCTGTATGGTAAATTGTTTTATAAATTTCTCCGACAAAGAAAAAAACAGAATGTCCTAAAGGCATCAACATTACACTCAAAATTAGAAGAAAATAAGTAACATAAACATACCACGGATTTTTATCTTTAATATATTGATATGCCAACCATATTCCCGGCAAAAATAATGAAGCTGTCATAGCTGCAATTAAGGCTCCACACATCAACCTTTCTGTTGATCCTTGTAACATAAGTATTGAAATATTCGGATCTACTTTTCCTACATAGACTTCAGTAAATAGAGGATAGTCTTTAGGATTAACAGTAAAACCCGCAATGAGAATATCTCCTGTAATCCAACATAAAGAAGCTATAATGGCTGAAATAAAAGATCCTTTAATTTTAGTTGAATAAGTCATTTTGAAATTAAATGTTTGAGTATTTATATTTTTTATGGCATTGTGAAATCTTGTTATTTATGAATGTATTTATCTTTCTTTCATCATATATGTATTAATTATTAGGTTATCTCTTTATATATTATTTTTTCTTTTACTATCCGGAATGATTTATATTACAAATTCCTGAGCTCTGATATGCGCATTCCACATTCTTTGATATAAATGACTATTTAAAAGCAAATCCATATGTTTCCCTTTATCTACAATTCTTCCTTTGTCAAATACCAATATTTGATCGGCATCAACAATAGTACTCAAACGATGTGCTATGATCAAAACTGTTTTATTTTTAATTAACTCGCTGAATGCTTGTTGTATTTTATATTCGTTTTCGGAATCTGCAAATGCAGTGGCTTCATCTAGAATAAGAATAGGGGCATCTTTTAGTATGGCTCTTGCAAGTTGAAATCTCTGTTGTTCTCCTCCACTAAGGTGTACTCCCGATTGTCCGAATAAAGTATCATAGCCATTTGGAAGACTTATAATAAAATCATGTATTTGGGCAGCTTTAGCCGCTTGTTCTACTTCTTTAAAAGTTTTATGCATTCCCATGCGAATATTTTCTAGCAAACTCTCCTGAAACATAAAACTGTCCTGAAAAACAAAAGAAACTAATTTCATCAATTGATCTGTTGGATAATCTTTTATATTAACCCCTCCTATTTTAATTGATCCTTCATTTACATCCCAAAACCTGGATAAAAGCTGCCCTACGGTACTTTTACCTGCTCCTGATGGTCCTACCAATGCAGTAATACTTTTTTCTCGGACCTGAAAGCTTATGTCTGATAAAACATTTTGATTTTCTTTATAGCCAAAATTAACATTTAAAAATTCAACATGGTTCGCATCAATATGTTGTACTCTAGTATTTTCAGGCAATACCTCTTGATTAACTAAATGATCAATTTGTTCTACCCCTCTGTTTATTATAGAAAGTTGCATTCCCATGTTATTTAATACAAAAAGAGGTTTAATATATCCGGTTCCTAGTATTAGAAATAATAATAACACTGGTAAGGTAATTCCATTTTTAAAATATAGATACAATCCAAGCACTAAAACCGGTAATAAAGCATTGCTTATAAAACTCATAAATATAGCATATGCAGGAGTATTACTCCTAATCCATTTATTTACAAAATGATTAAAATTTTTTACTGCATTCCCATATTTATTGAAAGTTTCTGCTGACTGTCCAAAAATTTTCATTACCGGCATTGCCCTTACATATTCTACGATACCAGCATTCATTTCTTCAAGAGATTGATGGTATTGCTTAATCAAAGCTTTATTTCTACCCATGTATAAAATCGGCATCCAAATCATCAGTATAGATAAGGGTAAAAAACTGATAAGAGCCATCCTCCAATCCTGACTAAATAAATAACTGATTGTGATAATAGGTAGGGATATTCCTTTGATAAAATCCGGAATTTGATGAGCTATAAAATTTTCCATCCTTTCAACATCATCTAAAAGTATTTTTTTTAGAGTTCCGGAATTGCTATTACTAAGAACTCCCATGGATAGTCGTCCCACTTTTTCTGTAATATATTTTCGAAGTTCAAATAAAATATTGTATGCCGCAATATGTGATAATATTACTGAACCATAAAACACACATGTGCTTATTACAGCAGCAATTAGAGCATAAATAATATATTCTTTAATAATTCCGTAATTAATTGAACTTTTAGCTAATTCTTTTATAATATAAAATACAAGAATATAAGGAATCATACTCAACAAGGCATGAATAATTGCTAAAAAACCGGATATAAAAAGAAGACCTTTTCTTCTTCCTGCAATTTCTAGCAACCGTAAAATTCCTTTTTTCTTTTTATTCTTTTTTTTCATTACTAAAAGATATTAAATTATCAAGAATGATTCTAAATAATTTACCTATTTTTGCAAATATATCTGATTACAAAATTTAATTAGGGATGTTAAAAGGAGTAAAATTTCCATAATAAGGATAATTTGAAAGTATGATCTAATGCAAATAAAATAATATGGCTCTACGATTGTATAATAAAGAAGGAACCGAACTTTTTATGGAAAGTAAATTTCCCTGTATAGTTGATAATATAATTAATGAACCTATCCATGAAAATATTATTTGTATTGATTCTCATTTGGGGAAAGGATACTACAAAGAAATTTATTTTGATGGAATACACATGGATTTTTGGGTTTTATCTTTAGCTAAAGATACCTTTTTTTATTTTGAAAGTGATTATGAAAATGTTGAAATGCTTTTTTCATTAAAAGGTAAAAATACTATTTTTTCAAATAATTTTGTTTCTAATATAAGCTTTGAATCTAATCATCATAATATTATTTATGCAAATGAGGTAAATGGTAAAATAAAATGGGAAAGCAAAGATTTACAATTATTTAAAATTAATTTTAATCCTAATATTTTTAAACGTTTCCTCCCAAATGAAAAACTTTTCTATAATTTCAGAAATTGCATTGAAAAAGGGAAATCTGGAACATTCAGTCCCTATAATTATTGCATAAATCTACAAATGTATACTATAATTGAAGAAATTATAGAATGTAAAAAAATAGGTTTATACAAAAAAATGTTTTTGGAATCTAAAATTATTGAACTTTTATTGTTACAGTTAGAACAATTCACTGATCAAGGTAATTACTCTTTTACATTAAAGAAAAGAGATATTGATAAAATTTATGCTGTACGGGAAATTATAATGAAAAACCTTAATAAAAATATATCGCTCATTGAATTGGCACATCTTGTAGGTACGAATGAATTTATGTTAAAAAAAGGATTCAAGGAGCTATTCGGAACTACAGTTTTTAAATTCTGGAATGATGCTAAGATGGAGCAAGCAAGATCTATGCTTATACAAGAAAATATGAATATTAAAGAAATATCTTATTTTATGGGATATAAAAATCAAAGACATTTCGCTTCTGCATTTAAACGAAAATTTGGATTTCCTCCTAGTCATTTAAATAATATTTATAGAAATATTTAATTATGCAAATTTAAGTTTTTCTTATTTCCTTAATGAATAAATTAATAAACTTCAACATCAAAACTAAAATAAAATTTTAAAAGAGAATGTAAATTGGGAATCTTTATATTTTTTATTTAAATCAAAAAATTTTCATTTACATAAAGATTATATTAATTCTCTATTCCCTATTTGTTCTACTGCATCTTTTTCCTTCTTCTCTTGTATATCCTTTTCAAATCCTTTAATATTAACGACTCTGGTACTTGACCATTTATCATGCCAACCTAGATAACCTAGAAAAGAAAGTTGATCAAAAGGAATTATTCGTAAAATATTTCTTAAAGCCAACACTTTCGACGTCGGAGTTTGACCGTTTTCGTAGACTACTTTAGTTTTGGTTAAAAACTTCCCTATACTTTGTCCTTTAAATATCACTTCTTGAGCAATCATAAATAAGATGTAAAAAAACATAGTAATCAACCTATCCAATAAACTGTTTTCTTCCATGTAACTAAAAAAATTTTCAGCAATTCCTAAAATCCATATAAAAGAAAAAAACGTAACAATAAAAACATAGTAGATAATTAAATCTATTATATAATTTATAAAACGAACACCTTTTGAAGCTAAATTATATTCTACTTCGCTATAATATTCCATCTAATTAGTTTAGCAACAAAAGTAAAAAATTCTCCTAATTATAAAAATTTATTATAATATATATTATCAATCCTTTTCATTTAGCCTAAACAAATGATCATTTTTTAAATAATTAAAAATGTAAAAATATATAGACGAACTATATTTTATACTTTATTTTTTATAATTTAATATCATCATAATCTAATAATGTTTTATGTACCTTTGTATGAGGTAAATTTAAATATGAAAATAGAAGACCTTATTAAAAAGAAGATATTGGTATTAGATGGCGCTATGGGAACCATGATTCAGCAATATAAATTTCAAGAAAAAGAATATCGTGGAGAAAGGTTTAAAGATTGGAAGACCGATTTAAAAGGAAATAATGATCTTTTATCAATTACTCAGCCAAAAGTTATTCAGAACATTCATTTGGAATATTTTGAGTCTGGAGCAGATATAGTTGAAACAAATACTTTTAATGCGAATCGTATATCTATGTCCGATTATGGAATGCAAGATCTAGTAAAGGAACTCAATTCAGCATCTGTAAGTGTAGCTAAACAAGCTAGAGATGAATATTGGGCAAAATATGGAAAAAAACCTTTATTTATT
The DNA here is from genome assembly GCF_002964965.1 of Apibacter adventoris. NCBI lineage: Bacteria > Pseudomonadati > Bacteroidota > Flavobacteriia > Flavobacteriales > Weeksellaceae > Apibacter > Apibacter adventoris. The sequence goes on from NZ_PSZN01000023.1 coordinate 58,861, forward strand.
GCCGGATCTTTGGGACCTACTTCTAAAACCGCCTCTATTTCTCCAGATGTTAATGATCCTGCATATCGTGAAGTCGATTTTGATTTTTTAGCTGAAATATATAAAGAACAAGCAATATCTCTTATTAAATCCGGAGCAGATATTCTTTTAGTAGAGACTATTTTCGATACATTAAATGCTAAAGCTGCTTTTTTTGGAATTGAAGAAGCTTTTGACGAAACTGGAAAAAGTCTTCCTTTAATGGCTTCAGGAACTATAACAGATGCTGCTGGAAGAACTTTATCCGGGCAAACTACTGAAGCATTTCTAATTTCACTTTCTCATCTTCCTCTTTTATCTATAGGTCTAAATTGTGCTTTAGGTGCAGAACAATTATTACAATATCTGGAAATATTAGCTAAAAAATCTACTTTTTATATTAGTGCACATCCTAATGCTGGTCTTCCTAATCCTTTAGGAGGCTATGATGAAACTCCGGAAATGATGGCTGAAAAAATAAAAATATATTTAGAGAACAATTTAGTTAATATTATAGGTGGATGTTGTGGAACTAGTCCGGCACATATTAAACTATTTGCAGAATTAGCCGCTCAATACCCTCCACGTCAAATACCAAATTAAAATTCTCATTAAAATTTTATTCTAAATTAAAAAATATAAAATTTAATATGTTTTAAAATCAATAAAAAAGTCGGAAGATAACTTCCGACTTCTTATATTATATTAGTATTTATTTATTATTTTACTTCAATTTGCTTAGGTGCTATTTCTGTTTTTTCTTTTTTTGGTAGGGTTAATTTAAGTACCCCGTCTTTATATGAAGCATCAATTTTAGCTGCATCTATATTTGCATCATCAATAGTAAAACTCCTACTAAAGCTAGATTGCATATATTCTACCCTATGTGATTTTTTATCTTTATTTTCTATCTTTTTATCATAACTAATAGTCAAAAGCCCATTTTCTAAATTAACTTTAAAATCATTTTTTTCAAGTCCTGGTGCATATAAATCAACTTCAAAATTATCATTGTCTTCTGTAATATTTACTGGTGGAAATTTAATTTCTGACTTATTCCAACCGGTTGATGTACTAAATAATTCATCTAATAAACTACTTAATCCTTTATTTTCTGTTTTTATAATATCTGTTGCCATGATTTATTTATTTTTTAAATTACATTTACTTATTTGTCAAAATATATACCAATATAAAATAAAAAAAAGGAGATACATCTAATAATTTGAAAATCAAAACACTACAATTAACATTAAAATTTCACCTACACCAAAAAGCGACTTTTTGTCTTGTTTTTTTTATAAAATAAATATAAATACGACATATTGACTTATTTTTTAAATGTTTTTTTAAGAGATTTTCTTACATTTGTTAGCTTATAAAAAATTTTATATATTTTAATTAGTTTTTATGGAATTTATTCAGTATCTCATAGATTTTGTCATTCATATTAATGTTCATTTAGATGAATTAATGAGTAATTATGGCAATTGGGTATATGCAATTCTTTTCTTGATAATTTTTTGTGAAACCGGTCTGGTTGTAACACCTTTTTTACCAGGAGATTCTTTATTATTTTCTGCAGGAGCATTAGCTGCATCTAGTGATCAGCTTAGTATATATATACTTGCCCTACTTTTTGTTTTTGCTGCTATTATTGGAGATACCGTAAATTTTGAAATCGGAAAATATTTCGGTCATAAGCTTTTTAATAATCCTAATTCTAAAATATTTAAACAAAGCTATCTACAAAAAACTCATGAATTTTATGCAAAACATGGTGGCAAAACTATTATTCTTGCACGATTTGTACCTATTGTAAGAACATTTGCCCCTTTTGTAGCCGGAATGGGGCGTATGAGTTATAAGTATTTCATTTCTTATAATATTATAGGTGGCATTGTTTGGGTTTTCATTTTCTTATTTCTCGGATATTTAGTAGGAAATAATGATTGGGTTAAAAATCACCTTCCTATATTGATGGTTATCATAATTGTTGTATCTATTATTCCCGGAATTATAGAAGTTGCCAGAAATAAATGGGTAAATAAAAAAAATTAGAACTAAAATATTTTTTATAAAAAAGAACCCTTATTTTCAAAGACTTTATTTAATTTATTACACTACAAAATTGAACAAATTCTTCCATAGTCGGTTATTTGGTTTATATTTTCAGATTCGATTTATTATAATATCAAAAATAAATATGAATCAAAATATTCAGACATAACAAAATTATTACCTTCTTTTTTCAATTAATTTGTTTTTTTATAGCTTAATATAGCTCCAATATTTATCAAAATAGCAAAAATAATAATCACATATAAATGTGTAGAAATATCCAAAAGTGTACTTCCTTTCATATAAACCATTCTCATCACTTCAATAAAATAACGTACGGGATTAAATATGGTAATTATTTGTGCCCACTTTGGCATGCTACTAATAGGAGTATATAATCCGCTTAATAGAAAAAATATAACCAATAAAAAAAATAGAAGAAAAATAGCTTGTTGTTGAGTGTTTGAATAGTTAGATATAATTACCCCAAATCCGGTAAATGCAATCAAATAAAAAAAAGCAAAAGTATAAATGACCATAAAATGCCCTAAAGGTAATAAACCATAAATCAACCAGCTAATAAACATACCTAGGGTAAGAATGACTAAACCCATGACCCAAAAAGGAATTAGCTTTCCTAATATGAAAATTAATTTGGGGATAGGGGTTACATTAATCTGATCAATAGTTCCTGTTTCTTTTTCTTTTACAATATTTAATGAGGATAATGCACCCCCTACGATACTTACAAGCATCACAAGAATACCCGGAACCATAAAATTTTGATAATTCATTTCTGTATTATATCGAAAATACGGTTTACTTACTATTTGCACAGAAGTTTTTTCCTGTTGAATTAATTCCTTATTATATTCAGACAAAATTTGTCCTAAATAAGAAGATCCTAAACCTGCCTTTTGGCCATTTACAGCATTCACAGACAACATTACCTCTGATTTATGTTCATTAATAAAATCATTTTCAAAATTGTGCGGGATCTCTAATATTAAATCAGCCTGATTCCTTTCCACTGCTTTTAATGCTTCAGTATATGAAGTTGAATAATCTGCTAATTTAAAATAGCCGGAAGATATCACTTTTTGTATCAGTTTTTGTGAGGTCATGCTATGATCATTATCTATTATACTTAATAATATATTTTTCTGTTCAAATGTTGCTGCCCATGGTAATATTAATAATTGGAAAATAGGCATAAAAAAAATCATTCTCAATATTATTTTATTTCTAAATACCTGAATAAATTCTTTTTGTAGTAAAAACTTTAAAATTTTCATAATCTGTTTTTAAACATTCTAACACTTATTGTTAACAAAAAAATTGTCATTCCTACAAGAATTAAACACTCTTTCCAAATAGAAAAAAATCCTAATCCTTTTATCATCACATCTTTAACGGCTGATATAAACCAAAAGGCAGGCAAAATATTAGAAATAATTCTAAGAATTATCGGCATATTTTCTACGGGAAAAATCAATCCTGAAAGTAATAAAGTAGGTAATAACAATCCCATAGAGGAGATAATCATAGCTGCTTGTTGTGTTTGCGTGACTGAAGAAATTAAAAGACCTAATGACAAAGTGGAAAGTATGAAGATTGTACATAAAAAGAATAGAAGAAATAAATTACCCGCAATGGGAACCTCTAAAACATAAACGGATAATATTAAAATTGAAAATACATCTATTATTGATATTAAAAAATAAGGAACTACTTTAGCTAAGATTATGCTAATCGGTTTTAAAGGAGAAACTAATAAAATTTCCATAGTCCCCTCTTCTTTTTCTTTAACAATAGAAACAGAGGTCATCATAGTACATATCAACATAAAAACCAATCCCATAATTCCGGGCACAAAATTATAAGAACTTTTTAACTGGGGGTTATACAACATTTTGACTTGACTTTTTATCACATAAGAACTATTACCATCTTGATTTATTGACTGTTGTTGGTATTGTGCAATAATTTGTTGTATGTAATTAACTATAGTTGTTGCCTCATTAGGGTCTGAGGCATCTGCAATAAGCTGTATTTCGGTTTTTCCTGAATGATAAATATCTCTTCCAAATTCCTGAGGAATAACGATTGCTAATTTTGTTTTTCCTAAGCGAAAAAAATTTTGAATTTCTTCTTGTTTGGTAAGATAACCCTTTAAATTGAAATATTTACTTGCATTTACTTGAGCAATAAGTTGTGCTGATTCTATTGTTTTAGAATTATCTAAAACTACAACGGAAGTATTATTTATTTCTGTAGTTATAGCAAATCCAAAAATCATTAATTGCGCTATAGGCATCATTAAAAGCATAAACAAGGTTCGGATATCTCGCGTAATATGGTAAAACTCTTTCTTTATAAAACTTATAAGCTGATTCATGCTTTTTTCTTATTTTTCTGCTTGTGTTCTAATAATAATAGTTTATTCTCTTTTTGCTCCTCTTGCCAGTAATTGGAACACTTCGTCCATAGTAGTTGCATTATATTTTTTACGCAAACCTGCCGGAGTATCTAAGGCTTGAATCCGTCCATCTACCATAATGGATACCCGGTTACAATATTCAGCTTCATCCATATAATGGGTAGTTACAAAAATAGTTATCCCGTTATTGGAGGCCTGATAAATCATTTCCCAAAATGTACGTCGTGCTATAGGATCTACCCCTCCAGTAGGCTCATCCAGAAATACGATTTCAGGAGAATGAAATGTAGACACAGCAAAAGATACTTTTTGTTTTATACCTAAGGGTAAAGATTTTACCAGAATATCTTTTTCTGCTTCCAGCGAAAGTTCTTTTAACAACTGTTCTGTTTTTATCTTAATATTTTTAGTATTCATTCCATAAATACCACCAAATAAACGCATATTTTCTTTTATTGTTAAATCTTCATATAAAGAGAATTTTTGGCTCATATATCCAATATTCTTTTTAATTTTATCCGATTCTTTGTAAATATCATATCCGGCAACCCTCCCTTCTCCGGATGTGGGCTTTAATAATCCGCAAAGCATTCTCATTGCAGTTGTTTTTCCTGCACCATTTGCTCCTAAAAAACCAAAGATTTCTCCTTTGAAAACTTCAAAACTTATATGGTCTACAGCTAAAAAATTACCAAATTTTTTGGTTATATTTTTAGTTTCTATTGCCTTCATTTCTATTCATTAAATAAATAAAACAATCTTCAATTCCGGGTTCAATTTCATGTATTTCTACACCGGATATATTAATTTTTTCTGTTTTGAAGGTAACATGTAAATACTCTCCAAAAATATAACAACTAGATACTTCTTCTCTTTTTCGTAGATTTTCAAGCAACTGATAATTATTATCCGATTTTATAGCATAGAGTTTATCAGGGTATTGTTTTGTAATTTGTAAGGGAGTATTAACTGAAAGTATTTCTCCTGATTGTATCAAGGCTATCCTATCACACAAACCAGCTTCATCCATGTAAGGAGTAGATACCATAATGGTTATGTTTTGTTGTTTAAGACGAGTTAACATATCCCAAAATTCTTTCCTAGAAACCGGATCTACTCCTGTAGTGGGTTCATCTAAAAATAAAACTGAAGGTTTATGAATCAAAGAACAGCATAATGCCAGTTTTTGTTTCATCCCTCCTGATAAATTTCCTGCTTTTCTTTTTTTAAAAGGTTCTATTTGTACGTATATATCTTTTATCAAATCATAATTTTCTTCAATGGTGGTATTAAATACATGCGCAAAAAAATTAAGATTTTCTTCAATACTTAAATCTTGATAAAGCGAAAATTTACCGGGCATATATCCTACCCTACTACGTATCTCTCTAAACTCATTTACTACATCAAATCCTTCTACAGTAGCTATTCCTTGGTCAGGTATTAATAAAGTAGTTAAAATTCTGAAAAGAGAAGTTTTACCTGCTCCATCTGGACCTATTAATCCAAATATTTCCCCTTTATTTATTTCCAGATTAATATCTTTCAACGCATTTACGACTTTTTTACCTAAATAATTTTTGGATATATTTTTAACAGAAATCACATTCATATTTTTACTTTATAATTAGATTTTTCAAATCATGATTGATGATTCTATACTTATCTGAAATCTACATCTCCATACATCCCTATTTTAATAAGACCATCTGTATTTTTTACTTCAATTTTTACAGCATAAACTAAATTTTGTCTTTCGTCTTGAGTCTGAATTGTTTTGGGAGTAAATTCTGCTTTATTAGATATCCAAGTGATTTTTCCCAGATACGATTTCTGCTTGTCTTTTGAAACATTAATATAGACTGTTACTTTTTGTCCAATTTTAACTTTCTCTAACTGCTCGGAAACAATATAAGCTCTTAAAAATAAATTTTTAGTATCGGCTATTTTATATAAAGCTTTACCCTGGGTTACTATTTCTTTTTCTTCTACATATTTATTTAATACTGTCCCTTGAATAGGATTAATAATTTTGCACTTTTTTAGTTGGTCTTCTATTTGTGCAACCTGCACATCGTTAGTATTGGTTTCTTCATTTAAACCATTTACAGAAGTTGAGAGTGAATTTATTTGACCATTGAGAGATTTTTTGAGCACTTCTATTTCTGAATTGGCATCATCTAGCTGTTTTTGAGTGGCTGCATTGTCTTGTAACAATCTTTGTATTCTTCTTTTTTCAAATTCTGCTTTCGCTATTTGTTCCTTTATAGACGAAACTTGTACGGAAATATCCGGACGTTTTACCTGAATCGCTTTATGATTTGCTAATAATTGTTTCTTTTTTAGATACAATTGCACACTATCTACATATCCTATTACCTGATCTTTAGCAAGGACGGCTCCTTCTGTTAATTGAAAAGATTCCAATTTTCCATTGGTTTCCGAAGAAACTATAACTTCTGTGGCTTCAAAAGTTCCTGAAGCATCGTGAGCAAATTTATTTCGATTACACGAAAACAAAATCAAAAATGTGCCTATGCTTAAAACTAACTGTTTCATATTATTAATTCCCTTGTATATTTTTATAATTGTAGATACTTTGCAAAAATTGCATTTCATGTAATGACTGGGTCACCCTTGCTTGATTTTCAGAATTTATATCTCCAATCAAATCATTCATTTTATATATTCCATTTTTATATTTACTCTCTCCTGCTTTTTTTACCCGATTCCTGAGGGATATAATTTCTTCATCCTTTTTCATAAGCTTCTCATATTTCAATATTTCATTTTGAATCTGGGTTAATTGAACTTTTGTGTCAAATAAGAAGGTTTCTCTTTGTACATCTACAGCATTTCTATCGATTTCCAACAATTTATATTCATTTTTTTTAGTATATAAATTCCCGAAATTCCAGCTTAAGCGAATTCCCCCCATAGCATAAGTTTTAAAATCAGATTCCAACATATTTAATCCCGGCCTACCCACTCCACCTTGAGCAAATAGAGAAAACTTAGGCATATTTTTAGCTTTAATTGCGCTCTCCTGTACTTTATACAAAGAATATTGCTTATCATACATTCTAAGTTCCGGCCGATTTATTTCTTCTTGTATACTTAAATTTTTATCCGGGATTTGCAAATGAGTGGTTTCATTCAATTCTTCATGAACAAATAAAGAAAGCATTTTTATGTAAGCACTTCGTAAAGTTGTCAATTCTATTTTATTCTGTTCTGTATCTAATAATTCTACTTTTATCAAGTCCAAATCAGAAACCATAGCCACTCCGTTTTTAAGCATAGCAATTACTAAATTATAATTACTTTGTAAATCAGAAGTTAAAACATCTAGTTGCTTTAATTGTTTATCTATTGTAAGAATTCCAAAATATAACTGATTTACTTTTTCTCTTATGGTGTATAAATTTACTTCTGTCTTTTCTTTTTCTAATGCGGAACTTGCTTTGGTTATTTCGGACTGAGATCGGGTGGCTCCTCCATCCCAAATTAACTGAGAAACATCCAATGTAATTTTATACTGATCTTTATTCATTTCAGGAACGTTTATTCCAGGAACTTTTACGGGAATTTTTGTTACCTGAGTTTGATAAGAAGCTTGTCCGTTTAGTGAAACCTGTGGCAGATAATTCTTAATCAGATTATCCAGATTATAATTTTCTGAAAGAGAAATCAGCCTATATTGCTTAATTAGGGGATAATTATCTTTTGCCTTTTTCTGACATTCTTCTAAATTTATTTCCGAAACCTGTGAAAACAAGAGACAGGGGAACAAACATATCCACAAAAAAATATAAGTTTTTGTATTATTCATAGATTTATTATTCATCTAACTTCAACATTGATTTCAACCAAATAGGGACTAAAATAATACGATCTTTTATAAAATTTACATATTCTTTATCTTCCATTTTATAAACATTTTTAAGGAATGGTTGCCCTAGTATGGGAAAAATAGATAAAGAAACCATATTTATAAAAAATTGTATTGAACTAAATTTCAATCCCTTTTTATCTATTTGCTCTTGAATTTGTTTGAACATATAGCTTTCCTTTAAAAAACCGTCTGAAGCACCAACTCTATCAAATAGTTGCTGAGGATTTGCCTGTAATTCGCTAAATATAAAAATCGGAAGATGCGGATTTTTAGATATCCCTTCAATATATCTATTTACTCCGGCATCAATTTTTTCAGACAACGTGGTGTTTTTATTGTTGATAATATTTTCAATATAAGTAAGCATTTCCTTCACACTTTCATGCATTATTATATCAAACAATTTCTTTTTACTTCTATAATAATAATTAAGTAAAGCCAAATTAATTCCGGCCTCTTCAGCAATATCACGTGTTCTAGTCAGTCCATATCCTTTTTGTTGAAAAACTCTTTTTGCTGCTTCTTTTATTTTTTCTTCTGTTGATATATTTCCTTCTTTTTCCATATTCATTTTTTACTTTTCAAATTTATTTACCTATTACTTGCAATTGTATTGCATTATTCCCAGCATTTTATAAAAGCAAAGGTAATTAATAATATGATTTAAACAAATGATTAAATTATAATTTTAATTTTTTTGATTAAAACACAAAATAAACTAAATTTATATTTTTGAATTATGTTAAACTATTTTAATAGCCTAGGTATTTTAAATCACAAAGAAATCTCTAGTATTATATAAAAAATTTTTTTCTAAATTTAAAAAAGGGAGAATTATTTATTAAAGAAAGAGAAATTAGCTTAGAACTAGCTTGGATTAAGAAAGGTATTATACAATCTTTCTACACATCTGAAAAGGAGAATGAATTTACTTATGGCATCTAGTTTAAAAATTCCTTAATTATTGCTTTATCTTCGAATATCTTTTGTAAACCTACTCCTATAAATTTAGAAACAATCAGTAATATTGAATTAGAAGTAGTAAAAAAAATAGGACTTGATTATGAATAACAATATCAATTTCTTGAAAATATAAAAATGCTTATTGAACAATAATATATTGAACTCGAAAAAAGGGTCTTTTCTTTTCAAAAAGAAAATCAGTAGAACGGTATATTGAACTTCTTAGAAAACAGCCTAATTATATACAACAAACTCCTTTACAATTTTTAGCCTTTTTTTAGGAATATCCGTTGGACACCTAAGCTGAATATGAAAATATTTTTTATATAACATTTGCCCTATTCATTAAATATATTGTCTCCTATTTTTGTGATAATTTTTTAAATATAATTAACATATTGTTAGTAATATTTATTTTTAATAAAAGAATACACCTAATTATTAATTCTGAGAAATAATGGATTTATATATAATTAATAAATAAGCTGAATTTACATTTTTCTTTTAAAAATAAAAATATGAAAAAATCTCTTTTATATCGATGACAATAATAATTTTATTTTGATATAACTTAGCAATATTACTTCATATAAATATAAAAAAATGAAAAATATACTTATAATTAATGGACATCCGAATAAAACAAGTTTAAATTTCGCATTAGCCGAAGCCTATTATAAAGGAGCTAAAAAATCAGGAGCACAGGTACAATTAATTCATATAAGAGACTTAAAATTTGATCCTAATTTGGCTTACGGATATCAAAAACGAATGGATTGGGAACCGGATTTAATAAAAACGTGGGATGCAATAAAAAAGGCAAACCACTTAGTATGGATTCACCCTGTATGGTGGGGAGGATTTCCTGCTATAATGAAAGGTTTTATAGATCGTGTCTTTCTTCCCGGTGTAGCTTTTCAATACATAGAAAACTCAATACATGTTGATAAATATTTAAAAAGCAAATCTGCTCGTATTATTACAACACTTGATCAACCCGGATGGTTTTACCATTTATTTTATGGAAAACCCAGTATTAACCAATTGAAAAAAATAATTTTGAAATTTTGCGGAGTAAGCCCTATTAAAGTAACTTTTATAGAATTTGTAAAAAAATCTAACCATCTTAAGAGAGAAAAATGGTTACAGAAAATTTATAATTTAGGAGTAAAACAAAAATAGTAGATTTTTAAAATATTACTAAAAATAATGATTGAACTAATTTTAGAAAAATTTAAAATAAAATATAAAATTCGTAATTAAATACCTCCAAATAATCATTATACAAATTTTAAAATTATATCTTAATGTTGAGATGAAAAAAATAAAATCAATTAAAAATGATAAAATAAATAATTAAAACACTAATTTATTATTTGTAATTATTATTTTTATTTTTTTTTTGAATAATAACCATTTGTCTTTAGTTTTTTAGCATAAAACTAAACAATATAAGAATATAAAGTTATAAAAGTTAAATTTTGTTATTTCATTGGATTTAATGTAAATTTGCCTGACAAATAGTAAAGAATGAAAGAATTCAGTAAAGAAGTCTATATCAACTGGTTTGAAAATATGACAAAATGGAGAAGGTTTGAAGAAAAAGCACGCTCCCTATACTTAAAAGATAAAATCAGAGGTTTTTTACATTTATATAATGGACAAGAAGCAATTCCTGCAGGATTTACTCATGCAATGGACATGTCTAAAGATAAAATAATAACCTCTTACAGATGTCATGCGCATGCTTTGGCAATGGGGGTTACTCCCGAGGCTGCTATGTCTGAATTATGCGGAAAAGCTACAGGTACATCCAAAGGATTGGGAGGATCTATGCACTTGTTTAGTAAAGAACATAATGTTTATGGTGGCCATGGTATAGTCGGTGGGCATATTCCTCTGGCTGCTGGTATTGCTTTTGCTGACAAATATTTTGAACGCAATGAAGTAACCATATGTTATATGGGAGATGGAGCAGTAAGACAGGGAACATTTCATGAAACTTTTAATATGGCTATGAATTGGAAACTTCCTGTAGTTTTCGTTTGCGAAAATAATCAATATGCCATGGGTACCTCTGTCAAAAGAACAACTAATAATCTAGATATATATCAATTGGGATTAGGATATGAAATGCCTTGTGCTCCGGTTGATGGAATGGATCCTGAAAAAGTTGCTGAGGCTGCATTTGAAGCTATAGAAAGAGCACGTAGAGGTGACGGTCCAACCTTCTTAGAAGTAAGAACATACCGTTTCAGAGGACACTCAATGTCCGATGCAGAACCTTACAGAACCAAACAAGAAGTAGAAGATCATAAAAAAGAAGATCCTATTCTAATTGTAAAACATAGAATTATTTCTAATAATTGGGCAACAGAAGAGGAACTTGATGAAATAGATAAAAACACCAAAGAGTATATGAACAAGGTAGGAGATTTTGCTGAAAATGCACCCTATCCTGAAGAAGAAGAAATTTACAATTGTATATATTCAGAACCTAATTACCCTTTTTTAGATAAATTAGAAAATTAATACCATTTAAAATCAATTAAGAAATCAATATGGCTGAAATTATTAATATGCCTCGTCTAAGTGACACCATGACTGATGGAAAGGTATCAAAGTGGAATGTCAAAGTAGGGGATACAATAAAAGAAGGAGATATCTTGGCAGAAATTGAAACAGACAAAGCTGTTCAGGATTTTGAATACGACGGAGAAAACGGTGTTCTGCTATATCAGGGAATAAAAGAAGGGGAATCTGCTCCTGTAGATTCACTTTTAGCTATTATCGGAAAAGAAGGAGAAGACATAAGCTCTTTTATCAATGGAACTTCAAACACAACAAGTCATTCGGGAAATAATACCCCCGAAGATAAAAAAGAATCAGTCACTGAAACCTCTCAAACTGCAAAGATCCCAGATAATGTAGATGTAATTACAGTTCCTCGTCTTAGTGATACTATGACAGAAGGAAAAGTTTCCAAATGGAATGTGAAGATAGGTGATACTATCAATGAAGGAGATATTTTAGCTGAAATAGAAACAGATAAAGCTGTTCAGGATTTTGAATATGATGGTAACGGAGGAACTTTACTTTATCAAGGAGTTAAGGAAGGTGAATCTGCACCCATTGATTCCCTTTTAGCAATTATAGGGCCTGCCGGCACCGACATAAGTGCTATTATTTCAGGAACGGGCATTAATACTACTTCTAAAACCGTTGAATCTTCCCCTAAAGAAGAAAAAAATCAAGAAGAAAAAACAGAAGTATCTTCTTCATCTGTAAATTCTTTAAACCATAGAATATTAGCCTCTCCTTTAGCTAAAAAAGTAGCTAAAGATAAGGGAATTGACTTAGCACAAGTTAAAGGGAGTGGAGACAATGGAAGAATTATTAGAAAAGATGTAGAGAGTTTCACTCCACCTTCAGGAGCTTCAAACAAAACTGTAACTTCTGTAACATCATCTCCTTCAGTTCCAATTACACCTCAAATAACTCCGGGAGTAGATTCTGAAACAGAAAATTCTTCTATGAGAAATGCTATTGCAAAAAGTTTAAGCAATAGTTTATTTACGGCTCCTCATTACAACTTAGTATTTGAAATAAATATGGATAAAGCCATAGAAGCTAGAAAAGCCATAAATAGCCTACCAGATACGAAGGTTTCTTTTAATGATATTGTAATAAAAGCAGTAGCTATCGCATTAAGAAAGCATCCTCAGATAAATAGTTCCTGGGCAAATACGAAAATTATCCATCATGGAAATATTAATATAGGAGTTGCCGTAGCTGTTGAAGATGGCTTAGTAGTACCTGTAATAAAAAATACAGATTACCTGTCATTAACCCAAATTTCTGCACATGTTAAGGATTTAGCCGGAAGAGCCAGAGATAAAAAATTAAAAGCTAACGAAATGGATGGATCAACTTTTACCATTTCAAATTTAGGTATGTACGGAGTAGAATCGTTTAATTCTATTATTAATCAACCTAATTCCTGCATTCTATCTGTAGGTGCCATCATTCAAAAACCTGTAGTAAAAGACGGTCAAATAGTTGTGGGTAACTTAATGCAAATATCTTTAGCTTGCGATCATAGAGTAGTAGATGGAGCTACTGGAGCTCAGTTTCTACAAACCCTTAAGGTTTATTTAGAGAACCCAGTTTCTTTATTAGCATAAAAAATAAAATTTATAAAATTCAAACACTTGGTAGCGATAGTTACCAAGTGTTTTTGTATTTTTAAAAAAAATTTATAATGAGAACTGACCTTACTTTAACTATGATAAAACCTGATGCAACCTTAAGAGGATTATCTGGTACAATTCTTAAAGAAATTACAGATGCTAAATTCTCTATTGTGGCATTAAAACTAACCCAACTTACCTCCTATGAAGCCCAAAAATTTTATGCTATACACCAAGGAAAACCTTTTTTTAATGAGCTTGTCGAATTTATGACTTCTGCTCCAATTGTAGCTGCTGTTTTAAAAAAAGAAAATGCAGTAGAAGATTTTAGACAATTAATTGGAGCTACAAATCCAGAAAATGCTTTAGAGGGAACTATTAGAAAAAAATATGCCGAATCTCTTCAAAGAAACTCTATACATGGTTCAGACAGCAATGAAAATGCATGGATAGAATCTCATTTTCATTTTTCCGATAAAGAGATTTATGATTTTTTATAACTATAATTTATATAATACATAAATTACTATTCCTTTAAACAACTAAAAATGATTAAAAACTTAACTTTAACATATAACGAATATTCTGATTGGAATAAAGTTCCTAAAGAAAATTTGAATTTAATTCAAAAAGCAAAAGAAGCTAGAGAATCTGCTTATGCAAAATATTCGGAATTTAAAGTAGGTGCTGCTATATTATTAGATAACGGAATTGTTATAACCGGAAACAATCAGGAAAATGCTGCATATCCCAGTGGTTTATGTGCAGAAAGGACCGCTATTTTCTATGCAATTGCCAACTACCCTACTGCTACTATTATAAAAATGGCAGTAGTTGCTGGAAAAAATGTTGAAAATTCTGAAGTTGTTGCTCCTTGTGGTGCATGTAGACAAGTCCTTTTGGAATATGAAAATCGGCAAAATAAACCTATCGAATTTATGTTTACCGGAATGCAAGGAAGGGTAATTAGCTTTTCTCGTTGTTCTGATTTACTTCCTTTCTGTTTTGATGGTAGTTTATTATAATTTATGAGTATTTAATTTTTTTGTTACAATAATTTTTCATTTAACTGAAGTTTAATTGATTTATATGTATATTTTATTCATATTTGTTTCTTAATTAAGCACCTTTACAGGGGTATAACTATTATTTATATTTTTATGAAAGTTACCGAACATATTGAAAAAGCTAAAGGTAAAACTTTATTTTCTTTTGAAATACTTCCTCCTAAAAAAGGAGATAACCTTCAAACCATTTTTTCCAATATAAATCCTTTAATGGAATTCAATCCCCCATTTATTGATGTAACTTATCATCGTGAAGAATATGAATATAAAGAACTTCCTAATGGACTCCTTGAAAAAATAATAATCCGAAAACGTCCGGGCACCGTAGGCATTTGTGCTGCTTTACAACTTAAATATAAGGTGGACGCTGTGCCTCATCTTATTTGTGGAGGTTTTTCTAAAGAAGATACAGAAGATATTTTAATTGATTTAAATTTTTTGGGGATAGATAATGTATTGGTTTTAAGAGGGGATGCTATTAAAAGTGAAGGGGTTTTCAGACCTCATCCTAATGGCTATAAATATGCGAATGAACTAGTTGAGCATGTAACTGCTATGAACAAAGGAAAATATTTACATGATGAATATGCTTCTGGAGCCACAAATTTCTGCGTAGGAGTAGCAGGATATCCGGAAAAACATTTTGAAAGCCCAAATCTAGATACAGATTTACACTATTTAAAAAAGAAAATAAATGCAGGTGCCAAGTATATCGTTACTCAACTATTTTATAATAATCAAAAATATTTTGATTTTGTAGATAAATGCAGGAATATAGGAATAACAGTTCCGATTATTCCGGGAATCAAACCTATTTCCATTAAAAATCATTTAACTGTACTCCCGAATGTTTTCCATATAGATATGCCCCAAGATCTAGTTTTAGAGGTAGAAAAATGCAAAAATAATAAAGAGGTTTATGAAGTGGGCATTGAATGGTCTATACAGCAATGTAAAGAATTAATGAAGCATAATGTTCCTGTACTTCATTTTTATTCTATGGGAAGATCTAAAAATATTTTAAAAATCGCAAAAGAATTATTTTAAATGCAAAAAATAAAATTAAAAGATCTAAAAGTTTATGCTTATCATGGTTGCATGGAAGAAGAGGCTAAGATAGGTTCTTACTACTTAGTTAACCTTACTATATGGCTAAAGTTAAAAAAAGCAGGAAAATCAGATCATCTTGAAGACACCATTAATTATGGAGAATTAAGCCAAATCATCAAAGATCAAATGGCTATTCGTTCTCATTTACTGGAGAATGTAGCTCTTCGTATACTTTCTCAAATAAAAAAACAATTTCATAAAATAAAAAAAGCAAAAGTATCCGTATCAAAGGTTAATCCTCCGGTAAATGCAGATATCAACCATGTAAAAGTAAGTTTCAAGAAGAAATTTTAATTGAAACTTTAGTTTAATCCAAAAAAAATTGTAGATTTGCAATCTCAAAAAGAGGGCTTTGTGGCCGAGTGGCTAGGCAGAGGTCTGCAAAACCTTGTACAGCGGTTCGAATCCGCTCGAAGCCTCAATGAAAAACCATCTCAATCGAGATGGTTTTTTAAGTTTTCATTAACTCCTTTATAAGGTCTCCGGTACTAAGGACCCCATTATCTATAACAGATAGAGTTTTCGTGAATCTATAAATTCCAGATCTCTTATTTTACACAAAGGAAATGATTCATAATATTTAAAAATTTCTTTCTATCTATTCCCCAATACTGAATATATTTTGCATTATGTATAAAAACTTCCTCTAAATAATTATCTGTTTGATGTATAACTCCAAACTTTAGAAACCCGTCTTGGACCAATTCACCCCCGTATTCCTCTAATTTTGAATATACTTTAAATTTTTCTCGATAATCACTATAATATAATTTATTGGGATTATCATCTTTATGACCTACAATTAGACTAATCATGTCAGGGATTGAAAATAAAAATGTTTTAAAGTTTTTCCATAACCTGTCATTATCAATATTTATTTCATCCAGATTATTAAAGCCTATCAATCCCACAAATTGTTGTTACTCATAAATACAATATTGAATCTGCTGAGTATATAATATATTTTGCACATACATTTGCGTAAATGAAATATCTCGAGTTGTATCGACAAAAGCAGCCATTCCCTCAAATAACTCTTTTCTCTGTTTATAGTTGTACAAATATTAGAAACATCTTTTAATGATATTGGGCGTAAAAAAAATTCTTACGCATATACATCATATTATATCTTATAAAACTTTATAATGCTATATTATCTAACAATCATTAGATATAATAAATATGGTATTCCTTTTAAAAAAAATTATAAATTTTCAATTACTATAGCACTAGCTCCACCTCCTCCATTACAAATAGTTGCTGCTCCATATTTTGCATTATTTTGCTTTAAAACATTGATGAGAGTTACTATAATCCTTGATCCACTGTTTCCTAACGGATGCCCTAGTGATACTGCTCCACCGTTTACATTAACTTTCTCTGTATTTATATTCAGAATTTTAGCATTGGCTAATCCTACTACTGAAAAGGCTTCATTAAATTCAAAATAGTCTATTTCTTCTATGGAAAGGTTCGCTTTTTTTAGCGCTACAGGTAATGCTTTAGATGGGGCTATAGTAAATTTTTCAGGTTCACAGGAAGCATCTCCATAACCTATTATCTTAGCCAAAGGTTTTATCCCTAATTCTTTTGCTTTTTCAGCAGACATAAGTACTAAAGCAGAGGCACCATCATTCAGAGTAGAGGCATTAGCTGCCGTAACGGTACCTTCTTTTTGGAAAACAGGGGATAATTGTTTCAGCTTATCAAAATTCACATTTTTATATTCTTCATCTTCTGAAATAATTATGGGGTCTTTTTTTCTTTGAGGAACCTTAACCGGAACTATTTCCTCTTTGAATTTTCTGGATTCCCAAGCTTTTTTTGATCGTATATATGAGTTAATTGCAAATTCATCCTGCTCATCTCTTGATATATTATATTCTACAGCACAAACTTCTGCACATAATCCCATATGTTTCTGATCATATACATTGGTTAGACCATCCTTTACCAAACCATCTATTAATTTTTGATCTCCAAATTTATTTCCTGTCCTTCCAGAAGATAAATAATAAGGTACCTGAGACATAGATTCCATTCCTCCTGCTATTACAATTTCATTATCACCTGCCAAAATAGTTTGAGCTCCTATAATTACAGCTTTCATTCCTGAAGCACACACTTTATTTATAGTAGTACAAGGTACTGTATCCGGAATTCCTGATCCTAATGAAGCCTGTTTTGCCGGAGCCTGTCCCTCATTTGCCTGTAAAACATTACCCATAAATACTTCTTCAATTAATGAAGAATCTAAATTTATTTTATCTATCGCTCCTCTAATAGCAATTGCCCCTAATTGTGTAGCAGGAATTGTTGATAGATTTCCTAAGAAACTCCCTATTGGGGTTCTTACAGCCGATACTATAACTATCTCTTTACTCATTATTATAATTAGCTTTGTTATTATATAGGTAAATGTATTAAAATTTAAATAAACGTAAATAACAATATTATTACGGATAAAAGCAAAATATGTTAATTATCCATATCAATTACAAGAGTGTTTGTTTTAGGCTGTGCTACACAGGTTAGTATTTTTTTATTTTTAATATCTTCTTCTGTTAACACTAAGTTTTCACCTAAAATGACTTCCCCTTGCACCCGGGAACATTGACAAGAACCGCATACACCGCCTTTACATGAATATGGAGCATTTATTCCATTGACTAAAAGAGCATCCAATAATGATGACCCATTATTGATCCAATTCATAGTTTGAGTTTTCCCCTCGTATGTAAACGTAACTTTGACTTCTTTCACTGTAGATCTTTGAATTTTATCATCATGAAAAACTTTCTCTACAGGTTCATATAATTCATAATGAATATTTTTCTTAGGTATTCCGTGAGAATAAATGACATTTGCTAAATTTATAATCATATCCTTCGGCCCACAAATTAATGCTTCATCAACTTCATCCCAATCTACAATTTGATTAATAATTAAATCTACCTTATGTTCATCTAATTTTCCTTTAAAAAATTTATCTTCAGTTTCTTGTTGAGAATAAAAATAATGTAGAAAAAAATTTTGAGAATATTTTTTTTGTAATTCTTCTAATTCTTCTTTAAACATTACTTCTTTTTCATTGGAATTCCCATAAAACAAAAAGAAATTTACCCCTTTTTCATTATATAATGTATCTTTTATGATGCTCATAATCGGAGTTATTCCACTACCAGCAGAAAATGCTACTAAAGTCCTTTTTTCATTTGGTCGAGACGGAATACCAAATGCTCCCATAGGCGGAGAAACTGATATTTTATCACCAGCTTTTATGTTATTTTGAACATATTCTGATATAAATGCTGTTTTAGTTTTTTTTATAGCAACAGAAATATATTTTTCATAAGTAGCAGTACAAATAGAATATTCCCTTTCTACTTTTTGCCCATCAATTAAAAACTGAAAACGAATAAATTGACCAGGTTTCCATTTAAATATAGATATCAATTCTGTCGGTATGAATAAATCTACTTTAATACTTTTAGTAGTTAATTGTTCTACATTCTTTACAGTTAAAGAATAAAAATTCATGATTTTTTACTTTTTTTATCGGCATAAAATTAATGGTTTTTAAAGTAAAAAGTATCTGCTTTGTTGTTATTTAAAATGAATTTTTTCCTGCAACAAAAACAAAAAAATATGAAAAAATATCTTTTATAGAAATAATATAACCTTCATTTTATTGAACTACATATATACCATAACAAAATTTCAAAAAATATTTTTATTAATATAACTATTGATTCTTATCAACAATAATTAAGAATATAAAAAATAATAAATTTATCTTTAAAATAACTTTAGAAACCTGTTTAAATACGTATCAGTTTATTATTAATAAAATAATAAGTAATAACTTTACAGACATACTTTCGGATTTTATTATGGAAAAATCTTTACAGCGAACAAATATTACATTTACAATTTTGTCATTATTGGCAATATCCCATATGTTCAATGATACATTACAATCTATAATTCCGGCTATTTATCCTTTATTAAAAAACTCATTGGCCCTGACGTTTACTCAAGTCGGATTAATAAATCTTGTTTATCAAATGTCTTCTTCTATATTTCAACCCATAATCGGATTAATTACGGATAAAAAACCTCAACCCTATTCTTTACCAGTAGGTATGACTTTAAGCATGATAGGAATTATCTCTTTAGCCTTTGCTTCAGATTTTTTTTATACATTAATAGCTGTATTTTTTATTGGTTTAGGATCTTCTATATTCCATCCGGAAGCTTCTCGGCTTGCTTATTTGGCATCTGGAGGAAAATATGGGTTAGCTCAATCTATTTTTCAGGTAGGCGGAAATTTCGGAAGCTCTATAGGGCCGTTAATTGCTTTATGGATCATTACTCCTTATGGCCAAAAAAACATAAGTTGGTTAGCTATTATCGCTTTAATTGCGATTGGAGTTATGCTGATTATAAACAAATGGTATAAAGCCAATATATCTCGATTAAAATCAAGAAATACAGTCATAAAAAAAAATTCTGATAGTACAGAAACAAATTCCAACAATATTCCTAAATCTAAAGTAATAATTGCTATTGTAATTTTGCTAATACTGGTTTTTTCTAAATACGTATATATGACAAGCCTTACCAGTTATTATACTTTTTACCTTATTAATAAATTCAATATAAGCATTCACGATGCACAGTTATACTTATTCGCTTTTTTATTTGCAATTGCTGCAGGCACAATTATTGGCGGACCTGTAGGAGACCGAATCGGAAGAAAATATGTAATCTGGTTTTCTATTCTCGGGACAGCTCCGTTTGCTCTTATGATGCCCTATGCAAATCTTATGTGGACTTGTATTTTAAGCATAATTATAGGATTAATATTGTCATCTGCTTTTTCGGCTATACTTATTTATGCCCAAGAGCTTGTTCCAGGTAAAGTAGGACTCATAGGGGGGCTGTTTTTTGGTTTAGCTTTTGGAATTGCAGGAATAGCGTCAGCTATTTTAGGAAGAATCGCCGACCATACAGGCATTCAATATGTATATAGTATATGTTCATTTCTACCCTTATTAGGATTGGCCGCTAGTTTTTTACCTAATACTAAAAAAAGAAAATCTTAAAAGAATAAATATTATCATAAAATCACTAATAATCCTTCCATAAAAAACTATAAAAATATCTTCAACATTACCTATAAATAAATTACCAATCAAAATCGGAAACTATCATATATTCATTTTTACTTGAATTGTAATGAAAGTAGATATGCTGCAGTCCATTTGTCAATAAAATATAGGTCGCTTTAACATTTATATTATACCTAGCAGCTTGTTCAAATGTTTTCCGGGAAATTTGGATTTCCGGAGCTTTACATTCTACCAAAACCCAAGGATCTGATTTCTTATATAGTAATATGTCTAAACGTTTAATCTGTCTATTTAATTCTATTTTTTTTTCTATCACAAAAGCAGAGTCAGGTGTGTTTTTTTCACTTTTAATAAAACGAACAATATGTTGACGTACCCATTCTTCTGGAGTGAGAATCAACCATTTTTTTCTAACTTCGTCAAAAATATACCAAAAAGAATTTTTCTCTTTAATTTCAAAATCATATTTTTCGGGAAAATTTAAAATCGGTAGTTCCATTATTCTGGGTTATGAAAGAATACAATAATTTGGTCAAAGATATTAAAAACAAAAAGTTTTTACCTATTTATTTTCTGGAAGGTGAAGAGCCTTTTTATATTGATAAAATAAGTAATTTACTTGAAGAAAATGTATTAAATGAAGATGAAAAGGCTTTTAATCAGAATATTATTTATGGAACGGAATCGGATTTGGATCAAATCATTTCCTTGTCAAAACAATTCCCTATGGGTGCAGAAAGGCAGCTTCTTATCATAAAAGAAGCCAAAGGATTGGCTTTTGATAAATCTGAAGCCTTTGCAAATTATGTAAAAAACCCTCAGCCTTCTACCATTTTAGCCATTAATTTTAAATATAAATCATTAGACAGAAGAAAATCACTTACTAAATTATTGACTAAACAAGGATATATTTTTTCCAGTGAAAAATTATATGATAATCAAGTTCCTGCCTGGATAGGCAGCCTCTGTCAATCTTTAGGATTAGAAATTGATGAAAAATCCAAAGCTTTATTATCCGAATTTTTAGGTACAGACCTTTCCCGTATTGACAATGAGATTCATAAACTAAAACTAATTATAGGAGAAGCAAAAAAAATTACCCCAGAAATTATTGAACGGAATATTGGTATTAGTAAAGAGTATAATAATTTTGAATTACGTAAAGCTATTGTAGAAAAAAATAGTACGCAAGCTTATAAAATTGTAGATTATTTTGAAAAAAACCCAAAAGCAAATCCTATTGTAGTTACATTTGGTACGTTAATTAGCCTATTCAGCAATATATTAATCGTTCATACACTTTCTATAAAAACCCCTCAGAATATTGCTAAAGAACTACGCATCAATCCATTTTTTGCAAACGAATACCTTACAGCTATTAAAAATTATTCTTTAAAAAAAACTACTGCCTGCATTGCCTACTTGCGAGATGCCGATATGAAATCTAAAGGAGTAAATGTGTCTTCCCTAGCTACAAATAAAGATATTCTTATGGAAATGCTTTATAAAATTCTACACTAAAATTCAAAATACTACAGCAAATTTTAATTTTATGATTTATTGTGTTTAAATTATTCAATTTAATATAAAGAATAAGTTACCTTTAGCTTTTATTTTTATAGTTTTTAAAATTATTTAATAACTATAAAATTCAAGATATACCTGTGTTTTTTTATAATATTTTTACCATATATACCTTGCTATAATAGTTAAAAATGTAAAAAACAATATCTATTATTACAAAATATATAAATTTCAAAAAATATCCAGATAATTACTTTTCTCTTAAAATAATTATTATATTTTAAAATAAAATTATCAAATTCCTAAAAATAAAATTATTTTTTGAAAAATCATTAATTTCATGTTTTTTTTAATATATTTTTAGGATTCTAATATTTTTTTTATTTAAATTTGTATAAATAATTACAAGTATAAGAATGATTCAACTTCACTTACATCATCATCATTTACAAACTTACACATTCAGGTAAGGTAGATGATTTTGTATGTGATTTACAAAATAAAATTAAAAAACCGCCTGAGTCTTCTGGCGGTTTTTTAATTTATGATTACTTGGGGCACAAAAAAATAAATATGAGTAAACTGAAAATTGCTATTCAAAAAAGCGGACGATTGAGCGAAAAATCGTTAGAATTATTACAAGAGTGTGGAATAAAAATATCCAATGGAAATCAAAAATTAAAAACAGTTTCCTCTAATTTCCCTATTGAAATCTTATTTCTTCGAGATGATGATATTCCTCAATACGTTGAACAAAATGTTGCAGATATTGGAATCTTAGGCGAAAATGAAGTTTGGGAAAAGAATCGAAAAGTAGAAACTATAAGAAAAGTAGGGTTTGGAAATTGCCGTCTAGCATTAGCTATACCAAAAGATGAAATATATACCGGAATTTCTTATTTCAACAATAAAAAAATAGCAACCAGTTACCCTAAAATATTAACTAAATTTTGCCAAGAAAATCATTTAAATGTAGAGATTGAAGAAATTAGTGGCAGCGTTGAAATTGCCCCGGGAATAGGGCTGGCAAATTGTATATTTGATATTGTAAGCACCGGAAGCACCCTTTTAATGAATGGATTAAAAGAAGTAGAAACAGTAGCTAACAGCGAAGCGGTACTAATTAGATCACATAACCTTTCTGGAGAAAAACAAAAAATTCTTGATAAGTTGTTGTTCAGAATTCAATCGGTAATCTATTCTCATGAAAATAAATATATATTATTAAATGCCCCTAATGAAAAAGTAAAAGATATTATTTCCCTTTTACCGGGAATGAAAAGCCCTACCGTTCTTCCTTTAGCGGAAAATGGATGGAGCAGTATTCATTCTGTTATTAAAGAAGATGAATTTTGGGACATTATAGATCTTTTGAAGGAAATGGGGGCTCAAGGTATTTTAGTCGTCCCAATAGAAAAAATGATTCTATAATAAATTTAAATTACCCCCATATGTGTTTTTTATCTCAAATGATGAAATAAACTAAATCATAGATTAAAAATTGTAAACAGAAATGAAAATTATAAAAAATCCCTCTCAAAAAAATTGGAAAGAGCTCATTCAACGTCCTCAAAATGAAAAAAAATCTTTACATAATATTGTACAACAGGTTTTCATGGATATTCAGGAATCTGCTGACACTGCTTTAAAAAAATATACCTTTCATTTTGATGGAGTAGAGCTCAAACAAATAAAAGTTACCCAACAAGAATTAAAAGAGGCTGAAAACTTACTATCCCAAGAATTAAAACAAGCAATCTTTCAAGCCAAAAGCAATATAGAGAAATTTCATTTTTCACAAAAAGAAAACTCTCAATTCATAGAAACTCAACCCGGAATACAATGTTGGAGAGAATCTCGAGCTATTGAAAAAATCGGTTTATATATTCCGGGAGGAACTGCACCTTTATTTTCCACAGTACTTATGTTAGGCGTTCCAGCAAAAATTGCCGGATGCAGGCAGATCGTTTTATGCACTCCTCCTGATAAAAAAGGAAATATACATCCGGCAATTTTATTTGCGGCTCAAACTATTGGTATTACAGAAATTTTTAAAGTCGGAGGTATACAAGCCATAGCTGCACTTACTATAGGTACAGAATCCATACCTTCTGTTTATAAAATATTCGGACCAGGCAATCAATATGTAACTGCTGCCAAACAGTATGCACAGGAGTTTAAAGTTAGCATAGATCTTCCCGCGGGTCCCAGTGAAGTATTGGTAATAGCTGATTCCCAAGCAAATCCAGATTTTATTGCTGCCGACTTACTTTCTCAAGCAGAACACGGACCTGATAGCCAAGTGATTTTTCTTACTACAGACGAATCTATTTTAAATCAAACCATAAATTCTGTAACCACACAATTAGAAAAAATTCCCCGAAAAGAAATTGCTAAAAAAGCATTAGATAACAGCATAGGAATATTATTTGACAATTTAGATACATGTTTCCAATTTAGCAATTTATATGCTCCAGAACACCTGATTTTAGCTATTGACAAAGCAAAAGAATACAGATATAACGTTGAAAATGCTGGATCTGTATTTCTAGGAAATTACAGTTGTGAGAGTGCAGGAGATTACGCCAGTGGAACTAATCATACATTGCCAACTAATGGCTATGCCCGAAATTACAGCGGAGTTTCATTAGATAGTTTTATTAAAAAAATTACCTTTCAAGAACTAAGTAAAGAAGGTCTTCAAACAATAGGTCCAACTATAGAATTGATGGCAGAAGCTGAAAGATTATTTGCACATAAAAATGCTGTGAGTATCCGAATAAACAAAAATTAAACGAATAAATTTAAAAATTTAATATATATGTATTAAATTTATTTTTATTTATACTGCGTATTTAAAATTATCATACAAATATTATAAAATAAAAAAATGAAAACCAATATATCAAAATTAGCTCGTCCTAATATTCTTGCCATGCAACCCTATTCGAGTGCAAGAGATGAATCAGGAAGAATACAAGGAATATTTTTAGATGCAAATGAAAATCCTTTTGGAGAAAATAATCGATACCCTGATCCTTATCAAAATAAATTAAAAAGTAAACTGAGTCAAATTAAAAATATATCTATAGAAAAAATTTTTGTAGGTAATGGAAGTGATGAAATCATAGATCATATTTACCGTATTTTTTGTAATCCGGGAAAAGATAAGGCTATGTTTTTTAGCCCTACTTTCGGCATGTATCAGGTAGCAGCAGAACTTAATGAAGTAGAAATTATTGATATTCCTCTAACATCCGATTTTCAGATTAATATTGAAGAAGCAAAGAAATATTTTCATGACGAAAATCTTAAAGTTATTGTAATTTGCTCTCCAAATAACCCGACCGGAAATAATATACATCCGAAAGATATAAATTTTATTCTAGAAAATTTTAAAGGTATTATAGCGATTGATGAAGCTTATATAGAATTTACAAACCAAAATTCTTACCTGGATAAAATAGATCATTATCCCAACCTTGTAATTTTCCAAACCCTTAGTAAGGCTTGGGGAATCGCCGGTGTTCGTGTAGGAATGGCTTATTCAAACCCGGAAATTATTCAACTACTTAATAAGGTAAAGCATCCATACAATATCAGTGTTTTAAACCAAAAAGCAGCTATAAAAGCATTAAGCCAAAAAGAAGAATTTGAAAAAAGAAGAAAAATTATATTCTCAGAAAAGGAAAAAATCCGAAAGGAACTTGAAAATTTATCTATAGTAACTAAAATATATCCTTCGGACGCCAATTTCTTTTTAGTAGAATTTAAAGAAGCAAACCTTATTTTTCATGAATTACTAAATCAAAAAATAATTGTACGAAACCAGACTACTAAAATCCATAATAGTATACGTATAACGGTAGGTTCTCCTGAAGAAAATGAAAAATTAATCACGGTATTAAAAAAACTCAACTAAATCCTATGAAAAAAGTACTATTTATAGACCGAGACGGAACTTTAGTAATTGAACCTCCCACAAATTACCAATTAGATAGTTTGGAAAAACTTGAATTTTACCCGAGAGTATTTCAAAATCTTGCAAAAATTGCTCGGGAAATGGATTATGAGCTGGTTATGGTTACCAATCAGGATGGGTTAGGCACCGAGTCTTTTCCTGAAGACACTTTTTGGCCTGCTCAAAATAAAATAATTCAGGCTTTTGAAAATGAAGGAATTAAATTTTCTGAAATTCTCATAGATAAAAGTTTTGAATACGAAAATCTTCCTACACGAAAACCAGGAGTCGGAATGCTTACCCATTATATAAAAGGAAATTACGATTTACCCAATTCGTATGTGATCGGAGATCGGCTCACCGATGTACAGTTGGCTAAGAACTTAAGTTCAAAATCTATTTATATGGGAAAAGAAAAAAATAGCAATGCTACTTTGCATACCCAAAATTGGACAGAAATCTATCAATATCTGAAAAAACAACCCCGTAAAGCAAAAGTGGTACGAAATACCAAAGAAACAAAAATTTTGTTAGAAATAAATTTAGATGGCTCAGGTAAAAGTTTTATTCATACAGGTTTAGGTTTTTTTGATCATATGCTGGAACAAATTTCCAAACATGGAAATATGGATTTATATATTGAAGTCGATGGAGATTTGTATGTAGATGAACATCATACAATTGAAGATACAGGAATTGCCTTAGGAGAGGCTATTTTACAAGCATTAGGAAGCAAAAAAGGAATTGAGCGTTACGGTTTTCTCCTCCCGATGGATGATTGTCTCGCACAAGTGGCTATTGACTTTGGAGGACGCTCTTGGATTGTATGGGAAGTAGAGTTTAAACGCGAAAAAATTGGGGAACTTCCTACAGAAATGTTCTATCATTTCTTTAAATCTTTTAGCGATAACGCCAAATGTAACCTTAATATAAAAGCTGAGGGGGAAAATGAACATCATAAAATAGAAGCCATATTCAAGGCATTTGCAAAAGCCATTAAAATGGCCGTAAAACAAACGGATACTAATTTTGCTTTACCTTCTACGAAAGGTTTATTATAATTTTTGATTTTTGAGGTACGATTTACGAATAAACTAAATGTTTATAATATAGAACAACACAATAGTAAAAATCGTACTTTATAAATCGTAAATTAAAATTAAAAATGATTGCAATTATAAAATACAACGCCGGAAATATAAAATCCGTACAAAACGCACTTTACCGATTGGGAGTTGAGTCTATAGTTACTGATGATGAAAAAACTATTCGAAATGCAGATAAAATTATCTTTCCGGGAGTAGGTGAAGCCGGTAGTGCCATGTTTTACTTACAGGAAAGAGGTATGGATACCTTACTAAAATCATTGACACAACCTTTTTTAGGAATATGCCTAGGACTGCAACTCATGTGTAAACATTCGGAAGAGGGAAATACAAATTGCCTAAATATTTTTGAAGTCGAGGTAAGGAAATTTCCTCCTACGGAGATTGTTCCGCACATGGGTTGGAATACCATTTACGATTTACAAGGAGAAATCTTTAAAAATAATGCTGAAAATGAAGATGTTTACTTTGTACACAGCTATTATGCGGATCTATGTGAAAGCACCTCTGCAACGTGTAATTACATTCTGCCTTTTAGTGCGGCATTACACAAAGATAATTTTTATGCCACACAGTTCCATCCTGAAAAATCAGCAGATGTGGGAGAAAAAATATTGAAAAGTTTTATTGAATTATAATTCTATATTTATGGAAATATCAATAAAAAACAATCCATAATTTAAAAACGTTATTGTATGAAAAAAATTCTTTTCCTATTCTTACTAATTTCGACATCTGGATTTACACAAAACAATTTAAACGGCCTATGGAAAATTGATGAAATTATTGGTTTATATTCTACAGATGAATATAATTTATCTCCAGCAAAAGAGGATGAATCTTTACAAGGGCAGATGTATGGAAACAGTGTAACCTTCAATCCTAACGGTACTTTTAAGTCCAGATATTCTGCTTGGTGTGGTAATGATTGTTTTCCTCATTCCAAAGGAACTTTTAAAAATATTGATGAAACACACATCCGTTTAAAATTAGATGTATTGGAAATAACAGGGGATTGTCCATATTCAATAGATTCGACTCATCATGATTTAGGAATATTTTTAATAAAAAAAACAGAAAACGGATATAGACTGATTAAATCCGACTTTACAACATCCGACAAACAACAGGAGAAATATTCTGAAATGTTAACTGATTTATCTATAATAAATATGGATGATTCTTTCTATAAAGAAGTAAGATTACCCCCTAATACTCGAGAGAAAAAAGATGTGGAAATTCTTGCAACCGGATTAAAGAATATTTCGGGTTTTGAACCTGAAAAAGCAAAATTACTGTATACAAAATATCAATCTCACCAAAAACGATTTGTATTTGAATATAAAAACAGGTTATTACTAGCTCTTTATAATCCCGGGCCTTCCCAATTCATCTTATATGATATAGAGAAAAAGTCTGATTTATAAAGTACGAAATTAGAAATATTTTGACCCTAAAAATTTAATTTGTGAATAACTATACAGAACTATTACAAGAAAACCCAAAACTACTTTCTTTCTTTAAAGGTTGGAATTGGCAAGATAGAAAAAACAACAAATCGCAATCTGATAAATGTGAAGAAGTAATTAACCTTTTTATTTCCTGGACTTTATGTTGTACTAAAGATGCATACATAAATATAGATTTGGTTATAAACGAATATGCTAAGCGATTTTTATTTGCTCTTATTAAAAAAAGATTATGATAATTGATAAATGAAATTGTAATTCATAATTTTAACTTTTAAAAATAAAACATGAGAATCATACCTGCTATAGACCTTATTAATGGAAAATGTGTACGACTAACCAAGGGAGATTACTCCACTGAAAAAATTTATAGGGAAGATCCTTTAGATGCTGCCAAAGAATTTGAAGATGCCGGAATTGAATATTTACATTTGGTCGATTTGGATGGATCAAAATCCAGCCGGATAATCAATTACAAAACGCTGTATAAAATTGCTTCTCAAACTTCTTTAAAAATAGATTTTGGAGGAGGGTTAAAAAGTGACGAAGATTTAAAAATAGCCTTTGAAAATGGGGCTTCTCAAATTACCGGAGGCAGCATTGCAGTTAAGAATCCGAAATTATTTCAATCTTGGCTCACGACCTATGGAAGTGATAAGATAATTTTAGGTGCAGATTGTAAGAATCGTATGATAGCTACTCAGGGTTGGATGGTATCATCTTCTTTGGACGTTGTTGATTTCATTGAAAGTTATGAAAAAAAAGGAATTTCTTATGTTGTCTGTACAGATATTTCTAAAGACGGAATGCTGGAAGGAACCTCGAATGACCTCTATAAGGAAATTTTACAAAAAACTTCAGTAAAGCTTATTGCCAGCGGCGGGGTTTCTTCCATAAATGATTTACACAGGTTAAAAGAAATAGGTTGTGAAGGAGCCATTGTTGGAAAAGCTATTTATGAAAAGAAAATTACTATTAACGATTTACGAATATTGATTGATAAATTATGACATATAATTCACCTATTTCATTAAAAATGACTTTTATAAACTTTATTTATATACTTGTTAAACTGAAAATAAATAATCGTAAATTGGTTAAAAAAAACTTAAAAATAAAACCTTGTTAAAAAAACGTATTATCCCCTGCCTGGATATAAAAAATGGAAGAACGGTCAAAGGAGTAAATTTTGTAAGTCTTACAGATGCCGGAGATCCTGTAGAATTAGCCAAAGCTTATGTAAAACAAGGAGCTGATGAACTTGTATTTTTAGACATTACTGCAACCATTGAAAATCGTTCTACTTTAATACAATTGGTAGACAAAATAGCACATGAAATTAATATTCCTTTTACGGTAGGTGGAGGGGTTACCTCTGTAGATGATGTTTCTTCTCTTATAAAAGCAGGTGCGGATAAAATTAGTATTAATTCTTCAGCGGTAAAAAAACCGAAATTGATTTCTGAAATTGCTTCTCAATTCGGAAGTCAATGTGTGGTAGTTGCTATTGATACTAAAAAAGAAGAAAACGGCTGGAAAGTTTACACTCATGGAGGAAGAACACCTACCCCTATTTTTACTCTTGATTGGGTAAAACAGGTAGAAAAACTGGGAGCGGGTGAAATTTTACTTACTTCTATGAATAATGACGGAACCAAAAATGGATTTGCTTTAGATATTACTAACGAAGTTGCTAAAACGGTAAATATTCCGGTTATTGCTTCCGGAGGAGCTGGAACAAAAAAACATTTTGCAGATGTTTTTTTAAAAACTAAAGCTTCTGCTGCTCTTGCAGCCAGTATTTTTCATTTTAATGAAATTCCTATACCTGAACTAAAAAAATATTTAAAAATTCAAAATATTCCAATAAGATGAACATAGATTTTAATAAAAGTAAGGGACTGGTTCCGGTAATTATTCAAGACTGCCTGACCTTACAGGTACTTATGTTAGGCTATATGAATGAGGAAGCCTTTGAAAAAACAAAAAAAGAAGGAAAAGTAACATTTTTCAGCCGTAGCAAAAATCGTTTATGGACCAAAGGAGAAACTTCAAAAAATTATCTTTGGGTGAAAGATATTTCCTTAGATTGTGATCAAGATACTTTATTGATCAAAGTTTCGCCAGACGGTCCAACATGCCATACCGGAATGTATTCCTGCTTTGGTGAAAAAACTTCACAAGGTTTTGTTTATGAATTACAAAATGTAATCGAACAAAGAATTGATAATAAAACAGAGAATTCATATACATTCCAATTATACCAAAAAGGCATTAATAAAGTAGCTCAAAAAGTTGGAGAAGAAGCCGTTGAAGTTGTTATAGAAGCAAAGGATAATAATGAAACCTTATTTAAAAATGAAGCGGCAGATTTATTATACCATTATTTAGTTCTTTTAAAATCGAAAGGCTTTAAATTAGAAGATATTGAGACTGTTTTAAGAGGAAGGCATAAAAAAAATAAATGAGCTGCACCTGAAATTAAAATACGTAATCAATTGGGCTTAAAATTACAAATGCAACTCATATGGTAGTATTATTTTAATACTACTTTTTTAGTTGTTCATTTAAATAAAAATGATGATAATTTTTCATACAATAAAATTGCATTAGTGTGTGTGTTACAAAATTTTAGAAAAATCATTAACATTTTATTTTCTTAAGTTTTTTAGTAATAAATTATTTTTACAAAATTATGTTTAATATATGTTCTTTAGATTATATATAATCACCCAAATTTTCTAAATTTCTGCCTTTTAGGTGGAAATATTATTTAATTTGCGAATATTTCCGGGAGTATCTCCAAAATTTATTTTACAAAAATTATTTAAATGTGCAGGAGAATTAAAATCATATTCAAGACTTATTTCTTTAAAAGTTTTCCCACTGCAATTAATTTCATGATAAATATTTTTTGCTTTTTGTTGTTTTAACCATTTAAATGGTGAAATTCCAAATACCCGTTTAAAACGTTTTTCAAATCCTGAAATACTATAATGTGTTAAATCTGCTAATTCTTTAACTGTTTTTATTTTATTATAATTACGCAAAATAAGATCCGAAAATCGGGTATCTTTACTTAACAAAGGATAAAAAAAACACAGCAATTTTCTTTTGCTGTAATACGCTCTCAAAAGAAAAAATAATTCTTTTATTTTAATTTCAAAAAAATAAATACATCTAAGTTGGTCTATAATACAAGTATTCAGCATATTTATATAACCAGACATTATCGGGTTTATATCTAAAAAATTCTGTTTCTTTACAGTATTAATATTTTCATCTCGCAAAAGTTGTTCTAAGGAATACCTGTCACATAAACGTATCTGTACTCTTAATCTGAATATAGTAATACATGTATCTTCTTTTGCAAGAATTTTTAATTTAGTTGCCGGAGGTATTAATATTATTTTACCCTGTTGGATTTCTTCCTCTATATCACCAAAAGAAATTTTTATAGCTCCTTTTGTAATAAATATAATTTTTGCAACTTGGGCTTCTGTTTTCCATAGTTTTCTTTTTAAAATATTTTTAATTTCAATAGTAGGACTACTCCCTCCTTCATAATTTAAACATGAAAGGTGTTCATTAATGTAAAGTAATTGCATAATAGTTTATAAGACTTTTGATTAAAAAACTATCATTTATTTGTTAATTCAAGTCTTTTTTACAAATTTATTTATTGTAAAAAATTAGAAATATTTTTTCTATTTAACATCTCCAATATTATGATTAAAATCATAAATTATATAATTATTTATATAAACAAAGAGAAAAACTTAATGATTTTTACTATAATTTAAATATTATTCATTCAATAAATTTAAAAACTCTTGTTCATTCAGAATAATTACGCTCCCTAACTGCTGAGCTTTTTTCATTTTTGAACCTGCTTTTTCTCCTACAACCAAATAGTTAAGATTCTTACTAACCGATGATATATTTTTACCTCCATGCTGCTCCACCATTTCTTCTGCTTGTTCGCGGGTAAAAACTGACAGTTTTCCAGTAAATAGAAAGGTTTTACCATCTAATACATTAGAGAGTTGAATATGAGTTTCTTCAAATTCAAACTTTAGTCCTGCTTTTTTAAGATTTTTAATAATTTCTAGATGTTCTTTTTTTAAAAAATATTCTTGAATGCTCAGGGCTATTTTTTCTCCAATATCTTCTGTAGCTATTAATTCTTCTAAACAAGCTTTTTGTAAATTATCAATATTTTTGAATTTTTTAGCCAATTTCTTAGCCATGGTTTCACCTACATGCCTTATACCTAAAGCAAATAAAACTCTTTCAAAAGGAATTTGTTTAGAATTTTCTATCCCTTCAATAATATTTTGAGCCGATTTATCAGCCATTCTATCCAGCACCAACAATTGCTCTTTTTGCAATATATAAAAATCGGATATAGTATTAACTAAATTGGCTTTATACAACATAAAAGCAGTTTCTGCTCCTATACTGTTAATATCCATGGCTCTTCTAGAAACAAAATGTTCTAATCTTCCTATAACCTGTGGCGGACAACTTTTCTCATTTGGGCAAAAATGAGCAGCTTCATCTTTTTTGCGAACTAATGTGGTACCACATGCAGGACAATTTTTTATAAACTCTAATTTTATTGTTCCTGGTTCTCTTTTATCATAATTAACATCTATTATTTTCGGAATTATTTCGCCTCCTTTTTCCACCAAAACCTTATCATTAATACGTAAATCTAAATTTGCAATAAAATCTTCATTATGCAAAGATGCTCTTTTCACCGTTGTACCCGCTAATAGTATGGGCTTAAGATTTGCTACAGGAGTAACTGCCCCGGTTCTTCCTACCTGATAATCTACACTTAGTAACTGAGTTTCTACTTTTTCTGCTTTGAATTTATAAGCAATTGCCCATCTGGGAGATTTTGCTGTATAACCCAGTTCATCTTGTTCTGAGATTGAATTAACTTTAATAACGACACCATCAATCTCAAAAGGCAAATTATATCTTTCTGTATCCCAATAATTTATAAACTTATTTACTTCTTCTAAATTATTACATAATTTTGCATAATTTCCTACTTTAAAGCCCATATCTTTAGCATGTTGTAAAGAATCCCACTGTGTAGAAAATTCCCTATCATCAGTAAGTACATAATATAAATAACAATCCAACCCTCTTTTGGCTACTTCTCCACTATCTTGTAATTTCAAACTTCCGCTGGCCGTATTTCTTGGATTTGCATAAGGTTCTAATCCTTCTTTTACTCTTTCGGAATTTAATTTATCTAAAGACTTTTTAGGCATAATAATTTCCCCACGTATATAAAATTTGGAAGGATATTTTCCTGATAAATTCAAAGGAACTGATCGAATGGTTCTTACATTAGCTGTAACTTCATCTCCTTGAATTCCATCCCCACGTGTTACTGCCTGTTTTAATTGTCCATTTTCATATAATATACTAATAGATAGACCGTCATATTTAAGTTCACAAACATATTCCACATTTTCATCAATTGCTTTCGTTACTCTTCTCGACCATTCTTTTATATCTTCAAAAGAATAACTGTTATCTAATGAATACATTCTTTTTTCATGAACAATTGTCGGAAATTTTTTTGTAATCTGTCCTCCAACCCTATGGGTAGGAGAGTCCGGATCATCATATTGTGGATAATCTTTTTCCAGTTGTTTCAGTTCTTCCATCATTTTATCAAATTCATAATCTGAAACTTCGGATTGATCTAGCACATAATATTTATAATTCAGATTATTTATATCTTGACGTAAAACCTTTATTCTTGATTGTATATCATTCATAATTTTGAACTGTATTTAAATTCAAAATTAATAAAAGAGCTCTTGAAAAAAAATTTTATTATTTACAAAATATACCATAATGTAAATAAATAAGTTATAAACGTATTTACAAACTATGTTATATGCGCTTTTTTATTTCATTTTAACTATAAAAATATTATAAAAAAGTTTCTTTCCATAATAATTCATTATATAAAAACAAAGAAAAAATTCATATTTTTTAAACTTGTACCCAACTAGGTAGTTTTAGATTTTTTTTACAATTTTAGAATTATATAATTTTTAGGTTTTACAAAAAAGGTAATATTAAACAAAAACTACATAAGGAAAGTTATTTTTCCGAAAATTTACTTTTATTTAAATTTCTAAAATATTTAACTTTTTATAAATATATATTAAGCAAGTCAATATAAATACACATCATTCTAATATAAAAAAATAATTTCTAAATTTGTCTTATTAATTTTTTAAAAGAACAATATGTCTTACGGATTATTAAAAGGGAAAAAAGGAATTATTTTTGGAGCTTTAGATTCTAATTCAATAGCTTGGAAAGTTGCTGAGCAAGCACACGCAGAAGGAGCTGAATTTGTGTTAACTAATGCTCCTGTAGCTTTACGAATGGGAGAATTGAATGCTTTGGCTGAAAAAACAAACTCAGATGTAGTTCCTGCAGATGCTACTTCTATAGAGGATTTAGGAAAGCTTTTTGATCATGCCCTAGCTAAATTCGGAAAACTGGATTTTATTTTGCACTCTATAGGAATGTCCATTAATGTCCGAAAAGGAAAGGATTATACAGATATTAACTACGATTGGCTGACTAAAGGCTGGGATATTTCTGCTGTTTCATTTCATAAAGTAATGAAAACCGCTTGGGATAAGGATGCGATGAATGAATGGGGAAGTATATTAGCTCTTACTTATATCGCTGCACAAAGAATTTTCCCGGGATATAATGACATGGCTGATAATAAAGCATATTTGGAAAGTATTGCCCGAAGTTTTGGTTATGAATGGGGAATTAAGAATAAAGTTAGGGTTAACACCATTTCGCAATCCCCCACTCCAACTACAGCAGGAAACGGTGTAAAAGGATTTGGTGGATTTATAGAATTTGCCGAGGAAATCTCCCCTTTAGGAAATGCTACAGCTGATGATTGTGCTAATTATTGTGTTACTTTATTTTCTGACTTAACCAGAAAAGTTACACTTCAAAATCTCTTCCATGATGGTGGATTCTCCAATGTAGGGGTGAGTGAAAGAGTTATGAAACGTTATGAAAAATAATATTTCTTTTTACAAAAAATAAAAAGAGGCTTTATTTTTCTAAGCCTCTTTTTATTTTCATGAATTAAGGTTTTATTACTTTTACTTTACTTTCATCTATATTAAAATATTTTACAACCGCATTATAATCCCTATAATCCACAGGAGGTGTTGCACTTTTCGATTTTGGGAAAAATCCAGGAATTGCAACAACTCTAAATGTTATACCAGTCAAATACTGTGGCATAGGGTCGCTCCAAGCTGTAATTTGATAATCCTTATTAGTAAAATTATAATTGAAAAACATGTTATATGTCTTATTATCAGAAGCTGTATATAATGCAGAATTAGGAAGTAACATCCAAACAGGCTCATTATTATCCCAATCTGATAGTAAATAAATTAATACGTTCACCCCTTTATATAATTTAAATTTAAATTTAGACTGAAATAAATACATATTGGCAGAACTATCGTAATTGAAAGATACATTATTTACTTCATAAAGTAAAGGATTATTATTATTATTATTATTATTATCTATAGGATAATAATAATAATCATCATCATCATTACAACTAGTAAAAATTAATCCCATAATTAGGAACATAAATAATAAAGAAATAACTTTTTTCATAGGTTTTAAATTTAAACTAAAACAAAGTTAATATTTTTTTTCATCAGACAATTATAATGTATGTAAGTTTAAAATAGTACCTTTGCCTGTCCAAAAATTCAAGTATAAAAATGATATTAGTTCAAAACTTAGGGTTACATTTTGCCGGAAGTTATTTATTTGAAAATGTTAATTTTAGAATTAATAAAAATGACCGGATTGGACTGGCTGGTAAAAATGGAGCCGGAAAATCTACCTTATTAAAAATTTTGGCTGGAGAACAACCTTCTACCGAAGGAAATGTGGAGAAAGAAGGAGAAGTACGAATCGGATTTTTAAAACAGGATTTGGACTTTGAAAAAGGTCGTACAGTATGGGATGAAGCCATGCAGGCTTTTAAAGAATTGAACAAAATCAATAAAAAAATTGATACTATTAATCATGAATTGGCTACTCGTACTGATTATGAATCTGAAGAATATCATAAACTCATTCATGACTTAACAGACCTTACAGAACGATTTTCTCACTTAGGAGGATACAATATAGATGGTGAAATTGAAAAAATATTAAAAGGGTTAGGATTTAAAGAATCTGATTTTACTAAACTTACAGATGATTTTTCTGGTGGATGGAGAATGAGAATTGAACTGGCAAAATTACTATTGGAGGAAAATGATGTACTGCTTCTTGACGAGCCTACTAACCACTTGGATATTGAATCTATTATTTGGCTGGAAGGGTTTCTTATTAACTATAAAGGTGCTGTCGTATTAGTTTCTCACGACAAACAGTTTTTAACCAACGTTACCAATAGAACTATTGAAATATCTAACCGCACTATTCAGGATTATAAAGCCAATTATACTAAGTATCTTATATTAAGACAAGAAAGAAAAGAAAAACTTATTCAGTCTCAAAAAAATCAAGAACAGGAAATAAAACGTACAGAACAATTGATTAATAAGTTCAGAGCCAAAGCTTCCAAAGCATCTTTTGCTCAATCACTTATAAAAAAATTGAATAAGGTGGAACGAATAGAGGTGGAAGATGAAGATGTTACCCGTTTCCATATAAAATTTGAACCCAGTGTAATTCCGGGTAAAATTATATTTAAAGCAGAAAATCTGGGAAAATCTTTTGATAAACATATTGTTTTTCAAAATGCAAACTTCTATGTCGAAAGAGGAGAAAAGATTGCTTTTGTAGGCCAGAACGGACAAGGAAAAACTACTTTGGCAAAAATTATGGATGGTATTTTATCATATAATGGTAAATTGGAAATAGGTCATAATGTACAAATCGGTTATTTTGCACAAAACCAGGCAGAAGTTCTAAATCCTAATAAAACGATTCTGGAAGAAGCAGAAGATTCGGCAACTGAAGAATCCCGCCCTAGAGTAAGAGATTTATTAGGTTCTTTTTTATTTCAAGGCGATGAGGTGCAAAAAAAGGTCTCGGTTCTTTCCGGGGGTGAAAGAAACCGTTTAGCTCTTTGTAAATTATTGTTACGTCCTTTTAATACTTTAATTATGGATGAGCCGACCAATCATTTGGATTTACAATCAAAAGCTATTTTAAAACAAGCGCTTCAAAATTTTAAAGGAACTTTATTGCTAGTTTCTCACGATCGAGAATTTTTAGACGGACTTGCTCAGAAGATTTTTGAATTCAGAAACGGAGAGGTTAAAGAATTTTTAGGCGGAATTAGTGAATATTTAGATTATAGAAAAAAAGAAAACATGCGAGAGGTAGACATAGAGAAATCTACTGTGAAAAAAGTTGCCTCTATAAATGTTTCAGAATCTAAAAATATAACCGATAAAGATAAAACTAAGGAACTAAAAATATTG
This sequence comes from Apibacter adventoris, assembly GCF_002964965.1. Classification (NCBI taxonomy): domain Bacteria; kingdom Pseudomonadati; phylum Bacteroidota; class Flavobacteriia; order Flavobacteriales; family Weeksellaceae; genus Apibacter; species Apibacter adventoris. The sequence goes on from NZ_PSZN01000023.1 coordinate 97,342, forward strand.
GAAAATAAATTATCAAAGGTTGAAATTGAAATTGAAAACATTGAAAAAGATATTAAAAAAACCGAAGATCTATTTATCCAAAAAAATCCAACAGAAGAAGAATTAGCCACTTATTCGTTTTTAAAGAAAGACTTAGAAGAACTGAATAAAAAATGGGAAGAAATATACCATGAATTAAATGAATAATTTTTTATACAAGATTATATTTATTTATATTCAATAATTTTATTTAAATGGTTTTTATATATTTGTTTTTTAACAAATTAATCTAATTATACTTTGACAATATTATACTTTACCCTTATATTATTTTTGGGTGCAATTTTTGCCGGAATGTTAGGTTCTCTAACTGGTTTAGGGGGAGGGGTAGTAATTATTCCATTATTAACTTTGGGATTTGGTGTTGATATCAAATATGCTGTTGGAACCGCATTAGTTACCTCTATTGCTACTTCATCCGGAGCAGCTGCTGCTTATATTAAAGAAGGAATGACCAATGTAAGGATAGGAATGTTTTTGGAAATAGCTACAACTTTAGGAGCCGTAATTGGTGCTTTATTAGCCGTATTTTTACCTGCTTCTGCGGTATACATTATTTTTGGTATCGTTTTAATTTTTTCAGGCATTATGACTATCCGAAAAAAAAATGAATCCCCTTATTTAGGAAAGCCTAGCAAGACTGCTTCATTACTAAAGTTAAACAGTACTTACCCTACTCGGGAAGGTATAAAAAATTATAATGTTAAAAATGTAGCCGGAGGTTTTTCTTTAATGACATTTGCCGGTATTTTATCAGGAATTTTAGGAATTGGATCCGGATCTATGAAAGTTTTAGCTATGGATACTGCAATGAAAATTCCTTTTAAAGTTTCTACCACTACTTCCAATTTTATGGTAGGTGTTACCGCAGCGGCTAGTGCTGTAATTTATTTTCAAAGAGGACAAATTGAACCTGTTTTAGCCATGCCCATCGTGGTAGGGGTATTAATAGGAGCTTTTTTGGGCTCAAAAATATTAATGAAAATTAATGTTTCTTTATTACGCAAAATATTTTGTTTTGTAATTATTATATTGGCTATACAAATGATATATCGTGGGTTTGAACCTAGTTTAGTACACTGGTTTCCATCGGTAAAATTTCCTAAATTATAAATTTTATAATATATGAGTATATTTTCTAAAAGATTTTGGATTGAAAGAGATGTAGAGCTATATATTGGAAAACTACTTAGATATGGTGTTATTTTATCATCTATAATTACCATATTAGGGGGAATTATTTATGTAAGTCAACATCCTCATGAGGTTCCTAACTTCAAAACTTTTACCGGAGCTCCAGAATATTTAAGAGAATTAAGCACTATTTTTCCCAAGGTTTTACAATTTGATGGATTAGCCATCATTCAATTGGGAGTAGCTGTATTAATTGCCACGCCTATTTTAAGAATCGTTTTCTCCATTTTAGCTTTTGCTATTGAACATGACTATATGTATGTTATTATCACTTGTATTGTACTTAGTATTATTCTAGCTAATTTATTTTTTGGAATTGAAAGTTAAACCATCTTTATATTTATCTTTCTTCATATATTTTTGAATTTCTATGTCTAAACGTTTTCAAAACATATTTTCTGAAAGTACATATTTTGTATTCAGTTTTTATTTTAGCCGCGGATTAAGAATCGCTTTTGCAATGGTTACCCCCATTTTGGTTAGTATGTTTTTTAATCAATTGAGTATAGGTATATTAACTTCATCAGGCGCTTTAGTTGCAGGTATTGGTGATAATCCGGGTACTATAAAAATTAAATTTTATACTCAATCTGTTGCTGCCATTTTCTATTTTCTAGTTGTCTTTATTAGCCAGCTGTTATTACCTTATACAATCGCTTTTGGTTTATGGGCTACTTTCTGTGGTTTCTTTTTCTCCATGTTTTTTATATATGGTTCCAGAGCAGTGAGTGTCGGGACCTCTGCTTTATTATGTTTAGTTTATGCCTGCGGTTTTGAAAATCCTTCTCTAGGTGTAAATACTCTGTTCTTTATGCTCGGAGTAATTTATTATGGAATTGTATCACTGGGATTGTGGAGAATTCAGCCTTTCCGTGTAGCAGAGCAAAAGATTAGTGAAAATATAAAATATTTAAGTGAATATACCGGCTTAATGAAAAGTTATTATCTTGAAAAAGCAGCTCCTAATCCTCCCAAAAAAAATAAATTTGAAGATATACAGAGCAGGCTTTTTGATAAACAAGAAAAAATTCACAGTAGTCAGGAAGATATCAGAGAAAATTTATTTAAATTACGAATAAATGCTAAAAGCTTTTCTGCTAAAGGCAGAAGGATGGCTCTTATTTTTAGTGCTTTAATAGATTTATATGAACACCTGATTTCATTAAATCTTCATGACCCTAAACTTATTTCTTCCCTTGAAAATAGTAATCTGAAAACTGATTTTTGCAGCCAACTGGATAATATGCAAGATATACTTAATGGTATTAGTTGGTCAATAAATTTACATAAAAAAGTAACTGTTCTTATTGATTCTTCAATATTATCTAATTTAAAAAATCAAATTATATATTTTGAAAATACCAATATTCCCAGTGGAATTGATTTACATGTTTTAAAACATATAAGGTTAATATTTAAAACCTTTTATAGACAAGTAAAGATTATTAAATCTTTAGTAAATGGTGAATTTGAAAAGGATAAAAGTGCCTATGAAGATTTAGATTTAAAAAAGTTTACTCAAAAATATAATTATAGTTTTTCTTCTTTTAAAGCTAATCTTAATTTAAGATCTAATATATTTAAATATGCTTTGAGAATGAGCTTTTCTATACTTTTAGCTTATATAGCTTGTGCTCTACTCCAAATTAATTATTTTTGCTGGGTATTCCTTACAATCATACTTATTTTAAAACCAGTGTATGGGAATACTAAAAATTTTGCTATAGACAGATTAAAAGGAACCTTAACGGGAGGAATTATTACTTTATTAGTTCTGCTTATTACTCAAAATCCGTACATTATAACCTTGGTTATTACCATAAGTATTATTGGTGCTTATAGCTTTATCCCCATTAATTATAAAGTTGGGGTAGCTTTTGTAACAATTTTTGTTATTCTATTACTTTTTTTGGACCATCACAATGGAAATAACTGGACTAATATTTATCATCGAATCGGAGGAACCACTATAGCTATCATAATTGCTTTTATAATCAGCTTTTCCTTTCTTCCTACTTGGGAATTTAAAGTTCTTCCTATGTTAATAGGAAAACTGCTAAAATATAATTTGAAGTATTTCCAAAAAATCTCTAATAATTTACTGAACGAACATAAATTTTCTGATACAGAAATAAAACTTTCCAGAAAAGACGTTTTACTAGGTACTTCTAATTTATCCAGTGCTTTTCAAAGAGTTATTTCTGAACCTAAATTGTCTAAAAATTATAAGTCTGATATTTACAATCTTATTACACTAATAAATTTATTATCTACCCGAATTTCTTCTTTAAGAACTTATTCTTCTCAAGTTATAGATGTTAGTGGAGATGATAAAATAATAATTAAAAATATTGAAGACATTCTTTATAACTGTATAGCTGTTATAAGTCAAAATTCAAATGTTATTATAACAGATTTATCTTTAAAAGAAAATGATTTTTCAAATTATAATGAATCCTTATTTTCCTATCAACTGAAAGAAATTCATTCGCTAATTTTACAGATTTATAACTACATTATAAAGTTACAAGAATTTGAAGAATGGAAAATTTCTAACAAATATATTTCATAATTCTAATCAAGTAATTTTCTATTAGAACGAAAAACCAATCATAAAAAATTGTATTTAAAATATATTTTGAAGAGGCCATTATTTAAAAAAAAATAAAAATGCACAATTTAGTTTTCCCTCTCTATAACGTAAGTAAGCATAAGCTCTAAAGAATCTCTATTTTCGTTTTTAGGAAAAGACAGCAAAATATCTAATGCTTTCTGCTTGTATTCATTCATTATACTAATAGCATAATCCAAACCTCCGTTTTTCTTTACAAAATCAATAACTTCTGCTACTCTTTTTTTATTTTTATTATAATTTTTTATAGAATTTATCAGCCATTTTTTATGTTCAGGATCTGTAGTATTTAAAATATAAATCAAAGGAAGGGTCATTTTTCTTTCCTGTATATCAATTCCAACAGGCTTACCTATAATATTTGTACTAGTATAATCAAAAAGATCATCTTTAATTTGAAATGCAATTCCTGCATATTCTCCAAAAAGTCTAAGTTTATTAGCTATTTCATCTGAAGCATAGGCAGAACGAGCTCCAGATTCACAACAGGCAGAAATAAGAACTGCAGTTTTTTGGCGAATAATTTCATAATATACTTTTTCAGTAATATCTAATTTTCGACTTTTTTCCAATTGTAATAATTCGCCTTCCGCCATTTCCCTTATTACTCGTGAAATTATGCTGAGAAGATCAAGATCCTGATTATCTGTAGCAAGTAAAACGCTTTTTGAAAGTAAATAATCTCCCACTAAAACAGCTATCTTATTTTTCCATAATGCATTAATGGAAAAAAAACCCCGTCTCATGTAACTTTCATCTACCACATCGTCATGTACCAAAGTAGCTGTATGAATTAATTCTATTAATGAAGCAGCACGGTAAGTTTTATCCGTTATTTTCCCGGTTAATTTAGCCGTTAGAAAAATAAACATAGGCCGCATTTGCTTTCCTTTACGTCTTACAATAAATTGAGTAATTCTATCTAATAAAGGAACTTTACTCTTCATAGATTCATAGAATCTTTTTTCGAAGAGCTTCATTTCATCAGAAATTGGAGCTTTAATGCGTTCTGTTACTTTAGACATTAGAGTTCAAAAGTAATACTTTTTTCATAAAAAGTAAATTTCAAAAGCAAAATTAAATTTGTTGCTTAATATTATCTATATTTCGATTTACCTAAAAATTCCACTCATAAAAATACGTTAAATATAAAATAAAAGATGCATACACAAAAAGAATTACTATATTTGTCCTCTTAAAATCTGACAAAATACTTATAAGATTGCAACAAAATATTAAATTTTGCGTTAAGTAATTATTGTAAAAATAATGAAACTAAGTATGAAAAAATTTTTATTATTAATTATCATAATAATAAGTTCCTCAGTAACTGTCATTGCACAAAGACATGAATTCGGATTATCTTTAGGTAGAGCTAATATAATTGGAGACATTGGTAAAACCAATTATATAGAAATTTTCCCTATGGATTTACATAGAATACCTATTTCAGTAGGGCTTCTTTATCGTTTAAATCTTAATAACCGTCAAAGTTTAAGATTTAATTTAATTTATAATAAAGTTTATTTTGATGATTATAAGGCCAGTGAAGATTACAGATATGACAGAGATATAAAAGATGATAATAAAATAATAGAAGGTTCTGCTTTATTTGAATATTATTTCTTTGATATTAACGATATAAAAAGGCTTGGGGGATCGCCTTATATTTTTGGGGGAATTGCTGCATATGGTTATAATGACCGTAAATATACTATTACTCATGATTTATATAAAAACCCTGACGGCTCTCTTAAATATCCCTCCTCTCCTAAAGATTTTGACACAAAATCTAGCTATAGTGAAAGTAATAAAGTAGATTTCAGTATACCTTTTGGAGTTGGTTTTAAACTTAAATTCAATTATAATTGGCTTCTTTCATTTGAAGTAGGAGCAAGATATACTTTCCAAGATAACTTGGATTATAGTGCTATAAAAACAGATAAATTTACAATAAATACAAGTAGTTATTTATTAGACGCACTTTATACCGATGAAATAAACAAAAGAAATGCTGAAATTATTGGAAAACATCAAACAGGAAACACTTATAAAAGTAATGATTGGTACTTAATTTGGGGGTTAAATCTTACCTATACTTTTGGAAGGCCTCCTTGTTATTGTTATTAAATTTAATTTCGATGTCTGAAGATAATACATTAGAAAAAATGCCGAAACATGTAGCTATTATTATGGATGGCAATGGAAGATGGGCAAAAAAAAGAGGAATGAATCGTACCTTTGGTCACCAAAGTGCAATTAAGGCAGTAAGAGAAGCGATAGAATTTTGTAATGATTATAACATACCTTATCTTACACTTTATACTTTTTCTTCTGAAAATTGGAAGAGGCCGGCTTTAGAAGTTAATGTACTAATGAACCTGTTAATTAACACTATAAAAAAGGAGACTAAAAAACTTAATGAAAATGGTGTTAGAGTGAAAGTAATAGGTAATACAGAAAAATTACCAAAAAATGTATTAACAGAACTTAACAAACTAATTGAAAATACAAAAGATAATAAAAAAGGAACCTTAATATTAGCCTTGAGTTATAGTTCTAAAGAAGAAATATTAGCTGCTACTAAAAAAATTATATCTGAAGTTATTAATAATCAAATACAAATTAATCAAATAGATACTAATTTGTTTAGTAATTATTTATATACCCAAAATATTCCAGATGTTGATCTTTTAATAAGAACAAGTGGTGAAAGAAGAATCAGTAATTTTTTACTTTGGCAAATCGCTTATGCTGAATTATATTTTACGGATATTTTATGGCCTGATTTTAATAAAGAAGAATTTTTAAATGCAATTAAGTTTTATCAATCCAGAGAAAGAAGATTTGGAAAAACAAGTGAACAGTTAAAAATTAAATAGTATTGTAAACATTTATGAAGAAATTATTAACGCTAATTGCAATTTTTACACAAGTATTCTTATATTCACAGTTTACAGATAATAACCAAGCAGTTCAAGATTCTTTGGCTGAAAATTTTTTGTCCAATAAAAACGAAGATTCAAACCAATCATCCAACGATATTAATGATACTTCATTCATACTAAAAGAAATAAAAATTACCGGAACCGATAAATATTCTAAAAATCAGATTATGCGTTATACCGGTCTATATGAAGGAGATCCAATAGAAATCCCTAGTATGCAGATAAACACAGCTGTAAAAAAATTATGGGATTCTAAATTATTTTCAGATGTAGAAATCTATTTAACGAAAATAGAAGGTAAAAACGTTTACCTAAGAATTAATTTAAAAGCATTACCGGATCTTGGAACAGTAAAGTTTGTCGGTGTAAGCAAATCTAAAGGTGAAAAGCTTATCAAAGAAAACGGATTGAAATCTAAAAGTAAAATTACAGATGATTTAAGAACCAAATTGCAGAATAACATAAGAACTCAATATGCTAATAAAGGTTTTCCAGATGCACATGCTATCATAAAAGAACAAATTAACCCGGTAGATTCTACTTTAGTTAATTGGAATATAACAATAGATAAGGGACCTAGAGTTAAAGTAAGATCTATTAAAATTTCAGGAACAAAAGAATTAAACGCGTCAAAAGTAAGAGCCCGTTCTTTTAAAAATACTAAGCAAAAAAGAGTTTACAGATTTTGGAAAAAATCTAAATATATCCCTGAAAAATATCAGGAGGACTTAACTAAAGTAGTAGAAACCTTTCAATCTTATGGATTTAGAGATGCAAAAATTGTTTCAGATACAGTAATAAGAACCGATAAAAATAATTTTAATATATCAGTAAATGTTTCAGAAGGAAAGCGATATTATCTAGGGAATATTACTTTTTCTGGAAACTCTGTATACTCAAGTGAGATACTTTCTAAAATTATCGGATATAAAAAAGGGGAACCTTATGATGCCGTAGGTTTAAATAAAAAAATATCCGGATCAGAAAAAAATGATGATATAGCAACTTTATATTATAATAACGGATACGTCTTCTCTAGTGTTATTCCCATTGAAAAAGCTGTAAGAAACGACACTATAGATGTTGAAGTTAAAATAAAAGAAGGAGAACAAGCTTATTGGGATAAAGTAACTTTTTCAGGAAATACACGTACACACGATCACGTAATACAAAGATCATTAAGAACATATCCGGGTCAATTATTTTCAAAGGAGGATATTCAAAGGACTATGATGGAATTAGCACAAATGGGATATTTTGAAGCCCAAGCGCTTAGACCAGATATTACTCCTAACGCAGAAACAAAAACCGTAGATGTAAACTATAAACTAGAAGAAAAAGGCTCTAATAGTCAAGTAGAATTACAAGGAGGATATGGTGGAAATAGATTTATAGGAACTATAGGGTTAACATTTGGTAATTTTTCATTTAATGATTTCTTTAAAAAGAAAGCATGGAAACCTATTCCTATGGGAGATGGACAAAGTGTTTCTTTACGAGCACAGGCAGGAAGCAATTATCAAAACTATAGTATATCATTTACAGAACCATGGATTACCGGGAAAAAACCTACTTCTTTGACTGCCTCTATTTATGGAACTTTCTTGAATTATAATGATTATTATGCAGTAGGAAAAAACAGATTATACATTTACGGAGCACAGGTGGGTTTAACAACACGTTTAAACTGGCCTGATAATTATTTCCGCTTATCTTATGGTATTAATTATCAACTTTATTCTTTTAAAAATTATCCATTTAACATAGCAAATCAAAATTCAGAATCTGGATATACCGAATGGAATAATGGAGAAAGTAATAACTTTAGTTTTTATGTAACCTTAGGAAGATATTCTGCCGGATTAGATCCTATATTTCCAACTATGGGATCAGAATTTGAAGTATCATTAAAATTCACACCTCCATATTCAGCTTTCAACAATGATGATTACAGAAAAAAAACCGATAATGAAAAATATAAATGGTTAGAATACTATAAAATCAAAATGAAAGCTTACTGGTACCAAGAGTTAGTTGGTAAATTTGTACTAAAAGCAGGGGGTGAATTTGGATTTTTAAATGACTATAATTCAAATATAGGAATTCCTCCATTTGAACGTTTTTATTTAGGGGGTACCGGATTATATGGAAATAGATTTGATGGTAGAGAAATTATACCTTTAAGAGGATATAAAGACGCTACTTCGTTTGGAGGTCGTAGTGGAGAAGATATTACTCCATTAGGCGGAGGAACATCTTATGCTAGATTTATGATGGAACTTAGATATCCTGTATTAATGGGTGGAGCAACCAAAATTTATGCATTAACATTTGTAGAAGGAGGAAATACATGGAATAATAATAAATCATTTGATCCGTTTCAATTAAAAAGATCTGCTGGTTTTGGAATAAGAATATTTATGCCTCAGTTCGGAATGTTAGGATTCGATTTTGCAAAAGGGTTTGATAATACAATTAATTCTTCAAATCCTAATGGATGGGAAACTCATTTTATATTTGGACAACAATTCTAAAATGAAATGAATGACAAAATGAAAATTATGTTGTAAATTCATAAAGACTTTAAAATTTGGCAAGATTTTGGAGTAAAACTAAAACAATCGAAATGAAAAAATTATTAATAAGTTATATATTAATATTGATTTTTGGGTTAGGGTGTGCACAAAAAATGGCATATGTAGATACACAATATATCCTAAAACAAATACCTCAATTTCAGAATTCAGAGCAACGTTTAAATAATGAAGTTAAAAAGTGGCAAGATCATATTGTTAACCAACAATCTCAAATTGAAAAACTTAAAATTTCATTTGAAAACGAAAAAATTCTATTAACTGAAGATCAACAAAAAAATCGTTTAGCTACAATAGATAGTACTGAAAAGCTATTGAATGAATTTATTGATAAAAAATTTGGCTCAAATGGTGAATCTGTAACTTTACGCTACAATTTAGCTAAACCCTTACAAGATCAAATTTGGAATGCAATAAATACAATAGCAGCTAAAGATAAATATAATATTGTATTTGATAAATCATCGGATCTAATTATGATATTTACTGATTCTAAATATGATATTACAGATAAAGTACTCAAACAGTTAGGAATAAATGATAAAAATAAAGATAAAGATAAAAAAGAAAAAACAGCCTCTAAAAATTCAGAAGTAAATAATTCTAATAATTATAATGATAAAATTGAGGAAGAGTCAATAGACAATAATCCTAAAACCGGTTACGGAAGTAAATATACGCCTAAAAAGAAAACCAAAAAACCGGAAGTAAAAGAAGAAAATAAAAATTCTGAAGCAACTGATTCGGAAATCCAACCAACAGAACCTTCTAAACCGAAAACCGGTTATGGAAGTAAATATACGCCTAAAAAGAAAACCGAAAAACCGGAAGTAAAAGAAGAAAATAAAAATTCTGAAGCAACTGATTCGGAAGACCAACCAACAGAATCTTCTAAACCGAAAACCGGTTATGGAAGTAAATATACTCCTAAAAAGAAATCTGAAAAACCGGAAGTAAAAGAAGACATTAAAAATTCTGAAGCAATTGATTCGGAAATTCAACCAACAGAACCTTCTAAACCGAAAACCGGTTATGGAAGTAAATATACTCCTAAAAAGAAAACCGAAAAACCGGAAGTAAAAGAAGACATTAAAAATTCTGAAGCAATTGATTCGGAAATTCAACCAACAGAATCTTCTAAACCGAAAAGCGGTTATGGAAGTAAATATACTCCTAAAAAATAAAACTGAAAATAATAAGTAATATTAAAAAATTGAAATAAAATGAAGAAAATTACATTAGCAGTACTATTGACTACATTTATTGGTGTATTACAGTTTGTAAAAGCACAAAATATAGCTCATATAAACTCTTTAGAATTATTAAGTTTAATGCCGGAAAAAAAAGCTGCAGATGACCAATTAAAAACTTTAGCAGATCAGAAAAAATCAGAAATAAAAAAACAAGAAGAAGACTTTACTGCTAAATATGAAAAAATCCAAAAAGATTTACAATCTAAATCTCAAGCAGATTTAGAAAAAATGAAAAGCCAACTTCAAAAATACGAAGAAGATTTTCAAAAAGATCAGCAAAGTTTAGCTGCTTTAAGAGAAACTGCTGCTAAAGAATTAGAACAAAAACAAGATAACTTGTATGCTCCAATTACAAAAAAAGCACAAGAAGCCATTAATGCTGTAGCTAAGGAAAAAGGATATATTTATATATTCGATACTGCACAACCTACACTTTTATATGCGGAAGGACCAAATATTTTAAATGATGTTAAAACTAAATTAGGACTTAAATAGAATATTCCTTTTTTTAAATATTAAAAACCATCTATTTTATAGATGGTTTTTTTATCTATTATTCCTTTTTTTATATAATAAAAAGAATACAAATAACTTCTATTTGTTTATTCCTGACTTTACATTAAACATTTAAATTAATATTCAAGGACTCAGATTATATATTTATAGTCATAATAATTATCTCATAAACTTATTATAAATAATTTTATATTAAAAAAATTTCCCTTTATATAAAAATACTATTTCAAAAATAGACATATAACATCTAATATTTTATATATATTTACTTATAAAAAATAATAAATGATTTTTAAAGAATATAAACCTTCTATATCCTTATTACCTTATATTGAAACTTATTGGATAGCGGAAGGTTATGCAAAGACAAAAGAAATTGATAAAATATTTCCTGATGGATGTGTAGATATTATTTTTTCATTTAACCAAATTCCCAATAATGGAGCATTAGTTCCATATTTGCCTAATTTAATAGGAACCATGACAACTTTCTCAGAAATTTCTTATTATCAAAATATATCTATGCTAGGCATCCGTTTTAAACCTGCTGGGATTACAGCATTTACAAAAATTCCAATAAATTATTTTACAGATAGCAAGACAGATTTAACTTTAATTGACACTTTATTTGAAGAAAAATTTTATGCTAAATTGCCTGAATTAGAAACTTCTATAGCTAAAATAAAACATATTGATCTATATTTGAATCAAAGATTGATTTCTATATTTGAGCTTAACAATCAAATTGTTTTTGCAACTGAACTTATAAAAAAAACAAATGGTAGGCTCCCACTTATTGATATTGCGAATAGAAGTTGTCTTTCTCTACGAAATTTTGAAAGAAAATTTAAAACAGCGGTAGGTATATCTCCTAAAACCTTTAGTAAAATTATAAAATTCAAACATACTCTATCTTATATAAAAAAAAATCCTACTGAAAGTTTATTTTCTATAGCAGTTGATTGTGGATATTATGATCATTCACATCTGATTAAAGATTTTAAAACTTTTACAGGAAATACTCCCTTACATTTATAAAAATAAATATTTGTCGTTTTCTTACACAAGTTTAACCTTCACTTTATTTTAATTTAGCTGAAAATCAGATATGTTTATAAAAGTAAAAGATTTATCAGTTACATTGTACCATACATACGATAGTTTATATATTATTATACTATATTCTATAGTGTTCGATACCTTATAACTTTCTTTATTAACGGAATGTGCATATTTTATAAATTCCAAAATATAAATTAAAAAAGCAATAGACTAATGATTTAGATTAAAATAATATGTATTGTTTTCAATAGTCAATACTAAAAAAATATAAATAGATAATCAGACGACTTTGGTTGGCTAATTTTTTAAAATAGCATAGCCAATTAGAATAAACTTATACGAATAAGCTATCAGAACTAATCTCTGATTACAATAAACATACTAAAATAATATAATAATTAAACAATAAATTTATGGAATATCAATCATTATCTCCTAACATAGGGGTTAAAAGTGTAAATGAAACAGTAATTTTCTATACGCACGTATTAGGTTTCAAAAAAGTTATGAGTGTATCTGATGAAAATAAGGTTATTTGGGCAATGGTTACTTACAGAAATATTAGTCTAATGTTCCAAGATTACAATAATCTGGTAGAAGAATACCCAGAATTGAATGGAAAACCATTACAGTCTGCAATAAGTTTTTACATTAAAATGGATAATAAGAATGCATTATACAATAAAATTTGTAAGACCGAATATTTAGTAAAAGAAATGAACACAACTTCGTATGGTATTGAAGAATTTGCTATTCGAGATAATAATGGGTTTATTTTAACAATAGCAGAAAATACTAAAAAAAAGATCAATTATGATAATTTCTTTTTTCCGGTTGATGATTATGAAAAAAGTAAGAAATTTTACGCTGAAACTTTAGGTTTGAAAATAAAATTTGAATTTAAGGAAAAAGGAATGATAGCATTTTCAGTTGGAGATGAAGAACCTGCAATAATATTGAAAGATAAACAAAAATTTTCCAATGCAAAACCCTCATTATGGATAGAGGTAGAGAATGTCAATGCAATGTACAAAGAATTGAAAAATAAAGACGTAACTTTTTTGACAGAACCTTTTAAAATTAAAACAGGATGGGCTGTTGAATTTATAGACCCTTCAAATAATATAATCGGATTAACTGATTATACTTCATAAATACATTAACATTATTATAATCTACTTTTTAAAATTATATATAACACATATATTTTTTCAGACATCATAAATTTTAATGTCTGAAAAAATATATGTGTATTTAAAAATTAATTTCAATACTATAACTTTTTACTTATACAATTTTCAATATTTTGTATTTATTAACTAGAATATTATTAACGGCTTCATTAGTATTTTTAACCCAATCTTTTATATATAAATGCAAATAATTATATTTTTAAATAATATAATCTATAAGTTTTTCCAGAGTCATACCTCTTGATCCTTTTAATAATATATTTTGAGTGGATATTTTATGTGTTTTTACATAATTTTTTATTTCCTCTGTAGAACGAAATTTTTTTATATTAGAACTATTGTCATTGGTCTTATAAAAATTTTCACCTACTAAATAAATAAATTCAAACCCTAAACTTTCTGCCAAATCTGCTATTTTCTGATGTTCTGTAGCTGATTCTCTCCCTAACTCAAACATATCTCCTATAATAATTGTTTTACTTCCTATAAAAGATGAAAAATTCTTTAATGAAACTTCCATACTACTAGGATTTGCATTATAAGTATCTAATAAAAGAGTAATCCCATTCTTCTCTACTATTTGTGATCTTTGATTTTCAGGTTTATAACTCTCTATCCCACATTTTATCTGACTTATAGAAAGATCGTAAAATAAACCTAAAGAAATTGCCGCACAAATATTCGTAAAATTATACTCTCCTGTAAGTTGAGAATTTATAATTGTTTTTTCATATTCAACACTTATACCATGATTGTAACTTCCGGCTAAAGAAAACTTATAATATCCTTTAGAGCCAAAAGTAATTCTTTCAATATTCTCGGTAAGTTCCATTTGTTTATAATCATCCGAATTAACTAAAGCTATTTTATTAAATTTTTTAAGAAAAGTATATAATTCGGATTTTCCTTTTATTACACCTTCTTCACCTCCAAATCCTTCTAAATGAGCTTTACCAAAGTTAGTTATATAACCTATAGTAGGTTGAGAAATCCCTACCAATAACTCTATTTCTTTCTGATGATTAGCTCCCATTTCTATAATAGCAATCTCATGTTCCGGTTTAATAGAAAGAACTGTTAAAGGAACTCCTATATGATTATTAAGATTACCTTGTGTATATAAAACTTTAAATTTTTCTTTTAAGACAGATGATATAAGTTCTTTAGAGGTAGTTTTCCCATTGCTCCCTGTAAGTCCTATCACAGGTATATTCAATTGTTTTCTATGATATCTGGCTAAATTTTGTAAAGTAAATAAACTGTTTTCAAAATAAAAAATCCCTTTTTCAGGATCAGAATAATCTTCCTCATCCACCACAGCAGCCAAAGCTCCATTTTGAATTGCCTGTAAAGCAAACAAATTCCCATTAAAATTCTCCCCTTTCAAGGCAAAAAACAAATTTCCTTTTATTATTTTTCGTGTATCTGTGATTACTCCGGAAGATTGTAAATAAACAGAGTATAATTCTTCAATTGTCATATTTCTATATAAATATATATGCTTTAAAACAAACAAATATAGGTGTTTTTAATAGTTTTTATTAAAATATAGAATTAAAAATTGCTATTCTATTTTAGATAATTAACATTTAAATTAAGTTATATTCTGAATTTTATGCTATATTTAAATGGAAAAAACTAATAATATAATTAATTTAAAGTCCATCTGAAATAAAAGAAGAACTCTTAAAACTGTTATTAAATTCTGATATATTTTAAATAAAAAACAGCTTACGAATAAATAAGCTGTTTTTAATTTGATATATATTGAAGAATTTCCTATAAAACTTTCATATCATGTAATACATTATTCATGTTTCTTACAGCATCAGCAGAAGCTTTAAACTTAGATTTTTCCTCATCGTTAAGTTCTAATTCTACAATTTTTTCAACTCCATTTTTACCTAAAACTACTGGAACACCGATACAGATATCAGATTCTCCATACTCTCCTTCAAGGAATACAGAACAAGGTATTATTTTTTTCTCATCTCTTATAATAGATTCTACCACTGCAGCACCAGCAGCTCCAGGAGCATACCAAGCTGAAGTTCCTAATAATTTAGTTAAAGTTGCTCCACCTACCATAGTATCAGAAGCAACTTTTTGTAATTGATCTGCAGGTAATAATTTAGAAAAAGGAACCCCCTGGCAAGATGCAAATCGGGTTAAAGGAATCATAGTTGTATCTCCATGCCCCCCTATAACAGTTGCCTGAATATCATTTTGTGAAGCACCGCTGGCTAAAGAAAGATAAGTTTTAAAACGTGAAGAATCTAATGCTCCTCCCATTCCAATAACTCGGTTTTTAGGTAATCCTAAAGATTTAAGAGCTAAATAAGTCATAGTATCCATTGGGTTGGAAATAATAACTAAAATAGCATCTGGAGAATATTTTAAAATATTAGAAGCGACTTCTTTAACAATTCCTGCATTAGTTCCAATTAAATCTTCACGAGACATTCCGGGTTTTCTTGGAATTCCTGAAGTAATAACAGCTACATTTGTTCCTGCTGTTTTAGAATAATCATTAGTACTTCCGGTTACAGTAGTATCAAAACCTAAAAGAGATGTGGTCTGAGTTATATCTAAAGCCTTCCCTTCTGCAAAACCCTCTTTAATATCAACGATAACTAATTCGTCAACAATTTCTTTTCTTGCAATGTTATCAGCACAAGTAGCCCCAACAGCTCCTGCACCTACTACAGTTACTTTCATATTTTCTTATTTTTATAAATTTTATTCAAAAGTAGATTTTTCTTAACTAATAAAAAATGTCGTTTGTCATCTTTTAGATAGTAATTTTAAAACTTTCAATTTACTAATTTTTTATAAATTTGAAAAAATAATTTTGAAACTATACATGGAATATGACTTAACGGTAATTATACCGGTTTTTAATGAAGAAGAAAATCTCGAAAGAGTAAAAAATGAAATGGAATCTTTTTTAAAGTTAGCAAAAAAGAAATCTAAAGTCCTTTTTGTAAATGATGGTTCCCAAGACAATAGTTTATTAATTATTAAAAAAATTTGCAAAGAAACTCAGGGGTTCACTTTTATTTCATTTGATAAAAATTATGGATTAAGTCCTGCTATAAAAGCCGGATTTGATTTTGCTGATACTAAATTGGTGGGCTATATTGATGCCGATTTACAAACCAGCCCTATGGATTTCAATATTTTATTAAAATATACAGATGAATTCCAATTAGTTACAGGAGTAAGATCAAATCGTAAAGACAGTTTTACTAAAAATATGTCTTCTAAAATTGCCAATGGAATACGCAGAGCTTTTACTCATGACGGAATGGATGATACTGGTTGTCCTTTAAAAATAATTCATACGGAATATGCAAAAAGAATTCCTATGTTTAAAGGATTGCATAGATTTCTTCCAGCTATGATTTTATTACAGAACGGAAAAGTAAAACAAATCCCTGTTCAACATTTCGAAAGAATAGCTGGAAAATCTAAATTTCATTTATGGAATCGTTTATTGGGTCCTCTAAGTGATTGTTTTGCTTATTTATGGATGAAAAAGAAATATATTAACTATAAAGTTGCTGAGAAAAAATTATGATGAATTTCTTAGCAGACGAAGTTTTTTTGAGTGATAAATTTATAAGATATATTGCAATTTCTTTGGGATTTTTTGCTCAAATTTTGTTTTCAAGTCGAATGATTATCCAATGGATATCAGCAGAGAAAAATAAAAAAGTTACCTCTGATCTTATTTTTTGGCAAGTTAGTTTATTGGCCTCTATATTTATGTTTATACATGGTTTTTTATTGCATGACTTTTCTATTATGTTAGGACAATTGATCACCTATTATATATATATACGAAATATTCAACTTCATAATGCTTGGGAAAAATATCCTATTACATTACGATATTTTATTTACTCTCTTCCTGTAATTGTAATAGGGTTAGGGGTATTTAATAATGCTTTTGATATTAACAAATTATTTAAACAAGATCCTGTATGGTTAATTATTTGGGGAAGTTTTGGACAAATTTTATTTACAATGCGCTTTGTTTATCAATGGATTTATTCGGAAAGAATTAAAAAATCTGAGTTACCTATGGGATTCTGGTTATTGAGCCTAACAGGATCACTGATGATATTTACCTATGCTATTATTACATTAAATCCTGTATTAATTGCAGGTCAGGGAGTGGGGATTATTGCTTATTCCAGAAATATTATCATTTTAAAGAAAAATCATGTCGTATAATAATAATAAACCTCTTTTTTTCTTATTTATTGTCACTGTAATTATGCTTGTGCCTAACTTAGGCATTCTTCCTGTTAATATTATGGAAGCTCGTAATTTTATTACTGCACGTGAAATGGTACAGGACAACCATTGGTTTTTAACGACCCTTAATGAAGAACCCCGATATGAAAAGCCACCATTACCTACTTGGATAACAGCTTTAGTAGGATTTTTTTTCGGATTTGATTCTGTTTTTGTATTGCGTTTGGCTGTTGTATGCATTACATTATTATTAGTTATATACATTTATATTTTTTCTATAAAAATTGGGTTTTCAAATAAAAGTAGCTTTCATAACGGACTAATAGTTATAACATCTTTTTATATTTATTTTGCTGGCAGAGATAATCAATGGGATATGTATTGCCACAGTTTTATGATTATTTCTATCTTTTATTTATGGGGTATTTTAAAAAAGAATAAATACCCTCTAAAAAATGCTATATGGGGAGGTTTATGCTTGGCTTTTTCATTACTAAGTAAAGGTCCTGTTTCTTTATATGCACTTTTGCTCCCTTTTCTTATTGCTTATGGAATTGTATATAAATATAAATTTAAAGGAGAAAAAAAATATAATCTGGCTTTAATATTATATTGCTTTTTAGGATTGGGAATAGGTATGTCTTGGTCTGCATATATACATTGGGCAGATCCTGAACCTTTAGCTAAAATGGCTAAAATAGAAACTTCTCGTTGGACAAATGAATATAATTCACGTCCTATCTATTATTATTGGAGTTTTTTCGTACAATCAGGGGTTTGGGCTGTCTCTGCCCTATTAGCTCTACTTTATCCTTACATGAAAAATAAAGTATTTAACCTTAAATTATATAAATTTACTCTTTTATGGACTTTACTTTCCCTAATTTTATTAAGCATTATTCCTGAAAAAAAAGTTAGATACATTTTACCTACTCTCATTCCTTTAGCTCTCAATACAGGGTTTTATATTGATTATTTATGGAACCATTTCAGAAAATTACAATCAAAAAAAGACCAATATTTGGCCATATTCAATTTTGGTTTACTGGGTACAATAGGCATTTTATATCCTCTAATTCTCTATTTTGTTTTCAGAAAATACATTATTAATCAAACAAGTTGGATGATTATTTCTTCTATTATTTTATTTTTTATAGGAATTGGTATCTTATTTTTTCTATTATACAAAAAATTTAACCAAGTTTTCTATTGGATCATTGCGCTACAATGTTCAGTTATGTCTTTTGCCTTTCCTTTAGCTAAAAGTTTTTTATACAATCCAAATTACAAATCAGCTAAAAATTTAAGACATTATATGGATCCTAAAATAGATCTATATGACTTTAAAAACATGACTCCTGAAATTGTCTGGGATTATGGAAAAAAAATACCTACCATTGATTTATCAGAAATTGATAACATTCTGAAAAAAAATAATAAAATGGGGTTACTTTGTCAATCAGAAAATACAAGTGAAATAATAAAATTAATAGACCGTTCCTATAAAGTAAATAAAGTATCTTATATAGATCTTAATATAGTTCCTCCAAACAATAAAGGATATAAATCTAGGTTAGAAAGAGATTTTTTAATTATTTCTAAAAAATAAAACTCTTTTTTTCCTTATTTTTACGAATATAATATAAGGAGAATAATATGGCAATTAAAGAACTCAAACAATCTAACTATGAATGGATAGATTTACATAATCCTGATGCAAAAGAACTGGAGAAAATTGCTAACAAATATTCTCTGAATTACTATACGTTGACAGATAGCCTAGAACCCAATCATTTACCTAAATTTGAAAATCAGGATACCATAAATTTCTTTATTGTCAGATTAGTACATGAAAATCTTAAAAGAAAAACTAATATTGAAAGCCTTACAAATAAAATAGCTGTATTTTATAACGATCATCTTTTAATCACCATACATAGAATAGAAATTCCTTTTTTAGAAGAGATTATAGAAAAATATATAAAAACAGAAAAAATATATACAGTTAACAGTATTGTTATTAAAATAATTTGGAATACCTTATATACATACAACACTTCTATACTGAAAATATTAAGTAAAGTAGAAAATCTTGAAAATAAAGTATTTCTAAAATCCCCTGATTCTTCAAGTAATATTCTTCAAAATATGTACTTATTAAAAAGGAAAGTCAATATATGCATGAAATTACTCATACTTACAGATGAAGTTATAAATTCTGTAAAACCTACAAAACAGGAAAAACCAGCCCATCAAGATGTCAAAGATCTGCAAGTAAAATTATCAACGCTATATGAACAAGTAATTGAAGATATCAATAATCTGCTAAATCTTTACATATCACTAGCTTCGCTTAAAAGTAATGACATAATGAAAACTCTAACTATTTTTTCCATATTTTTTATGCCATTAACATTCATAGCCGGCATATATGGAATGAATTTTAAATATATGCCTGAACTTGAAAAAGCATGGGGATATCCTGTAATATTAATTATCATGCTAATAATAACATTGATTATTTATTATTGGCTTAAAAGAAAAAAATGGTTATAATTATTCAACAATTAAATAAAGATACTATATTTTTGCATAAGATTAAGAAAAATAAAATAATATAAAACTGTATGTACAGAACAAATACTTGCGGAGAGCTTACAGAAGCTAATATTAATCAAAAAGTAATCCTTAGTGGTTGGGTGCAAACTATTCGAGATAAAGGATTTGTAATCTGGGTAGATTTAAGAGATAGATACGGAATCACTCAATTGGTATTTGATGACCAAAGAACCCCTAAAGAAATTTTGGAACAAGTAAAAAAATTAGGGCGAGAATTTGTGATCCAAATAACAGGAACTGTAATAGAAAGAACAAGTAAAAATCCACACATACCTACTGGTAATATAGAAATATTAGTTGAGAAATTAACTGTTCTAAGTACCTCGCTAGTACCTCCCTTCGTAATAGAAAATGAAACTGATGGCGGCGAAGAATTACGAATGAAATACCGATATTTAGATATCAGAAGAAACCCGGTAAAAGACAAACTTATTTTTAGAAGTAAAGTTGCCCAATTAGTAAGAAACTATTTATCTTCTCATGATTTTCTTGAGATAGAAACCCCGGTATTAATAAAATCTACACCAGAAGGGGCTCGTGATTTTGTAGTTCCTTCAAGAATGAACCCTGGTCAATTCTATGCCCTTCCCCAATCTCCTCAAAGTTTCAAACAATTATTGATGATTGGTGGACTAGACAAATATTTTCAGATTGTAAAATGTTTTAGAGATGAAGATTTACGTGCTGACAGACAACCGGAATTTACTCAAATAGATTGTGAAATGTCTTTTATTGAACAAGAAGATATTTTAGACACATTTGAAGGTCTAGCCAAACATTTACTCAAAGAATTAAGAAATTACAAAATAGATAAATTCCCACGAATAACCTATTCTGAAGCTATGCGCAAATATGGAAATGATAAGCCCGATATAAGGTTTGGAATGGAATTTATCGAATTTAATGAAGAGCTTAAAAAAAGTGGTTTTAAAGTATTTGATGAAGCAGAACTTATAGTAGGAATAAAAGTAGAAAATTGTGCTGATTATACCCGAAAGCAATTAGATGAACTAACCG
Organism: Apibacter adventoris; assembly: GCF_002964965.1. NCBI lineage: Bacteria > Pseudomonadati > Bacteroidota > Flavobacteriia > Flavobacteriales > Weeksellaceae > Apibacter > Apibacter adventoris. Next base: position 118,672 of record NZ_PSZN01000023.1, read on the forward strand.
AATGGGTAAAAAGACCACAAGTGGGAGCTCGAGGTTTAGTTTATATAAAATACAATAAAGATCAAAGTATAAAATCTTCAATAGATAAATTTTATACAGAAGAAAAATTAAAAAAAGTTATTCAAAAATCTAACGCACAAACCGGAGATTTACTCCTAATTTTATCAGGAGAAGCACAGAAAGTGAGACCTCAACTGAGTGCTTTAAGAATGGAGCTTGCCGAACGTTTAGGACTACGAAATCCTGACGTATTTGCTCCTCTTTGGGTAGTTGATTTTCCACTTTTAGAATGGGATGAGGAAGAAAATAGATATGTAGCAATGCATCACCCATTTACCTCTCCAAAACCTGAAGATATTGCCCTTTTAGAAACCGACCCGGGGAAAGTTAGGGCTAATGCTTATGATATGGTATTGAATGGCAATGAAATAGGAGGAGGTTCCATACGGATACATGACAAAGATTTACAAGCGAAAATGTTTTCCCTATTAGGCTTTACACAAGAAGAAGCAGAAGCTCAATTTGGATTTCTAATGAATGCATTTAAATACGGAGCTCCACCACATGGAGGAATTGCTTTTGGCTTTGATCGATTTACAGCAATTTTAGGAGGTCAAGAAGTAATTCGTGATTATATTGCTTTTCCAAAAAATAATGCCGGAAGAGATGTTATGATAGATGCCCCCTATCCTATTAGTAAAAAACAATTAGATGAACTTGGAATAAACATCATTAAAGAATGAATAAATAACTAGTTCTGCAATAATTTGAAAAATAAAATCCTTGAAATAAATTTCAAGGATTTTTTACAAACTAATAAAAATAAAACCAATTTATGTGAATACACAGAAATGAAAAAATGATTTTTAGTATTATTTTCATAACACCTATCATTTATCTTTGACAAAGATATACCATTATTTAGAATAATTATAAATAATAATACATGATATTAATCATGTTTTTACTGCATTTATTAATTTCTTTAATTTAGATTTATTTTTTTCTTATAATTCCGGGTCCATTTTCTAAATCTTTATCATCAGGTATTGCCTTTTCATAATCTAAATCTGAAGAATCATCTTCCATATCTTGAGTTGAAAAGTCTTGAGTTGAGATATTTTCGTTATTTCTCTCTTTATTTAGGGTATTAGAATTTTCATTCTTTTTTTCTTTTTCATTAAAAAATTTAAGTAAATCAGCCGCTTTTTTCCCTTCTGGTTTATCTTCAAAAAGAATAGAAACACGTTCCAAACCATCCATAAAATCCTTTTTGTTATTTAACCTTGCATCACAAAACACCGATAAAAGAGTGAATTTTGGAATTATCTCATCCGTTGGATATTTTTCTAATGCCTGAGAAGCCATACTCTTTACTTCTTTATAGTTTCCCTCTTCATATTTTTTATATGCAAGTTCATAAAATATTACTGCATCGGAAGATCTCGATTTAAAAACATCAACACTAGGATTTAAAATACTCTCAGCATATTTAGAATCAGGATATTTTAACAACACCAAATCTGCATATTTTTTTGCTGTTTCTGGATTTTTATCCTTATTAAATTTATATAAATTATACATTGCTGCCATAGTAACCGACTGATCATAAGGTGGTGTTGATAATAAATGTTCTAAAGTTGAAGTTGCAGATTTAAGATCATAAAATTTGTCTTGATAAATAATTCCTAATGATAACTCTGCTGTATCTCTTTGTATTTTTATGGTATCTATTACAGCTTGATTATTGGGAATTTGTTCAATATAATAGTTCACATCAAATCTTCTCGGATTTTTATTTTCTCCAATCGCTAATAAATCATTTTTCATATCATTGGTTCCGGATATTCCGCTACCCCTTCTCCAATTATCTACTAAGGTTCTATTTCCCCATAATCTTATAAAATCTGATTGCCCTTTATTTTTTACATTATTATTATAAAAATACCATTTCCCTCCATTATTTTTTTCTGGTGATTGTGTAAAATCCGAATTATCAATAAGAGTTTCGGTAACAAATAAAGTGTTATTTTCACTTTTTGAAATCTTTTCTAGCTCAGCCTTTTTTTGGTTTTCTTCTGTTTTTATTTTATCTATATATTTTTGAAAATATTCATTTCTCTGTTCTGTATTCATTTTGACTATAGACAAAATACTATCATTTTTTTTTACTAAATAATATTTTTTTATTAATTCATGTAAAGATTTATTTTTGGTCAATAATTTATTTTTCATTCCTACATCTGTAAATTTTGCCACAGCACTATCATAATACGCCCCCGCATTGATATAATCAGGCTTAGAAAAATAAATATCTCCTATAGCTTGATAAGCTAATGCTCTTGTTTGAGGGTCACTTTCATTTTCTTTTATAGATTGCTTGAGATAAGTAAAAGCTTCTTTTTCTTTTTTTGTATTTAATGAAACCAAAGCCATTGCGTAGTATAATTCATTTTTTCTGGATTGATACAAACCCTTATTAAATAGTTTTTTTAAAAATAGTATTTTATTGAAATAAGCTATGGAATCTCCTGTAAAAAGTCGGGCTAAAGCTATCTGCGATTTAATTTCCAATTCAGCAGATGGTTTTTTATCATATGCTTTTTGATAATATTCAATTGCTTTATCTTTTGAATTTAATTTTTCAAATAATTGCCCTTGGATAAAGCAATATCTCCCTCTATTATTTTTTCCCTTATTATATTTTTTTGCATCATTTAATGCTTCTATAGCTTCCTCATATTTTTTTTCATCAATTAGAAATTGTGAATAGGATCTGCTATATAGTTTTCTATCTTTTTTAGATAATTTGATTTTTGCTAACTCTTCATATATTTCACCAGCCTGAAAGGAATTGCCTGCCTGTACCTGAGCTAGGGCTATATAAATTTTAGCTTCATTAACCCTTCTATTTTTCACTAAGGTAGCATTCATATAATTAAGATAATTCAATGCCTCAAAAGGATCATTTTTATAATAATATGCTTTTCCCAATAATAAATAGACATCACTTAGCATAGAATTATATTCTTTCCCTTTTATTAACATAGAATGACTTTCTACGGCTTTTTTTCCTTTTTGAATCACTCTGTTTAATCCTTCTGCTTTTGACTGATTATCTTTACCTCCTCCTAAAGCTCCACTTAATGCACCTTTTATTGAATTTACCGCACCTTGCTCATCTAAATTACTTAAATTACTTAATACATTTTTCGTTGTACTTCTAAATTTATTACCCGGTATATCTAAAATTTCCTCCATATAAAATTCATCAGTTTTATCAAAAGGATCTATAGGTTCTACCTTTAAAAGAGTAGCATAATTATCTATATAACTTTGTTCTTTATCTTTTAAATTTTTTTTCAATGTTTCTTGCCCATTAAAAGCAGTATTGTACCAGGAAGTTAACCGATGATATGTACGATGGGTAATTCCGTTTTTTTTAGTAGAACAGGCTAAAAACAGAGTTACGATAAGTAGAGTATAACTAATTTTTTTCATTTAGAATTTAAAATTATAACAAAACTAATTAAAAAACGAAAATATATTATATTTGTTGTTTCAAAATAGTGGATAATTCTCTTTTAACGTTCTACTATCATTCCACTCTGGAATACTTTTAATTATTTAAATAAATTGGATTTGTAAATGAGTTATTAATGCAAAAATTTGTAGTATCGAATAAATATATAAAAGATAAAAACCTTATTTCAGAAATCATAAAAAATTTTGATGATTATACACATATATTAGGAAATCCTGAAAGGAATATTATTAAAAAAATACCTTTTCATGAAAATTTTATAGCTGTTAAATCTTTTAAAAAGCCTCATTTAATAAATAAAATTGTTTATAAATATTTTAGAAAATCTAAAGCAAAACGTTCTTTTGAACATGGTGAAAAATTATTACAATTAGGAATTTTAAATCCTGAACCAATAGCCTATATAGAAAATTCTGACTGTATTGGAATTACTTCCAGCTATTATATTTCTCAGTGTACTCCTTATGATTTTACTATAAGAGAAGTTTATGAGCAAGCTGATGCTGAATCTTGCATAAAGGCTTATGCTCAGTTTTCATATCAAGTACATGAAAAAGGAATATATATAAAGGATAATACACCCGGAAATACATTGGTAATAAGAAAAGGAAATTGTTATGAAATGTATTTAGTCGATTTAAACCGAATGGAATTTCATAAAAACTTATCCTTTGATATAAAAATGAAAAGTTTATCAAACAACATTAAGGAACAACCTTATTTAGATATATTTATAAATGAATACTCAAAAGTATCCGGATATAAATTAAAAGAAGTACAAGAAAAAATATACCATTATCAAAAAGAATTTAATAGGAAAATCAGGTCAAAAGCAAAATTTAAAAAATTTTTGAAAACTATATTTTTCCGTCATTAACTATGTAAAGGAAGGAAAATCTTTTTTCAATTTTTTCTCATGTTTTTGAAGAAAATTAAATGCAATTTTATCTCCTTTATCAAATATTTCTTTTACATGTTTAAGATCAAACATACCATATTTAGATGGAATATCAGACTCTATAAGATAATCACAAAGCTTTTTGTCCTGTAGCATATTAGCATTTGACATATAATGGAAAGATCGTTCTGCAATATATGAAAGTGTATTCTTATATTTTATGGATGTGGTTGGACAAACATTAACACCTATTATTATTTCACAAAATTCCCGTATCACTGAAACAGGAAATTTTTTTAGAAGTCCTCCGTCAACATAATAGTTTTTATCAATCTCTACAGGCTGAAATATAATCGGTACAGAACATGATGCAATAATACATGGAATTAAAGGTCCCGAATTAAAAACTTTTATCTTTCCATTTTCAATATTGGTTGTAACAATATTAAGGGGTATTTTTAAATCTTCAAAAGTTCTAGCTTTTAAATTTTTTTCAAGAAATGTTTTAAAAGGTGCACTTTTAAATACACCTCCTTTAGGAATAGAAAACTGAGCAAATTCTGTAAATGATTTTTCTTTAAATAAAGTAAGCATCTGATTAGGTTCATTTCCATCAGCAAAAAGAGCTCCTGCAAAAGCACCTGCACTTGTTCCTGCAATTACATCCGGAATAATTCCTCTATCAATCAGAGCCTGCAACACACCTAAATGAGCAAATCCTTTAGATCCTCCCCCACTTAGAACTATTCCTAATTTATATTTTTTCATATCAGAATTCATAAAAATTATCTTATTAAAAATTAAGATTTTATTTATACTAAATATCTAAATACAATTTATAAAAATGCTTTTATTATGATATTCAAAAAATTATTTTTTATTATAACAAAATTTTGATCAAATTTCTTCTAAATTGTATTTTATAATATGTTGTTGATATACTTCCAATGTACGCGCTGAAAAATATATATAATCTTTTACTTCATAATCTTTTTCGTAAAAATACCAAAGAAGGCAATCTTTTTTCCAATAAATCTGTAATCCATTATAATGGATTACTTCTTCCCATTCTGTATGAGAAAAAATTTCTAGATCTTCGTTAGTAATATTTGCCATTCCACAATATTCATATCCACTCTGTGCGCATTGGTAATAAAGAATAAGTTTTATAAAATCGTCTAACTTAAGTTTTTCTTCATACACTTCATCTTCTCCAGTTAATTGAAATACAGAGGGATTTTCTGCACCAACAGCAAATCCCCAATAACATAATTCCTGATTTTCTTCTAAAAATATAATTTTTCCATCAACACATTCCAACTGGCTAGGTAAAGCAAAACGATGAAAAGATTCCATCAGCATATAATTTTTACCCGCAAGTAAATAGAGTTCTTTTAGGATTTCAGGCAAGGTATATCCTAATTTAAGTTCCGTCATTTCCAACTCGGATAGCTTAATTCCTGCTGCTTTTCCTGTAGGTCTACCGGTTAGTTTTTTTATAATAGATCTTAATTCTGTCATTATTAAGTAAAATTAGGCAATCTAATAAAAGACTATAAGTTAATTAAATCATAACTTTGTTAATTATTAAATTAAAAAACAAATATAAGAATGAAACTTCTATTACTAAGTAATTCTACAAATGTAGGGGAAGATTATTTAGGTTATTCAAAAAAATCAGTTAAAGAATTTTTAGATGGTGATACCTCAAATATCATATTTATACCTTATGCTGCCGTAACATTTTCTTATGATGAATATGAAGAAAAAGTAAATACGGCTTGGGAAAAAATAGGATTACAGGTAAAGGGAATACATCACTACAACAATCCGGTTGATTCTATTAATAAAGCAAGTGTAATCGTCATAGGCGGAGGAAATACTTGGAAATTAACTAAATTATTAAATGAATATCAATTGATGGATTGTATTAAAGAAAAAGTGAAATCTGGGACTCCTTACATTGGTTGGAGTGCCGGTTCAAATGTTGCTTGTCCTACTTTAAGAACAACTAATGATATGCCTATATTGGATCCTAATGGTTTTAATACGTTAAATTTGATTCCTTTTCAAATTAACCCTCATTATTTAGATGATAACCCTACAGGTCATAGTGGAGAAACGCGTGAACAAAGAATTGAAGAATTTATAAAAGAAAATCACCAAATATTTGTTGTTGGTTTGAGAGAGGGTTCAATATTAAAATATGAAAATAATAAGTTACAACTTTTAGGAAATAAATTTGCAAGGATTTTTAAGTATGGTGAAAAACCAAAAGAATTATGTTCCTCAGACAGTTTTGATTTTCTATTCAATAAATGAAATATATAAATATTAAAAACTGTTTTTTGAGATTTATAAAAATACTATTTCCCTCTACACGTAATGAGGGAATTATCTTTTTAATGCTTTTAATTTTATATATTCCTTTAGGGTTATATTTTTCATTCTATAGTACCATTATTTATAATGAAAAAATACCTTGGGATATTTATTTCAGTTTTGATAACAGATCAATTATCCTCTCAGGTGGAATGATTGAAAAACATCCTTTTTCTTATTATTTCATTATGCCCATTTTCAATTTAGCAAATTGGTTTTACCATATAAATAATAATTTGGGCTTTTTCAATATAATTTTTACTGTTTTTTGCGCTGTAAATGTATCATTAGGTATTGTATTTGTATATAAATACCTTACAAATATTATAAACCTAAAAACAAAAACAACATATTTAATTATAATTTTTTACACCTTTTTTTCTACAAATATTTTATTATCTTTCACTCCGGAGACCTACACCTTTTCAATCTTTTTACTATCATTTTACACCTATATCTCAGCACTATTTATAAATAGGCAAAAAAAAATTCCACTTATTTTTAATACAATCATGGGCATTTTTATAGGAGGAGAAACTATTACAAATCTTCCGAAAACCTATATCCCTCTATTCTTTGAAAATAAAAAATTTAATCTTAAAGAATTTTTAACAGCTGCATTAAAAACTCTTTTTTCTATTGGGATTTTTGTATTATTATATCTATGGAGAAGAGATTGGGATTATATGAAAATTTTATCAAAATCCACAGCTCAATATGAAAAATTTTCCAATCCTAAAGGTGAAACCTGGTGGAATATGATTACTTCTTATTTCTTTGGTGGAAATATGCTTTTTCCCTCTTTTGTTGAAAAAAATCTTAGGTTTTTTAAAATTCAATACAAAGCTTTATATTATCACATATATGATCAAACTTTACAATATATATTCTGCCTATCTATTTTTTTATTTATGATAGCCTCTTTGATTTCAAATAGGAAAAACAAACTTCTCTATATTCTTGGGTTTTCTTTTTTAATTGATATCATCATTCATGGTTTTATGAAATTTGGTTTATGGGTCTCTTTTATTTATGGTGGACATTGGGTATTTGTAGTTCCTCTATTACTTGGTTGGTTATTTTATGCTCTGAGAAATAACAAAAAAATTTACAAAATGTTATTTATATTTTTAGGATTGTTAACTTTATATTTAATTATAAACAATTTATTTAGATTATCAGAATTTATAAATTTTGTAAATAAATATTATAAAATCTAAAATCTATCTCTAAAATAGTATTTTTGTATTCTCTTAATATTCATAAAAAAATGTCATTATATCCATTATTGTTTGAACCAACTTTCCATTATAGAATATGGGGAGGAAATAAATTAAAATATTTCGGGAAAAATATTACAGAAAGTAAAATAGGAGAAAGTTGGGAAATTTCAACAGTCCCAGGATATATTAGCCTAGTAGCTAACGGAAAATACAAAGGAACAAATTTACAGGATTTAGTTTTTAAATATAAAGAAGAATTATTGGGCACTCAAGTTTATCAAAAATATGGAGATCAATTTCCACTTTTGATTAAATTTTTAGATGCAGATCAACCGCTTTCTGTACAAGTACATCCTAATGATGATTATGCCCAAAAACATCATAATTCTTTTGGGAAAACTGAAATGTGGTATATTTTAGATGCCGAAAAAGATGCTGAAATTATTATAGGGTTTGAAAAAGGGATAAACAAAGAATTATATGCTAAAAGTATAAAAGACGGAAATGTAGAAAATATTCTTAGAAAAATACACCCTGAAAAAGATGATGTTTTTTATATACCTTCAGGAAGGGTTCATGCAATGGGAAAAGGAATTACATTGGCTGAAATTCAACAAACCTCAGATATTACTTATCGAATATATGATTACAACCGAATAGATATAAATGGAGAGCCTCGCAAATTACATACCCAACAAGCCATGGATGTAGCCGATTTTTCTTATATTGAAAATCCGAATGTGATTTATAACAAAAAAGAAGAAAATACTTTATTGGTAAATTCCCCTTATTTTACAACAACCCGTTATAATATTTCTGCAAAAAATCAAAAATTAGAAGATTTACCTCAATCTTTTAGAATTTTAATATGTCTGGAAGGAGAGTGTAATATTTTAAGTAATACATCAACAGTACAAATATATAAGGGGCAAAGTTTATTAATTCCTGCTATTTTAAAGAATATTGAAATTATCTCACATACTCATACAAAATTATTAGAAGTTCATATCGAATAAATTATGAAATACCTTCGTGTTCCTTTAGTATTAGTATGGAAACTATGGTTTATAATAGTTGCCATATTTTGTACTTTATCTGTAGGTACTATAATCTATATTTTATCTTACCAGAAAAATAATCGTTTAACTTATTTTTTTATGCGGTTATGGGCCTATATACTTTTTTACGGGAGCGGATTTACTTATTCCTTACAATATTCAGAAAAACTAGATCCTAAAGAAAACTATATATTGATTTCAAATCATACTTCTGCTATGGATGTTGCCCTGATGTATATCTTACACCCTAATCATCCGATAGTTTTTGTTGGAAAAAAAGAATTAGAAAAATATCCTATTTTTGGAAGAATTTACAAAAAAGTTTCCATAATAGTTGACAGGTCCGATAAAAAAAGCCGGGAAGCAGTATTCCCTTTAGTAAAAAAAACACTAAAAGAAGATAAAAATGTAGTTCTTTACCCTGAAGGAGGAGTTCCTAATCGTAATATTATTCTTGGTAAATTTAAAGATGGACCCTTTGTTACTGCAACCTATTGCAACAAACCTATTGTTGTATACGTTTTTCATAATTTAAAAAATATGTTTCCCTTTGTTAATACCTTAGGATATCCCGGAAAAGTGAGAACAGAACGACTAGCCATATTACATCCTAAAGATTTTGACAATAAAGACTTATTGAAGCAAAAAGCCTATGAATTAATCTATAACAAGATTAAAAGTGATCCTATAAATCACCCTCAAATTAAATAATATTACATTAAAAGATTTAGATGCTTGATAGTTTAGTGGAATATGGGTATTGGGGATTATTTTTAGCCTCTTTTTTAGCTGCTACTTTTTTGCCTGTTAGTTCTGAAGCTGTTTTGGTTGGTATGTTAGCTTTAGGCGGAAATCTTTGGCTCTGTATAGGATTAGCTACTTTGGGTAATTTTTTAGGAGGAATGACCAATTATTTTTTAGGTAAATTAGGAAAACTGGAATGGATAGAAAAATATCTTAAAATCAAACCGGAAAAAATAAATAAAATATATCATTGGCTGGATGGTAAAGGGGCTGCTATGGCTTTTTTTTCTTTTTTGCCAATCATTGGAGATGTTATTCCTATAGCTTTAGGTTACATGAGAGCTAATATCTATATCGTAAGTATTTCTATGTTTTTAGGAAAAATGATAAGGTATATATTAATTACCTGTGGTATTGTATGGATAACAAAATAAAACGCTATAAACTGTAACTTATGCCTATACCTGCATATCCAGGAAGCTTATGATATATTTCTTTTTGTAATATATTATCATCTGTGGAAGTTTCTACAATTTCAGAACCTGAAATATTAAGAATATCATATCCTTCAATCCAAAATTTCCAAGGAGTATGTTCTTTTCTATATATTACTTTAAGTCCTAAATTATATTTATCCCTAGAAATTGAACCACTTTTATAAAACTCATAGCTATTTTTTAAACTAAATTTTAAACTTTCTCCAAAATTAAAATATAAATTAACAAAGGGTATTATTTGTGAATTTTTTAATGATATATCTTGATTTTTGTAATCTGTATTTAGGTAAGAAAATTTTGACCCAAAATCATAATTGACTATAGATTTTTTATTGTAAGTCTGAAAACTCACATCTCCATTAACCCTATTTGTATTCATAGGTATTTCTTGAAAATTTGTAAAAGTACTTGACTTTATAAAATTGTAGTTAACATTTATCTTCAATTTATATTTTATGAATTTCAATTTTTTTTCAAAATTGATAAATGTATTCCATATATCTTGGTCGGATGAACTAATGTAATTTAAAATTGTATACTGAGAGTTTAAAGAACTATTTGATATCGGAGAATTTGCTTTTCGGGAGTAATTTACATTTGCAGATAAAAAATTACCATCGAATAAATTTAAAAATAAATATTCTAATCCTATTGTATTATTAATTATTTCCTTTCTTTCCTTAATAAAACTTTCTTTATATATGCTGGAGTAATTTAATAAAATTTCATAAGAATTAAGTTTATCGGCACTTATATAATCCACTTCTCTTTTATAAAACAATGCTAGTGTATGAGTTTGTTTAAACTCTAATTTTATTTTAGCCTGCGGTAAAAAAAATAATGAATTTGAACTATGTTTATTTAATTTTAAATTATAATTTCTTAACTCAAAATCTAGCAAAAACTGTAAAAAATTTTTATTTTTTAAAATCGCCGGCTTAATGAAACTATAATCGGTATGAAAGCTGATATGATTTCTAATATTATTTTCAATTATAGAATTTTTAAAGAAATTTTGCTTCCATAAATAGCCCATACTATTTCTTACAACTATTTCCCCGATATTTTGGCTGTATTTACCTATCACTCCCCATTCTCTATCTTTTTTTGTACTATTTTGTACTAAATTATTGATATTAAAATCATATAAGGAATGAGAAGATAAAAGAAAAAAATCTCCTTTTGATGAATTACTTTCCTGATATATATTAAATGTTATCAGTTTATTTTTAGCTATTTTAGATAAATAGCTAATCTGTTGGCCAAATTTCATATTTCTATTTTTCATATTTTCATTAAATAGAATTTTCTCATATGATTCTTGGCTTATTTCCCTATCTGTATGATCTTTTGTCGGTTCTATAGAGACAGAATAATTTAAAGAATTATTTTTATTGATTTCAAAATCTATTTTTACATGAGTTTGATTAAAAAGAAAGTTTCCTTTTGAATTATTGTTATCTATGCTATGGAAATTACTATTTAAAAAAGTTCTTTCTGATAAAATTTTTTCTCTCTGCCTGGTATTATTTAATAATGTAAATCCCGTAATTTTAATTTTCTCTGAAGGTAAATATGATAAATTTATACTTCCCATCTGGTTCTCTTTTTTTATTACATTATTATCTGACAATAAAAAATTAGGCAAAAAATTATCCATTTCTTTAAAAGAGGAAAGTTCACTGTTCATTAAATCATTTCTAACATCTGAATTTAATTTTAAATAATCATCAATAGTAAAAGATTCCTGTCCTGTATTATTGGCATTCCCAATAAAACTTATACTTAGATTATTAGTAAATTTAAATAGATTTAATTGAGCATTATACTTGCTTTCATATGCAGATAACAAAGAAGCCTCTCCGGTTATTTTATTTTTATATTCTTTTTTTATACCTACATTTAAAGCTGTTTGATTTCCTCCTTCTATATTTTTTGCTATTTGAGAACTTTTATAATTATTTAGAATTTCTACTGATTTAATCATCTGAGCATTTAAATTCTCTGTAGCTATTTTATGATTATTTCCAAAAAAGTCTTTTCCATCTACCAATAGCTTATCAACTTGCTTACCATTTACTTTTATATTACCGTTTTCAACTTCAATACCGGGTAGTTTATTAAGAATATCTTTCAATTTCTCTTCATGCCCGTTAGTAAATGAATTTAGATTATAAGAAATTGTATCTTCTTTTGCAGTGATTGCTTTTGAAATAATAACTACTTCTTCTATCTCTTTTTCTTTAGATTCTAAAATTATATCTTTAGTAGTATAAGATTCATTAACTTGTAAAGTTTCAGATATCTTTGAATAATTTACATGACTTATTTCTAAAATATAATTCCCTTGGTTATTTACTTTAATTGAATAATTCCCTTGACTATTTGATATTGAAAAACTTATGACTTTTTTTGTGTCTGTATTTATAAGTTGTATTGTGGCAAATGAAATCGGTTTAGCATCATTATTAGTTATTTTTCCTCTAATTATAAAATTTTCTTGAGCAAAAAGAAAACAACTTAAAAAGAAAAATAAATTCGATACTATATATTTATAAAGCATTCTTTCATAATAGCATTAGTAATTATCATTGAATATCCCATTTTCTAATTCTTGTAATTTTTCTTTTTCAATATTTTGAAAATCCAATTTTTTTATTACTTTCCCTTTTGTAGGTTTAGAAATGGAATAATTAGTTTTATAATTAATAGAAGTTAATTTATAGGTTAAATTTTTATATTGTAATTCTACAATAAGGCCCGGAAGCCCCCAATAATCCATTGGTCCATCGGGAATTGCTATGTCTGGAGAATACCAAGCTTCAACTGTAGTATCATCAGAAGAAGTTATTGCTTTTTTACATAAATAAGGACCAATTTTTTTTTCTTCGTCTATAAGAACCCAATCAATTGGAAGTAAGTTATCTGTAATTAAAAAATCCCTGCCGAAAAAATCAGCTTGTTTAACATATAAATTTTCTTTTTGGTCTTTGTAAGTTTGATCTGTAGCACCTACTTCTATAATTTTATTCTCACTATTATCATGTTGGTTAGTTTTTTCTTTTAAAAATAAAGATATTCCGTCTTTATAATATAAATCATATATAAATTCTTGTGCAAGAAAAGCATCCATACTTTTTATTATTTCAGAATCTGTGGTTTGTTCTTTATAATCATTAACATTAGCAAAAGCTTGGTATGTAATTTTAACAGTTTGAGACAGCAAACCTGCATATGTAAAAAACAAAAATATATAAACAATTTTTTTCATATATAAATAATTTTAAACCAAATATTAAAAACCCAATGTTAAAAATTAAAAACATTGGGTCTCTACTATAAATTAATTTTAAAAACAAAGAAATTTATGATATAAAACTCCTTTATACCAATAAGTGCACCAATAAAAACATTTATATGTTTTTTCAGCTTCAACAGACACTTTTTTAGTTGTTGTAAATACATTGCTTGAAGGTTCAGAAACTAATGGTGTAATTTCTGCTTTTGCAGAAGTTGAGGAAGCTAATCCTGCAACAACAATCGCTGCGGAAAATAATAACTTTTTCATATGATTTAATTTATAAAAAACCTACTTTCAGAAATTTTATAGCCGCTGTTTCGGTTTTCCGGCTTAAATAATATAAACTATACTAATATTCGCGACTACCAATATAACATTTACATTATTTTTATTACAAATATAAAAATAATATATTGAAAACATGATAATTAACCAATACTACACCGTAAATATTAATATATAGAAAATTATTTTTATGTTGAAATAAAATAAATTCAATTTAAAATACTTACAGTTATTATTTATTTATATTTACATGGAATGGTATAAATCTTTTCATTAATCTTATTTACAATTAAAAAAGGTCTTTATAGCTTTTTCTATAAAGACCTTTTTTTTAAAAGATATCATTAATTAATATCCTATCGCTACACCATCTCCTCTGGGATCTGAAGCCCCTTGACGAACTTTAGTCTTGGGATCTATCAATATTGCCCCTGCATGCCCCATAACATCTGTATAGTTATCGACCACTTTAATCAAATGCCCTTTTCTTTTTAAATCCTGAACTACCCCCTCTGTTATTCTTCCTTCAATTTTTAAATCATTAGATGAAGCTCCCCATGTTCTTCCATACAACCATCTAGGAGCATCTATAGCTTCTTGAGGAGACATACCAAAATCTACTATTCGAGTTACAATAGCCGCTTGTGTCTGTGGCTGCCCTTCTCCACCCATCGTACCATATACCAAATAAGGTTTTCCCTCTTTCATAAGCATCGCAGGGTTCAGGGTGTGAAATGTTCGTTTTTTAGGCTCTAAATGGTTTACATGACTCGGATCAAGTGAAAAAAAACAACCTCTATTTTGTAATAAAATACCGGTATCTCCAGCAACAATACCAGATCCGAAATCATGATAAATACTTTGTATTAAAGATACAGCGTTCCCGTCTTCATCCACTACCCCTAACCATACTGTATCTCCTTTCGGATCTAAAGGTTTTACAATTTCAGCTGCTTTATCCATTTTAATCTTAGAGGCCTGATTTATTCCATGTGACGTAGATAATAACCGATCTAAAGGAATTGAAACAAATTCGGGATCTGACAAATACGCATCTCGATCTGCAAATGCTTGTTTAGTAGCTTCAACTAAAAGATGATAGTAATCAGCACTCCCTTCACCTAGACTTTTTACATCAAAGTTATTTAATATATTTAATATTTCTAAGGAAGCAAATCCCTGAGTATTAGGAGGAAAGTTATACGCTTTGTATTGTCTATAATTTACAGAAATAGGATTCACCCAATCAGCTTTATGATTTTCAAAATCAGATATAGTTAAGATACCACCGTTGGTTTGTAAGTCTTTTACAATACTTTTTGCTATACTCCCTTTATAAAAAACATCGGCACCATTATTAGCAATTAGTGATATAGATTTTGCCAGCTGAGGTTGTTTTAAAATCTCCCCTACCATATATGGATCTCCATTTGACTTAAGATACGTATTTTTAAAATTAGAAAATCTTTGTAAATTACGAAATTCATTATCTAAAGGATTCACATTTACTTTACTCCAATATGCCAGTGAATGACTTACTACAAAGCCATTTTCAGCATAATTTATTGATCTTTTAAATAAATCTTTCCAAGGCAGGCTATGAGCCATACTTTTATTAGCATAACGATAGGCTTCATCCCAACCTGATACTACTCCCGGAACAGTATTTGCGGCAAGGTATCCTCGTGATGGAATTTTTTTCAACCCTTTTTTTGTATAAAAACCGATTGTAGCTTTTTCTCCAGAGCGACCACTGGCGTTTAATGCTTTTAATTCTCCTGTTTTAGAATTATAAATTAACCAGAAATTATCTCCCCCCAAAGTTGTCATCTGAGGATAAACTACTGCAAGTACCGAACTTATTGCAATAGCTGCATCTACTGCATTTCCACCATTTTGTAGAACTTCTAAACCCGCCTGAGAGGCTAAATAGTTAGGTGAAGTTACTATTCCATGTGTAACCATCGGATTATCGCAACGGGAAGGGGTATCACAATATTTACCTTCCTCAGTAACTTGTTGTCCAAATAATATAATAGTACTTAAACAAAAAGTACTAGTAATCAATTTTTTTGATAAAACTGTAAATGATCTCATAACCAATGTTTTGTTTGCAATTATATGAAGTTAAATTATAATAATTATATAATTCATACTTTTTTATAATATTCATTAATTTTAACTAAATAATAAAAGTAAAATATTTTTTTATATTAAAAAAATATTTTACTTATTTTACAATAAATTACCCCACTTAATTAAAAGGCACTGCATTAAAATATACAAATAAACGACTAGACACCTTTTCATAAATAACGTTTATTTAACAAATATTAAAAAAATATATACTTAATTTAAATTAAATAATTCACAATAATTAATCAAAAATATTATATATTTTTTACAAGATTAATTCTCATTATTAATTATATAAAAAGTATACATTTTCTTATAAAACATAATTAAAAAGGATTGTAAACTTTATTTTACAATCCTTTTTATTCTTATATGTTTTATAATTTTTAATATACATCTTCTAGTAAAATGCATATTACTTTTATTTTAGTATTTATTCTGTAGTAAAATAAGTATTAATAATAAAACTAATTATCAAATACCATCTTCATATACAAATTATATAGATAAAACACATTTTATTAAAAAATAATTTATTCTTTTTACTTATTTATCCCTTCTAATGAAAAATAAAAAGAATACTCTAAAGCTACCTCTTTTAAGGATTCAAAACGTCCACTTGCTCCACCATGTCCAGCATGCATTTGAGTTTTTAATAAAAGAAGATGGTTATCTGTTTTCATGTCCCTAAGTTTAGCTACCCACTTAGCCGGTTCCCAATATTGTACCTGCGAATCATGAAGTCCTGTAGTAACCAATATATTTGGATATTCTTTTTTCTCAACATTATCATACGGAGAATAAGATTTTATATATTCATAATATTCTTTATCTTTAGGATTTCCCCATTCATCATATTCCCCTGTAGTTAGAGGTATAGTATCATCTAACATTGTTGTAACCACATCTACAAAGGGAACATCTGCTACTACACCTTTAAAAATTTCCGGAGCATAATTTATTACTGCTCCTATTAATAAACCTCCAGCACTTCCTCCATTAGCATAAAGATGATCAGAAGAAGTATAATTTTCATCTATTAAATATTTTGCACAATCAATAAAATCAAAAAATGTATTTTTTTTATTAAGCATTTTCCCATTTTCATACCAAAGCCTGCCTAAATCTTCTCCTCCTCTAACGTGTGCTATTACGTAAATAAATCCTCGATCCAATAAAGATAGTCTTACAGAACTAAATGTAGGATCCATAGAATATCCATATGAACCATATGCGTAAAGTAATAATGGAGTATCCTTAGAAGGTTGGGTATCTTTTTTCATTACTAATGACATAGGTATTTTTACCCCATCTCTTCCTGTAGCCCATAATCTTTTTGTAATGTAGTTTTCTTTGTTAAAACTTCCTAAAACTGTCTGTTGTTTTAATAAAGTTTTTTCTTTTGTTCGCATATTAAAATCTATATCGCTCCATGGTGTAGTCATTGAAGAGTAACGATATCTTAATATTTCTGTATCAAAATCTCTATTTACAGAAGTTCCTACAGTATATACTTCTTCAGCAAACGGTAGCTCATATTCAATGGTATGATCCCAACTTTTAATTTTAATATGGGTTAGTCCACACACTCTCTCTTCTGTTACAAGATAATTTTTAAAAAGTTCAAAATCTTCTAACAATATGTTCTCATTATGGGGTATTACTTCTATCCAATTATCTTTCCCTGTCTTATCAATGGGAGTTTTCATAAGTTTAAAGTTAGTAGCTCCATCTTTGTTTGTTAATATGTAAAAAGAATCTTGAAAATGATCCCATGAATACTCTAACCCTCTTTCTCTTTTTTGAAAAATCTTCCATTGAGCTTCCGGTTCATTTGCTGGAATATATCTATATTCATCTGATACGGTACTACCAGAAGCAATTACAATATATTCCTGTGATTTAGTTTTAGTAACATAAGCATTAAAAGTTTCATCTTTTTCTTCAAATATTAAGATATCTTGTTTTTGCTGGGTTCCCAGTACATGTTTGAAAATTTTTGAAGATCGTAAAGTTTGTGAATCTTGCACGGTATAAAAAAGAGTCTTATTATCCTTTGCCCAAACTATATTCCCTGTTGTATTTTCTAATTTATCTGAAAGTATATTTCCTGTTATTAAATTTTTTACTTGAATGGTATAAATTCTACGACTAACCGTATCTACGGAAAAACAAGCCATTGTATTATCCGGACTCACAGCAATCCCCCCCATCTGATAAAATTTGTACCCACTAGCCATAACATTAACATCAAACATCACCTCTTCATCTGCCTCTAATGATTCTTTTTTACGAAGATATACCGGATACTCTCCTCCTTCCACATATTTAGTAATATACCAATAATGATTATATTTATATGGTACTGTTTCGTCATCTTCTTTTATCCTACTCTTCATTTCATCAAATAAGTCTTTTTGTAATTTTTCAGTAGACTTCATTTGTTCTTTCGTATAGGCATTTTCTTCTTCTAAATATTTTATAACTTCGGGATCTTCTCTATCATTTAACCAATAATAATAATCAATTCTTGTATCATTATGAATAGTTAATTCTTTAGGAATTTTTTTTGCTTTTGGAATCTGCATTTTTTATTTCTTGTTTGTTATGAGCTTCAAAATTAAGTGTAATTAAAAATAAAGACAATATAAATGATTTTTTTCTTATAGGCATTTTAATCTTAACTAATGTGAAATATATATTTTTTCTCATTATTATCATAAAAAACTATATATTCATTTATTTCATTATTTTCTATGAATTTAATATTTTTACTTTATTAAATTATAATATTATGATTTTAACTACCACAAACTCTATTGAAGGTTGTACCATAAAAGAATATAAAGGAATTGTGACCGGAGAAACTATTATAGGAGCTAATTTTATTAAAGATTTGAAAGCTAGTATTACTGATTTTTTTGGTGGACGATCTACTTCTTATGAAAAAGTTTTAATTAAAGCTAAAAATACGGCTTTGAAGGAATTGGAAGAAAGAGCTATTAAAATGGGAGCTAATGCTATAATCGGTATCGATATCGATTACGAAGCATTGGGTGCCGGAGGAAGTATGCTAATGGTCTCTTTAAGTGGAACAGCTGTAATTATCTAGTTTTCCCAAAAACTATAAAATGAGTTTTATATAAAGGATCATATCTAATAAAAAAATAATTTTTTGCTAGATTTAGAAAATGAAATATTTTTTCTATGAATTTGGATATCATCCATTTATTCCTTATTTCATATAATTAAGACCATGAAAAAAGATTTTTTATTATCTAAGGTTTCATTTATAATAATAACCTAATCTTATTACAAAATATTTATATGAAATATTTTTGAAATTCCTGTCAAAGCAATTTGCATACCAATACAAAAAGTAAAAAATGCTAACAATTTATTAATTATTTGGTTACCTGTAGTTCCTATTTTACTCACAATTTTTGTAGCATTTGAAAGAAAAAAATATACAAGGGCACATAGAATTAAAATTACAAGGGCTATTATAATATAATTAATTAAACCCAAAGTAACATTATCATTAGCTAATGAATTAGCGGCCAAGGTAAATATGATTGATATGCTTCCAGACCCCATAATTATAGGAAAAGTAATCGGGTAAAAAACATCTTTCTGGATATTATTGTAGTTTAAATTATCAATAGTTTTTTGCTTGTTTTCTCTTATTTGTGATCTTCCGGCATCTGATAACCAGCCTAAAGCCGTTTTACAAATCATAAGCCCTCCTCCTAACTGAATTACGGGTATTGATAGACCAAAAAGCAATAGTACAGCTCTTCCTATAATTAAACTCCCTATTCCAATGCAAATGCAATATATGGTAATTTGTTTAACTATATGTTTACGTTGTATATCATTTAATCCTTCCAAAAAATTGTTAACAATAAAAGCATTTCCAATTGGATTTACTACGGGAAATAATGCTATGAAAGCCGCTGAAAATACTTGAATAATATCTTGCAACATTTAATTAAATACTTATTTTTCAATTTGCGAATTTCGTTTTTTTTTGCTTTTAAACAACTTTTTTTTATTAATAATTTAATAAAAATCAAATTTATTTAAACAAATTAAAAACCCCATATTAAAAATGGGGATTAAACTATATCAGTTCATTAAATATTTTTAGTTTTTATGCATCTAATTCTCCAGCAATCACATTTAAACTTCCTAATGTAATAATTGCATCTGATAACATATGTCCTTTTATCAACTCTTCAAATGCTTGGTAATATATAAAACAAGGCCTTCTGAAGTGCAACCTATAGGGACTTCTTCCTCCATCGCTCACTAAATAAAAACCTAGTTCACCATTTGCTCCCTCAACGGAATTATATACTTCTCCGGTTGGAATTTTAGTTTCTCCCATTATAATTTTAAAATGATAAATTAATGCTTCCATCTTTGTATATACATCCGGTTTATCGGGTAAGTAAAAATCAGGAACTTCGGCATGATAATTTCCTTCAGGTAAATTTTCATAAGCATTTTTTATGATTTTTATACTTTCCCTCATTTCTTGTAGTCTTACCATAAAACGATCATAAGAATCTCCAGAAGTACCAATGGGTATAATAAAATCAAAATCTTCATAAGAGCTGTATGGAGTCATTACTCGCACATCATAATCTACACCGGCAGCTCGTAAGTTTGGACCTGTAAATCCATAATTAAGTGCCTTTTCAGCAGATATTCCTCCTACATCTACTGTACGATCTAAAAATATTCTATTTCTTTCTAATAGTCTGGCAAATTCCTCTAATCTAGCTGGAAATCCTGAAATAAATTCTTTAATTAATTCATGGAATTTAGGGCTAAAATCCCTTTCAAACCCACCAATTCTTCCGATATTAGTCGTCATCCTTGCTCCACAAACCTGCTCATATAAATCGTATATTCTCTCTCTATCTTGAAATACATATGTAAAACCTGTTAATGCTCCTGTATCTACTCCCATAACAGAATCGCATACTAAGTGATCTGCTATTCTAGCCAACTCCATAATGATTATTCGCATATAATCAACCTTCTTGGGAACTTTTATTCCTAAAAGTTTTTCTACAGTTAAATGCCATCCTATGTTATTTATAGGTGAAGAACAATAGTTTAAGCGATCCGTTAATGTTGTTATCTGTGTATAGGTTCTCCTTTCTGATATTTTTTCAAATGCCCTATGAATATATCCTACTGTAGAATTTGAGGATACAATGATATCCCCATCCATTAAAAGCTGGTTTTCGAATATCCCATGTGTAGATGGATGAGTAGGTCCTAAGTTAATATGTTGTAACTCACCGTCTATCTGCTCTTTTACTATATAAGGGTTTAAAGCATTTGAAAGATTTATTAAATCATTATTATCTGAATTTCCTTGAGACATTTTTAATTTTATTAATATATTCAAATTTAACGTCCAAACATTGCATCATCTTTGTCTGTACGAGTTGTATCCTCTAAGTGATACTGCTTCAGTAGGGGATGATATTTCATAGTTTCGTCATTTAATATCCTAACCAAGTTAGGATGTCCTTTGAATCGGATTCCATAGAAATCGAAGGTCTCCCTTTCTTGCCAATTGGCTGACTTATATATAGAGGTTAATGAATCGATTTCCGGGTTATTATCTGAAAAAAAGGTTTTTAGTCTTATTCTAAAATTGTTGGAAAAGCTGTGTAAATGATATATAACTCCTAATTCAGCTTGTGTATGGTATGGATAATGTATACCGCAAATATCTGTTAAAAAATCAATTTTAATCTCATGCTGTTTAATAAATTTCACCAAAGATAACAGAATTTCTTTTTTAAATTCTATAGTTAATATACCATCTGGTTCATATATTCTTAAAATTTCTCCTTCAAATTTATTTTTTAACAGTTTAGATACATATTCATTATCAATTGTTGTTTGTTCCATTTATGATATATTATATGATTCTAACAACTCTTTATATTCCTGAGAATCTCTTCTTCTTAAACTTTCTTTTCTAACCATATCCTGAATCTGCATAAACCCCTCTATAATCTGCTCCGGTCTAGGAGGGCACCCAGGAACATATACATCCACAGGAATAATCTTATCAATGCCCTGTAATACTGAATAAGTATCAAAAATACCTCCACTAGAAGCACAAGCACCTACGGCCATCACCCATTTAGGTTCTGCCATTTGGGAATATATTTGTTTTAAAACCGGTGCTAATTTCTTAGAAATAGTTCCACAAACCATTAACAAATCTGCCTGTCTGGGTGAAAACCTCATGTTTTCGGCACCAAAACGTGCCAAATCGTAATTAGCAGCCTGCATTGCCATAAATTCTATGCCACAACATGAAGTAGCAAATGGTAATGGCCATAAAGAATAAGATCTGGCCATACCTATTATTTTATCTAAAGGTCCGGCATAAAAACCAGGACCGTTAAATCCTTCCGGAGGATCAACTATTGTAACTTTTTTAGACATTTTCTTTTTAATTAAAACCACTAAATTTTATTTGCTTTTTCCCAATCTAAAGCTCCTTTTTTAACTACATATATAAAGCCAATCAAAAATATAGATATAAAGGTTACTACTTCAAAAAAACCTTCTATGCCAAATTCCTTTATATTTAATGCATATGGGTAAAAAAAGACTATCTCAATATCAAATAAAACAAATAAAATTGCTGTAAGGAAGTATTTTATGGAAAAAGGAGAACGTGCATCTCCTTCATAGGCTACCCCACATTCAAATGTATCATCTTTCACTTTTCCATGTACTCTAGATCCTAACATTGCCGAGCCAATTAATGCTATTATACTAAAACCCAAAGCAACTGCAACTTGTATTAAAACAGGCACATAATCTACAGGTAAACTCATTTTTTCTATTTTTATAGTATATAATTCAAGCTAGTGCAAATTTACTATTTTTTTAATCGAAATTTAAATTTATTTTCCTTTGTATCTTTAGTTCAAAAACCTTTTTTAAAAAGATCATATTATCATTAAGCTATATTCAATAAAGGAATTCTCAAATAAAACATGATATATATCATGCGATCTGTTTGTAATTAGTCTAAATAAGAATTATATTTGTCCAAAATAAAAAATTACATAAATTTAATTTCTTATGAAAAAAACACACCTATTTTTAATTTTTCTATTCTTGTGCCAGCTTATGTTAGCACAAAATAACTCTATAATACGAGGGGTATTGGTTACACCAGATAATCAGCCCATTAGTAATGCCGTTATTTATATTGACGGAAATAAATTAGATCAAACTACCCTAAGTAATGGTGAATTTGAAATATCTGGGCTAGCTGAAGGCGAACATAAAGTTACTTTTATAAGTCCTGATTCTAAAAAATATTCTGAAAAAATTTCGGTTACAAACAATGAAACTCGTTCATTAGTGATTACAATGCGTACAGAAAATTCAACTAATGAAAAGGAAATTGAAGATGTTTACGTATACGGCGCTGGAAATCAACCTAAGGGTATGGATGTAATTACTCGTATCCCAATAAGCCCTAGGGAAATGCCTCAAAATATCTCAGTTATTACAAACAAAATCATTGAAGAACAAGGAGCGCAAAATATTACGGATGCTGTAAGGAATGTTCCCGGTGTTATTTTATTCGGAACTTATGGTGGAGGTATGGAAAGTATGTCTATAAGAGGATATAGAGGGACTCCTGTACTAAAAAACGGTATACAAGTGGATTCTGATTTCAGATCTGCATCTCTGATGACCGATATGCAAGGTGTCCAAAGTATTCAAGTTTTAAAGGGATCTGCTTCTATCACTCAAGGTATAGGTAATAACTTAGGAAGTCCGGGCGGTGTTATTAATGTAGTTACTAAAACTCCACAGTTTTTAAACGGTGGGAATGTTTCGTTAATGAGTGGAAGTTGGGGACTTTTCCGTCCAACCTTTGATTATCAGACTGTATTAGATAAAAAACAAACAGCAGCATTTCGTATTAATGGGGCTTACCAAAGAGCAGACAGCTATAAATCTCGAGTGAATAGTAATCGTATATATGTTAATCCCTCTTTTGAATGGAGACCGGATGATAAGACACAGATCACTTTGGAATTGGATTATATGAATAATAATCATACTCCTGACAGAGGTACTGTAAATTTTGGTCCTGACACTGAAAATCACTTATACGAGATGCCTCATAATAAATTTACCGGATGGGGTACTGATAATGAAAATATTAAAACAACTACGTACTCTGCAAAAATTGTCAGAAGTTTAGGTCATAATTTAAGTTTAAGAGCTTTATATGCTGCTTCTGATTATAAAGATGAATCGTATGGAATGGGATCTATTATACGTGCAGCCAGTAAAGATTATTTATTGAGAAGCAGAGGTTTAGGCTGGTCTGAAAGTGAAGACAAAAATAAGGTAATTCAAATTGATTTAATCGGAAAAGAATTATATACCGGTAAAATCAAACATACATTCCAAGTTGGTTTTGATTATAAAAGAAATGATAAAAGCAATACTACTCACCAAGCGAATTTAATTGATCCAGCTACAGGAAAATCAAAAATTGTTTCAACTATTCCTATTGATGTAATTAATATTTTAGAACCTATTCCTAACAATTTACCTAACGGTATAAATAAAAATTCATTCAATGCTGATTCTAAAGAAACAAATTCAAAATCTGATGTATATGGCATTATGGTTCAGGAGGCAATAGAAATAAATAAATATGTTAGAGCTAACTTAGCTTTAAGATATAGCCAAAATTCAATTCGTGTAAATCCAAATGCAGCCAATGAAGCTTGGGATCCTTTCTTTGGATTAATGGTTACCCCTATTGAAAATATAAGTGTTTTTGGAAACTATGCTACTACAACCGATTTACGCTCTGCTAATAATCCAACCCCAGATGGTGGTACTTTAGGAGCTTCTACTACTAATCAATGGGAGTTTGGGGTTAAATCTGATTGGTTCAATAAAAAATTAGCTTTTAATGTTAGTTATTTCCATATAAGAAATAATGATTTATCTTATCAAATTTATGATGCTAATGGATCACGAACCGGACTATATGAATTTGCCGGAGATATAACAAGAAAAGGAATGGACTTGGAGGTAACCGGAAAAATATTTGATAATTTAAAGGTTATTGCCGGATATTCTTATTTGGATGCTAAATATAAAAATAGCCCTGCCTACCATAATGGATCAAGACCAATGAATACTCCATATAATACTGCTAACGGATGGGTGCAATATTTATTTAATAAAGGAACTCTTAAAAATTTAAGTATAGGAGTAGGAGTTTATTATGTTGGAGACCGTCCGATTAATGATTATTCTATTGCGGGAGCTGATCCTCATGGAAATAATTATCCTAAAGCTCCATTTAATATGCCTGAATACACAACTTTCAACGCTCAATTAGGTTATACTTATCAAAATATAGGATTACAAGTGTTTTTCAACAATATATTTGATGAAGTTGGATATACTTCTTATTATAGAGGAGGATTTATTGACCAAATTGATCCAAGAAATTTTAAAGTTCAACTTTCATATAAATTCTAATTTTCATACAATAATTTATTTCCTAGAAAGCTATCTGTTTAATGACAGATAGCTTTCTAAGTTTATAGGACAAATATTTCTTTGAAGTAATTCATAAACTGATCTCTGTTAATCTGTTCTTTTTATTATCATATAAATAAGATGAATTTTTTAGTTTTATATATTTTTATATCTGAGAAAAATACTTCTAATCACTTACAAAAAAAAATTATATTTTATTCTTAATTTACCCAGTCAAATAATAATTTAAAATTATTTTATATTTTTTGCTTTTCTATAAGATATTTCCAATACCTTTTAGGCATATGTTGTTTTTGCAATTTTAAATTGATTCTTTCTTTTATAGCAAGTGCCTTATAATAACTTTTCCACAATTTTTGAAATATCTGTTCATCTTCATGAAATAATTCTTTATTTGTCTGTTCTATTTCCTTATCTAATGATATTTCCACTATTCTTCTTTTATCAAAATAAAAACCGTACTTACGTTTTACATCATATATAATCCATAATTGTGAAGAAAAACGGTTTTTAAAGTGATTTATTACCAAAGGAAGTGAATTATATTGTAAAGAAACAGGAGCAAAGTAAATATTGTCTTTTGTTTTTTGAAACCGAACAAATTGTTTTATTGAATGTCCTTCTTTATATACTTTTTTAGCTAATTTATGAATTTCTAATATAGTAGAATCTCCTAAATTATTAATATATAAAAATTGACTATCAATAGCTTTAATTATGTAATCAAAAATTAGTTTATCACTCTTTTCTTCTTCAGACAACCATACAGCAGTTAACATGTTTATACAATTTGCAGGCAATTGTTTATGTAATAAATTCCAAACTCGATGGTATTTTTTTTCATGAGTTTCTACTTGTATCTCACTATTGATAAATAAAGGAGGAATGTCTCCTATACCTAAAATAATATCTGGAAAAATATTTAGTTTATATGCATCAAAAATGCTGGATAAAAGGCCATTAATTGTTTTATCATAATAAAATACTGTCATTTTTAATTAATGATTTTATAGAGGAAAAGCCAATGAAATTTGGTTTGGATTTTTAGTTTTTTTCTTTTTTAATAGAATCTCTCGAACTTTCCTTGGAGTAATTTCATTGATAGTTTGATTAATAGCGTCTTTACATATAATGAAATATTGTGCACGTTTCATAATGACACCTATTTTTTTTAACTGATACATATCTAAATATCCAAATCGGCGTGCATTTATGATAATTTTCGCTGATTTTATACCTATACCGGGAACCCTTAAGATAGTCCTATATTCAGCTTTATTTATATCTATAGGGAATATTTCAGGATGACGAAGTGCCCAAGAGAGTTTAGGATCAACTTCTAAATCTAAATTAGGATTATTATCATCTATTATTTCTTCTGCTGAAAACTGATAAAACCTCATTAACCAATCTGCCTGATATAATCTGTTTTCTCGTACTAAAGGTGATTGATGCAAAACCGGAAGTCTATTGTCATAAGCATTAACCGGAATAAATCCAGAGTAATAAACCCTTTTCATACTAGATTGTAAATATAATAATGAGGAGGTCTGTAATATATCTTTATCTGTTTCATTGGTAGCTCCAATAATCATTTGTGTACTTTGACCGGCAGGGGTAAACCTAGGAGTAAATTTACTTTTATTTTTTTCTTCTTTGTATTCTATGACTCCTTGTTCTATAAATTTCATAGGTCTAAATACACTTTTATGATCTTTTTCAGGAGCAAGAAACTTTAAATTTTTTTCTGTAGGAATTTCTATATTAACACTTAATCTATCTGCATACAAGCCTGCTTGAACTACTAATTCTCTACTGGCACCAGGTATGCTTTTCATATGAATATATCCGTTATAGCTATGCACTGTTCGTAAATCTTTGATTACCCTAATCATTTTTTCCATAGTATGATCCGGATTTTTTATTATTCCTGAACTTAAAAATAAACCTTCTATATAATTTCTTTTATAAAACTCAAGGGTTAATTCTACCAATTCTTTAACACTAAAAGCAGCTCTTTTTATGTCATTACTTTTTCTATTAATACAATAAGCACAATCATACATACAATAATTAGTGAGCATTATTTTTAGTAATGAAACGCATCTTCCATCTTCAGTAAATGTATGACAAATACCCCAACTTGAGGTTGATCCTATAGTTCCTGATTTATTATTACGAGCTACTCCGCTTGAGGAACAGGAAACGTCATATTTAGCTGAATCTGCAAGAGTTACGAGCTTATGGATTATATTATCATTCATATAATACAAAGTTAGTCAACATAAGTTATTTATTGAAATAAAGCCTTAAAATTATCAACCAAATAAATGATTATCAAACATTTAAACATCAAACCTAATGAAATAAAAATTAAAAAATTTAATGATTATGGCCTGTTTCCATTTCACCGGATTTTAAGTAATAAACCCCTGAGGTAACAACTTCCTGATTATTGCTTAAGTTGATAACTTCTATCCATTTATCATTAGATATTCCTGTCTGTATTTCTTTCTTTACTATTTTATTATTTGCTTTTTTTATGAATATATACTTTTTCCCTTCTTCTTCAAAAATAGCTTCTACTGGTAATGTTGAAACTTCTTTAGTTTTTCTAATTATTTCTGCATTTACAAATCTTCCTTCATAAAAATTATTTGAAGGTAGTTTATTGTTTATATTCACATGGATTTGTACAGTATTGTTTTCTGTATTGGTTACTTTTCCTATAAGATGAATGTTACCTTTAATTTTATTCTGTATTTCTGGTAGTCTAAATTCTACATCTTGACCTACATAAAGTTCAGAAGCATATTGCACCGGAACATTTAGCTCAATTTGTAATTCGTTTTGATTAATTATTTCAAATAATTCATCTGCTGTAGTAACTTGTTTCCCCGAAGATATTTCTTTAGCTTGAACAAATCCACTACGGGGGCTAATAATCGGTAAAACCGGATTTATTTTGCATACTTTTTGAATGTATTGAGGATTGAATCCTAATAATTGTAATTCTGATTTTAAACTTTGATATTCTGCAGTAGAAACTTCATAGGCTGCTTGTGCCTGTTCGTAAGCTTTCTTACTAATTGCATCAGCTTTAAGTAATGATTTTTTTCTTTGAAAATCTTTAAGATTTAAATTCATATTGAAATAACTTTCCAAAAATTGTTTTTGCAAAGTAATGAATGAAGGATTTTTTAGGGTAGCCATAACCTGTCCTTTTTTTACATAATCTCCAGTAAAAAAGTTTATTTTATCTATAAATCCATCTATTTGAGGATGTACTGTCGATTTATTCTGAGGTAGAGCGTGTATTATCCCGGTAACTAGAATTTTTGATTCTATATAATTGATTTCTGACTTACCATATTTAATCCCATTCATTTTTATTTGTTCTGATGTGAGAATTATTTCATCTTTATGCTCTTTTTCCTCTGTATGAATTTTTTTTTCTTTTTTAGAACAGGCTAATAATAAGAATATTGAAAGAATATTTATATATATTATTTTTTTCATTCTATAATTTTATTTGGATTGTGTTATATATTTTAATTCTATTAAAATCCGATTATATACATTGTTTAAGTCAAGATATGTAAGATTGGCCTCTACAGAAGATTTTAACATACTACAGTATTGAAGGTAATCTATTTCTCCATATTTATATTTGATAGTAGCTACCTCCCTCATTTTTTTTAATTCTTGTAAATGTCTGTTTCCAAAAAATACCAACTCTTTATTATAAATTCTTTCTTCTTCTTTGAGCTGTTTAATTTTCAAATCTAATGTTCTGTTTATTTGTTCTTTTTTATTATCAATCATATAATTATCCACTAAGATTTGTTCCTTAGATTTTTTATAAGCATTATTAAATAAGGGAATACTAATCCCTATAACTCCTGCATAATAATTATAATCCTGATCTAAACTTTGCATAATTCCTCCAATAGATATTTCCGGCAAACGTTGAGATTTCTGTAAAGATAGAATACTATGGTTTACTTCTTGTTGTTTTTCATATTCTTGTAAAAAAACTCTGTTCAAACTATCGGAATAAGTATAATTACTTATTTTATAAAAACTATCTACGGGAATTAATGTTTCATCTGAATTTATATGACAAATAGTATACAACTGATTTTCTATGTCAAGATATTCTTTTTCATTATTTATTTTTTGTTGTAGAATTTGCTCAACTTCCACTTTAAAAAATTGTTTTTCCATAAAGTCTGTTTCTCCTTTTTCATATCTAATTTGTGCTCTGTTCAATCCAACTATATATAAAGAATCTATTTGCTTAAAAAGTGCTTTTTTTTCTATTGTATAAAGCCATTGGTTATAAAGCTGCTCAACCTGAAATTGTATTAAATGTTTTTTTAATAAAGATTGAGCCAACAACCATTCTATTTTAGATTCAGATAGTTGTTGATTTTTTTTATAAGAAAATATATTTCCTAAATCTTGTGAAACCTCAAGTTGAAAGTCTGCTACTTTACTATTATATTGTCCATAACCTAAAGAGAAAGAAGTACTACCTGTCGTATATGCATATTTCTTTTCTAATGTCTCTTTCTGTATTTGTAATTCTTCATGTTTTATATCTAAATTTTCTGTAGATGCTCTTCTAAGTAACTCTGGCAATGAAACTTTTGTTTGTGATTTCATTGTAAGAATACTTCCACAAAAAAATAATACAAATGTTGCTATTTTCTTATTTATCTGTTTTTTATATCCTTTTTCTATAATATAATATAATGACGGTACTACAAGAAGTGTGAGCATGGTAGAAGTTATTAATCCGCCTATTACTACTGTAGCTAAAGGTCTTTGTACTTCAGCTCCATTCGAGGTTGATAAAGCCATAGGTAAAAATCCTAAAGTGGCTACCATTGCTGTCATGAAAACCGGACGTAAACGTGTTAAAGCGCCTTCTATTATAATTTCTTTTAAAGATTTTATTTTACCGAAATTTTTAACCTTATTTATCTCACTTACTAAAACAATTCCATTAAGTACAGCTACACCAAATAAAGCTATAAAGCCTACTCCTGCAGATATACTGAAAGGTAAACCTCTTAACCACAAAGCTATGATTCCTCCAATAGAAGCTAAAGGTACTGCTGTAAATATTAATATAGCATCTTTAATATTTTTAAAAGCTAAGTATAGCAAGAAAAAAATGGTTACTAAGGTTATAGGAATTACTATACTTAAACGGGATTTGGCTGCTTGCAAATTTTCAAAAGCTCCTCCATATTCTATTTGATAACCAGGTGGTAATTGTATCTTTTCTTTTATTTTACTATCTACATTTTTAACTAAGGTTGCCATATCTGTTCCTCTTACGTTAACTCCTATATTTATTTTTCTCTGAGCTTTTTCTCGGGATATCATCATAGGGGCAGATTCAAAATTTATAGTAGCTACTTCTGATATTGGAATTAAAGAATTTAATGATGTGCGAACATATATTTGTTCTAAATTTAAATTATTTCTAAATCTTTCATCCAATCTTACAACCAAATCAAATCGTTTTTCTCCTTCTAATATAGCTCCTGCTTTTTGCCCTGCTACGGTAGATTTGATTATCTGATTTAACGTTTCTATATCTAAACCATATTGAGCCATTTTTAAACGATTATATGAAATTTTCATTTGTTTTAAACCTTCTGTCTGTTCTACTTTAACATCTCCAGCTCCTTTTAAATTTTTTATTATTCCTGCTATTGTATTTGCCAGCTCTTTAAGTTTTTCACGATCTTCACCGAATATTTTTACCACAACATCTGCTTTTGCTCCTGTCATTAACTCATTAAATCTGAGTTGAATCGGTTGAGAAAATTCAAAAGAAGCCCCAAGTATAGAAGATAACTTTTGTTTCATCTTTTGTACTAATTGTTCTTGATTGTTCGCAGATACCCATTCTTTTTTATTTTTTAAAACTATCATAATATCTGCATCTTCTATACCCATAGGATCAGTAGGTACTTCTGCGGTACCTATTTTAGAAACTACATGTAAAACTTCCGGAAAATTAGTTTTAAGAATTTTTTCTACTTTAGTAGTCATTGAAATACTTTCATTTAAAGAACTTCCAGGTTGTATACTCATTTGCATGGCTATATCTCCTTCCTGAAGAGTGGGGACAAATTCTGACCCTAACCGAGAAAAAATCCATAAAGAAAAAATCCATAAAACAAATATTCCGACTATTATTTTATAAGGCATCTGTAGAACTTTTTTTAATATAGGTAGGTAAAGTGATTTTAATGTATTAATTATTTTACCTGCAATGGATTTTTGTGAAGCTATTTTTTTGTTTAGAAATAAAGCAATCATTACAGGAACATAAGTAAGTGATAAAATAAAGGCTCCTAAAATTGCAAAGCTCACAGCTATGGCCATAGGTCTAAACATTTTTCCTTCTATACCTGTAAGCGACATAATTGGTACAAAGACTAAGATAATAATCAAAATTCCAAAAGCTGCTGATTTATAAATATTCCCTGCTGTTTTTCCTATGATCTTATCCATTTCTTTTTGAGTTAATTTTTTATTTAAATATGTTGTATATAAAACTTGTATAACACTTTCTATTATAATTATGGCTCCATCTACAACAATACCAAAATCCATTGCTCCTAATGATAGTAAGTTTGCAGAAACACCAAAAATATTCATCATAATAAGAGCAAACAACATGGATAAAGGAATTACAGAAGCTACAATAAGTCCTGCTCGTAAATTTCCAAGTAATATGATTAATACCAAAACAACTATTAAGCCCCCTTCTACTAAATTTTGGGTTACAGTGGATATAGTCTTATCTATTAGATTGGCTCTATTTAAATAAGGATATATTTCTAATCCATCCGGTAATGAGTTTTGTATCTTCGCTATTCTTTCTTTAACATTTTGAACTGTTTTATATGAGTCCGCACCTTTTAACATCAAAGTAATTCCTCCTACTACTTCTCCTTTACCATCCATTGTCATAGCACCAAACCTCTGTGCTGAACCAATCTTAACTTTCGCTATATCTGATATTTTTACAGGAACATTTTCTTTCACAGTTACTACAACATTTTCAATATCCTGATTTTTTTTCAATACTCCTTCTGTTCTGATATAGAAAAGATTGTGGTCTTGTTGTATATAACCAGAACCTGAATTTTGATTATTCTTTTTCAATGCTACATTCACTTCATCTAATGTGAGATTATAACTATGTAGAGCTAATGGATCTATAGACACTTCATATTCTTTTACTTTTCCTCCAAAACTTGAAATTTCTATTACTCCTTCTATACCATTTAATTGTCTTTTTATCATCCAGTCTTGAATGGTTCTTAATTTTTCAGTATCATATTTTTTTTCAAATCCGGGCTTTACTTTGAGAACGTATTGATAAATCTCACCTAACCCAGTAGTAATGGGCATTAATTTTGGTTCCCCCAATCCTTCAGGAATTTCATCTTTTATTAGCTTAATTTGTTCTTCTACTAATTGTCTTGCATTCAAAGTTGGTACTTTATCCTTAAAAACAACTGTAATAATAGAAAGTCCAAATCTTGAAATGGATCGCACTTCTAAAGCACCTGGAATATTTCGTAATTCAGACTCAAGAGGAATGGTTATTAATTCTTCTATTTCTTGAGGTACTAAAGTTGGAGATGTGGTTACTATCTGTACCTGATTATTAGTAATATCCGGAGTTGCATCTATAGCTAAATGTTTAATAGAGTAAATTCCAGCAATTAACCATATTAAAACTCCTATAATTATTAACCATTTATTATTAATTGAGATTTGGATAATTTTTTCAAACATAAATAAAGCTTTATTTAAGTTAATTTATATTTTATTAAATAATATAAAAATAGATAATGATTTTTGCAACCAAATTGCAAACTCTATTTACAATAAAAATTATATCGGTAAATAAATTATCAATAATTAATAAAATTTATTTAAAATGCATTGAAACAATTAATTATCTAAATCAAAGGGAATTTATTAATCTATTTTTTAAAGATTTATTTATAAAAACCCATATTAAATTTAATAAAATGTGTAGATAAGAATACATAAAAAATATGTTGAAAACACATAAAATAGTAAAGCATAATATTCTTAATTAGAAAACTAAAAATATTCATATTTTTCATACTTTATATTATATCTTAGTTTTTTTATTAGATTCTATGAGTCTAATTTTTTTAAGTCATATAAAGTAAATAATAATGAATAATA
The DNA here is from genome assembly GCF_002964965.1 of Apibacter adventoris. NCBI lineage: Bacteria > Pseudomonadati > Bacteroidota > Flavobacteriia > Flavobacteriales > Weeksellaceae > Apibacter > Apibacter adventoris. The sequence goes on from NZ_PSZN01000023.1 coordinate 152,593, forward strand.
ATTTCAAAATGCACCTTATGTTGGTTGAAATTATATTATGAATTAATAGTATATAAAATTCTAATAGTGATTTTCTATGTAATTTTCACAATATTAAAAATTATAATTTGAAAGTAAATTTAAAATGCTTTTTTATCTCCTCCTACTGTTTTGAAAAATGTACGTATAATTATAAATATATCTAATATAAAAGACCAATTCTTTATATAATAAATATCTGAAATAATTCTTTTTTGTATATCTTCTTTTGAGCTAATTTGCCCCCTAAAACCTTTAATCTGTGCTAATCCTGTAATTCCTGGTTTAACATAATGTCTTAAAGTATATCTTCTCATTTCTTCACTATAATATTCATCTTGTAAAACCATATGTGGCCTTGGTCCTACTACAGACATATTTCCAAATAAAACATTAAAAAATTGAGGTAATTCATCTAAACTTGTTTTTCTTAGAATTTTACCAATTCTTGTAATTCTTGAATCTCCTTTTACAGTAGCTTTTATATCATTTTCTTTACTCTTTTTCATTGTTCTAAACTTATAACAATAAAAAATTTTCCCATATAATCCTACTCTTTTTTGTAAATAAAATATAGGTTTTCCGTTATCTATTAAAATTATAAAAATAATAATAGGAAATAACCAACTAAATAAAAAAACGATTATAAATAATGAAAAAACAATATCAAAAATTCTTTTTAATATACGATTCCAAATATTATCTAATGGGAAATTATCAAATGTTAAAATAGGAAAAGTGTCATAATATTTTAATTTAAGATTATTAAAGGGATCGTATAAAGTATTAGGGATAAATCTAATATCTATATGACATTTTTGAGATAATAAAACTATTTCATCCTGAATTGATTCCGATAGCTTACCATTTAATGAAAAAAATATTATTTGAATATTTTCTTCTAAAAGAAAACACTTTAAATCATTTAAATCAAAATTATATCTTTTTTGTCGTAAATCAGATTTAATATCAAACAAAAATATTCCATAATTTACAAATCCATAATCTTTTCTTTTTGATAATAAATTTATAAAAGATTGCGTATTTGAATTTTCATCTATAAAAATTACTTTTCTAATATTGCCCCCCAAACTTCTATAGATTTTCAATAATATAAATAAGAATGTTCTTGTTAAAGAATTGAAAAAGAACAATATCGCTAAGTAAATTATTGAAAGTTTAGGTGAAAATAAATCACTGGTTTTAAAACCTGATACAGCAAATACTATTATACTAAATAATAGAGTCTGATATAAATTATTTTTTAATATTGAAAATAAACTATCTAACCTGCTTATTTTATAAATATTTGTATTTATAGAAATAAAGCACCAGCTAAATATAAAAAGAATTAGGGCTTTATAATGTAATTTTATTAATTGTTCAATAGTTCTAACTTCTCCATTTTGTAAGTATTGATATTTTAAAAACAATAAAAAGAAAGAAATAAAGAAAACTAAATCTAATAATTGTAGGATAAGAAAAATATTTTTTGAATAGCGTATATGCTGTATCATTAAACCTATTTTTATAGTATTCAAAAATAATAAATATAGACTTATTATTATATAACTATGATAATTTTCATTTTTTAATACTAAAAAAAATCGTGTACACCAAACTAAAAAAAATTACTCCCTTTTGTCTAAAAAAAACTACTTCTGTTATAAATAATAAACATATTAAAGAAATAAATATAAATATAAATAAATTTTTATCTTTGATGGATATATAAAAACAGTATAATATTAGACTTATTAATAGTAAAAGACCTAATAACCCACTTTCTACTAGTGTCTGCATGTATTGATTATGAAAGTTATAGGAATAATATTGCTCACAATGATATTTTTTATAACATATATCTAATATACTCTGAGATGCTCCCAGTCCCAATCCCTCAATCCATTTATGATATTGTTCTAGGATTTCATAGCCCAATCGTAATTGAAAAACCCTTAAATTCGTTCCTGTCCAATGATATTCCTGAAAATCTTTTGAAAATAGAACCTGAGAAAAATCTAAATAGTTTAATTCTTCTAAAAATCTTTCTCTTATTGGATTATCATATAAAAACAAAAACCAACCACTAATAAAAAATATTAATAAAGCAATGAACTTTATTCTCCAAAATTTTTTATTACTAAAAAATATTATAATTTGAATAATGAAAACAGATATAATAATATTTTTTGATGCTAATAATAGTAAAAATAAAAATAATAAACAGATAAGTAATAAGTCAAAAACATTTGGCTTTTTAATATTAATAAGCCCTAAAATACAAAATGAACAATACAATGATATATATATTGCGTGATTATTAAACAGAGAAACAAGTGGATGATAAAAAAATACTTCTATATTATAAGTTTTTTGATAGATAAAAAAGGCATTACTTAAACAAGAAAGGAAATATATAATAAGGCCTATAGAAAACCAGCGAATAATTTTATATATATCATTTCTATCTAATTTTGGGAATTGAGATACAAAAATAGGTAGTAATAAAATAGGCAATTCTAGTTGTAAATGATGTATAGTAGATTTCTTATTAATAGACCATAATAAAGTTGTTAATTGATATATAAATAAAAGTAAGATCGGTATCTGATATTTATGTAAAACATATTTTTTATTCTTTATAATATAATAAATCCCTGTTATTACCAATAATATTATAAAGATATTACTGATTGCATATCCAAAAATTAATGAAATTAAAGCAAAAGATAGAAACGTAGAAGATATATTTATTTTTTTAAGCATTCTAATATAAAATCCAAGTATTGTTGATTTATATTTTCCCAAGAATATTTTTTTGCAACTTTTTCTAAATTGGAATTAATTTTTTTATAATTATTCGTTTTAGTTTGAAATACTAAAATTTGAGAGATATCATTAGATGTTGAAAAATATAAAGCATCATCTCCCAATATAGATTTATTAAATATGTTGTCATGAGCAACTATAAAACAATTGGATGCCATTGCTTCCAACAAAGATGGATTAGTTCCACCTACCGAATGACCATGAAAGTATATATCTGAAAAATATCTCAAGTTATTTAGAATTTCTATATCATAAACTGCTCCAATAAATTTTATATTAAAATTATTACTATATTTTTCATATAAATATTTCCCAAATGAAGTATTTTTATAATTTCCTACAAGTATCAACGGTTTTTGACTTTTATTTTCAATTATTCCATCAATAATAGTTTCTATATTATTTTCAGGTTCCATTCTGGCTATCAATAAATGATACTGATAGGGAGATAAATAAAATTTATTCAACAGTACTTCTTTTGTATCAGAAAACACTTCTGCACCATACGCTATATACTTTGTTTCTTTTCTATATTCTTCTTTTATATAATCCCGTATTCCTACAGAATCTGCTATCAGATACCCTCCATGGTTTGCTGCTAATTTTTCTGCAAACTTCAAAAATTTTTGTGTTTTTTTTGAATATTTTGATCTTTTCCATTCCAATCCATCCATATTAGTTATAATAACAGATTTCTTAGGTAGTAAAAAATGCCAAATACTACTACTTGTATATCCTAATTGGAGAATTACATCAAAATTTTTCTTCCTGCTATCTAAAATACAATTTAGATCATAAATAAACTGTCCAGCCGTTCCTATTTTATTTTCCGGATCTGTACAATGAATTAAATTGACTCCTTTATATATTTTCTTTTTATAGGGATGTAAAGACGAGTTATAAACATAGACTTCATGCCCTCTTTGTTGTAAAAATATTGAAAAAAATTCTGCAAATTGCTCAAATCCTCCATGGTGATTAGGAATACCCCTAGTACCTAAAATGGCTATTTTCATTAGCTTAATAGATATATAATGAACCAAATATAATAAATATTATTATATTTATTTTTATTCATTCTACTGTCTAAGCAATTCATAAAAAAAGGTCATTTAAAAGAAATTTTTAAATTAAAGGAATAAAAAATATTTTTACTTACCATTTTTATCAAAAATGCAAATATCCATATTCTTCTCCTAACTTAATAATAACAACTCCTTCTACCATTTTTACTGATCCATAATCAGGCCAAATAGGCATATTATTTATTGAATCTTTAATTTTTATGAAATCATCTTTTTCTATCATTTTATAATTTGCAATATTATAATATCTGAAAAAACCTAATATTAAACCATTATTTCCTCCATTCCATTGTAAAAAAGATCCACCAAATACTTCAGAATTATTTAGCTTAAATCTATTAGCTTTCTCCAATCCTCCATGAAAATAGACTGGATTTATATTTTCTTTAAACTCTGGATATTTAGTTCTAATTATTAAGTCCATTTTATTTGCCTCAATTACCTCAAAATCTCTAACACGTTTTTGAGAATAATATAATTGTGTTATAAAAAGTACATTAATAGCCCCAACAAAGCTAACTAAAACAATTGTCATGTTTTGTTTCTTTATTTTCAAAAAAAAGTCAATTATTATTATTGAGAAAGATATATTAGTTGCTAAATACAATCTTGGAGGATGATAACCTCCTGTTATAAATAAAGAAATAAAAAATGGAAGAATTAATATAGCACTTAAAATAATTGTTCTTAATTGAAATATTTTTTTTTCTAGAAAATATTTAAATATACTTAAGATAAACAAAAGAGTAGCTATTATATAAAGAGAATTTCCAAAATAAGCTTTACCCAATAACTGGATCTTTAATAAATTAATAAAATTAAAAATTGTATTTTTTAAACTATTATGTGAAGTATAACTTGATTCTATGTAATCATCATATCCTTTTATCCCTACCAATTTTAAAGATATAACATAAAATAAAGCGGACACCACAATAAATAAAATAAAAACAATACTTTTACTTATTTCATATTTATATGAAAGTTTTTTTCTTGAATCTTTAAATAATAAATAAGATAAATAAACAACAAGAATAACAAAAATAAAAGCTTGATATATCGATAATGTAAACATAGCTATGAAACATGCGAATAAAAAATATATTACTGCTTTTCGTTTATTTGATATTTCTATAGATTTAATGAATAGCCAAATACTAATTATGGATAAAACATATCCAAGTGCTATTGCATCTGCTTGAGTAATAAAAACTAATTGATATGCTAATTGCGGAAAAGTTAAATATAATATGCAAAATGCATAAGCATAAATACCTTGAATATTTAGTAACTTAATTAGCATTAGCGATGATAAACATAACAATACAAGACTCACAAGAGGTGTAAAATAAGGAGTATAGCCATGAAATAAGTGATACCTAATTAAACAAATTCCCCACCTCCCTACAGATAACATAAAATTAGGATTAATAACTTCTTCTTGAGCATCAATAGGTAAGCTAAAATTCATTAATCCATATCCATAAGTTAATAAACTTATACATAATGAAAATAAACATATATTTATTTCATTTTTTTTTAATTCCATTTTTTTTAGATTTTGTAACATTATTATGATATTATAAACAATTATTTTTTTAATATTTCATTATAGGCGCTTAAAGTTTTTTGAGCTGTTATCTCCCAAATATAATTTTTTAATATATATTCCCTTAATTTTGGATTAATTGGTTCATAATATGCCTTTAATACAGTTTCCTTTATTGAATTAACATCATCTGGTTCGCAATAAAAAGCCATATCTTTAAAATATTCCTCGGTGTCACCTTTTTTAGTTATAACTATATTACAGCCCATAGCTCCTGCTTCCAGAGAACTTAAACCAGTAGTTTCAAACCAACTAGGCAATACATGTACTTTTGCTGATTTATAAATATTAACTAATTTTTCATGAGAAATATGTTCTATAAAACAAATATTTTGAAAACCTTGAGCTTCTTTTCTACATTTATTATAATATTTAATATGATTAGGAGAAGGCTTTCCTATTATTAGGACAGACAAATTTGTATTTTTTAGAGCTTTAATTAGATTTAATTGATTTTTAAGCCCTTCAATTCTTCCTACACAAATTATTGTATCTTTAAAATCAGTAATTTCAGAATTTTTATAATTAAAAATTTTATCATCAATTGCATTAACAATTTTTCTATATGGAACCCTTACATCTCCAATGTATTTTACCAATCGTAAATATTCATGTTTTGAATTTGGCAAGAGCATGCTTGCTTTTGATATTATCTTTTTTATTGATTTTTTCTGACCATGAAATAAAAAATAGTTAGATTTTATTTTATCCCCATTTATTATCCATCTAGCAATAGATTTTATATATTCAATTTGTCCTAATGAAAATATTCTAAAAATAAATCTTCCTTTTAAATTTTCATATTCTGAATAATCTACAAAAATTGTTGATACTACAAATGGAACTTTATGCTTAATATGTGGCAATATATCATCAGGTCTGATGATATTAAAAAAATGGATTATATCATAATCATCATATTTAAAGCAATGATTAGACAATCCTATGGTTACAGAAACTTTTAATTTTCTTAAATATTTTGCTGTCATTTCAACCTGTACTGTATCTCCCCCAGGAGATATATACAAATTTGGTCTAGTAATCATAAGTATTTTCATCTAATCTATCTACTTATATTATATAAAAATTTTATAAAAAATCAATTTGTACACTACAAAATTATCCCTACTTATACATGTTATTAATTTCACAACTACCCTATTACAATCGCCATTACCATTCGAAAACATGACATATAAATAAAAAAGTGTTTATAATTCTATTTACTTTATCTTTTTTACAATAAAATCAATTACTCCTTTCAAATCTTCATCTTGTCTATTCCTTACTTCTAGATATCTATTATATGCTTTTTTAGAATATTTATTATATATCTGCAAATTTAATATTTGCATTATTTTGTTTTGAATCTCTATAATAGTATAGGGGTTAAAATATAAAACCGAATCTTCTAATAGTTCTAATAATGAGGAACTTGCCGATGATAATACTGGTTTTTTATATCTCATGGCCTCTAAAGGAGGATAACCAAACCCTTCGTTTAAAGTAGGATAAATAAAAGCATAACAGTTTTTATATAATTTATCTAACAATTCTTCATCTACATAATCTATAAATATGAATTTATCTTTATTAGTTATATGATTTTTATAAATATTTTTTTTTTTACAGCCTGTAAGTAATACTTTATAAGTATTTATTAATCCTTTAGAATACAATCCATCTAATGCTTTTATAGCTCGATAATTATTTTTCACCCACCTATCTCCACTTACTAATAAAAAATAGGGTTCTTCTACTAAACTAATATATTTTTCTGAATTTTCTTTTATTGTATACAATGGACTATATAATACTTGGATATTTTCTTCTTTCAAAAATGGGAATATAGTCAATAAAGAATATTTTGAATAATTTGTAACAGTAATGAAATCTGTAGAATTATTTTTTAGAAATTCATAATATTTACTTATTTGATGATTAATATATATTTTAGGAAAATATTTTTTTATAAATAATTTTAAAATGTTCTTTAAACCTTTAGTGTACATTATTTCATATGTGTCTGTCACTAATTCAATTTCTCTTAAATCATGAATTGTACAAACAAATTTACATTCATTATCAAATTTTTCTTTTATATAATAACTTGGAATGGATGTATAAAATATTTTTATATTATATTTAAAAATAAGTTCTTTTAATGAATGCTTAGAAATATCTAATATATTTACCCCATATGCTTCGCATTCGTATAGTAAAAATTCTTCTATAAACTGTTTAGAATCATATAAAACATATAAATAGTCCGAAGGAATAGATTTTATTAATTCTAAAAAAACTGTTTTTGCATATTTTCCTCCTCCATGAAAAATTCCTGTATCATTAGGTTGAACGGCTGTTAAATCAAATATTATTCTTTTCATTATACTAATTTTTCTTTCTTATAGATTTAAACTTTAAGTATTTTAAAATTAATTTTTGTCTGATTTTTAAATAGCCAATAAGAAAATATGTGTGTATTCTAAATTTTCTGAGATAATATAATGCACTTTGATAATTAAAATTTACTATTTGATAATTACTAGATTTACTAGTTGTTTGAGCTCCTAAATGAATTGCAGATACACTTAATAATAAAGCATTTTTTAATCCTTCACTTTTAATTTTTTCATATAAAATATTCTCTTCATAATATAAAAAAGTGTTTTCATCAAAAAAATTAATTTTTTTCATTAAGGCGCTTTCACAAAACATACATGATCCAGAGGGTAAATCTATATCTATAAAATCAATGTTTTGTAAATCAACATTTTTTAATATATAACGTTTATCTATAATTTTTTTAAAAAAAGGGATTTTTCTTAAAAAAGTAAATTCTATAAAAATATCAAAATCTGATGGTGATTTTCTAGCACAATTATAATCAATAATATCTTTTTTAGTATATAATATAGGGGATACCAATGCATACCCTGCATGCGTTTTTTTAAATTTCATTAAGGGATCTAATATATTTTCTGTTATTATAATATCGCTATTTAATATTAATAAATACTCTGCTCCTTTTTTAATTGCTAATCTTATACCTAAATTATTACCTTTTGCATATCCATAATTCTTTGTTAGTTTTAAAATAGTAAAAAATGAATTATTTAAAATATTTCTTTCATAATTTTCAGTAAGTTGATGAACTTCTTTTTTTATATCTTGAATAATAAATTTATTAATTTTCTCAACTGAATTATTAGTCGAATTATTATCAACAATTATAAATGAAAATACTTTCTTATAGTTTTGATGTGCTTTAAGAAAAGATTTTATACAATTATTAGTATCTTCATATGAGTTATAATTTAATATTACAACGGCAACTGTCTCAGACATAACTTAATTCTTATTAATTATTATACTCATCTGTTTAACATTTTAAAAACAATATTAAACTAATTTTATTCCCCATTTCCAAAACTTTATAATTATTCTTTGTTCTATATAATTTTTTTTTCTCATTTTCAAATATTTAGTTACAATCTCTCTATCCTCTATACGTAAACAAAATTTATATTGTTTCATAAATTTTCTTAACTGCTCATATTGTTTTTGATTAACTTCTCTAAAATCCCTCATCTTCATAATAAAGGAACTTTGTTTTTTTGATGTTACACTATCATTATGAGATCTATACAATACTGTTTCTTGTTTTACATATTTTATCTGCCCTATACTATATCCTATTAAAGCAATCCAATAATCATGCATTAGTATATCTTCAGGCATACTTTGTATTTCTGATTGCATCAACTTATTAAATAAAAGAGTGCAACCTGTAACTACATTGGATGTCAATATCAAAAAAAAATCAAATTTTGAAGGATCAATATTCCATTTACTATGGAGTGAATTTGCTATAAGTTTGTTGTGCTCATCGATTAACCGTAAATCTGTAAAAATAGCACATGGTATATTATTAAAATCTAATTTTAAAATTGCATTTAATGATAATTTTAATTTATTCGGCAACCATATATCATCTTGGTCACATAATGCTATAAAATCACTAGTTGCTAAATTGATTCCTCTTTTAAAATTAGTTATGGGCCCTACATTTTTTTCATTTTTTATAATTTGAACTTTTATTTCTTTAAAATTATATGATTCTAAAATAGAATATGTTCTATCTGTAGAACAATCATCTATAATAATAATTTCGTTAGGAAGCAATTCCTGATTCATTATAGAATCTAATTGCTCTAGTATATATTTTTCCCCATTATAAGTAGCTAGAACTAAAGAAATACTTTTATTCATTAAGTTGCTTTTACTTGAATATATTTAGTTAAGATTGCTATTAAAGATAATGTTATAGGAGTCATATGCCCCTCTCCTGTAGTTATAATAAATACAAAATATGCTAAAAAAATACTTAGTGATAAAGAACAACTAATAACTTGATTTTCATCCTTTCTAAATTTAATAATTTTTAAAAAATTATACAAAATAATTCTTCCAAAAACTATAAAATATGCTATTAAACCTAATATTCCTGTTTCTACTAAAGTAACAAATATAAAACTCTCAAATCCATAATATCCTTTTTTCATTACAAAATCCTTCTTAGTAGAATCTAATCCAAATTCTTCTTTTAACCATCTAAATCCTCTACCAATTAAAATTTCATCTTTTACCAGCTCTACGGAAAGTCTAAATTGTTCTATACGCATTTCAATAGTACTTCCTGCTACTTCTTCTTCTATTTCAACTTGCATTTTCTTATTTTCATTGTTAGATGAATTTGTATTTGCCTCTATTTTTGTATTTGCCCCTATTTTTGTATTTGCCCCTATTTCCTTAAAAATTGTTATTTGTGGCATATTCTTAAAACTTATTCTTGTATAAGAGTTAACAATAAGCATATACAAAAATAAACTACTTAAAAGAATAATTTTTCCTTGCTTATTCAAGCCAAAAATACTATAAATAATACATCCTATAATTAGTGCTAAATAAGAAGCTCTTGAATTTGACATTATGTTACTTAAAATAAGTATAAGTAAAAAAAAGATTTGAAGTTTAGAAAACTTCCAGTTTGAAAAATTTTGGTTATACAAAGCTATTCGTATTATTATAGCTATACTTAAAAACAAACCATAACGATGTGGATTTATTACAAAAGAAGAGATAGCCATTCTATAGCTATCTATCAAACTCTTTGATACGTTATGTGTACCATACAATTCACTAAAAAAATCATTATATAAATTAACTCTAAAAAGTAGAATTACAATGCTATAAAACGAACAGATTAACATGCAGTAATAAAAAAATTTCAATACTTTAATGGCATCTTTTTTAGATTCAATAAAAATACCTAACAACAAAAAAATACCAAAATTATCTACAACATACAAACAAGCTCTTATTAAATTCTTAACTATAGAATAACGTTGATCAAAGATTGCTAAAAAAATAAAAATTACAAAAAAAATAAAAACAGATACTAAATATGGATTCCTTAATAACTGTTCTTTAGACTTATTATAATTAATTAAAGATGAAATAAACAAAGAAATAAACCATAATCGATCTATAGGGTTCAAAATGGATAATATAGTAATATCTAATTGAAAGAATATTAATGCAAATAAAACTAATTTAACTTTATTATTGTTATTTTTTGTAATAATAATAATAAAAGTATAAAAAATAAAAAAAATAAAAATGAAGCCCTTTAGAACCCCTGCATAAGATGTAATAAAATTACTCATAAATTAATAATATTATAACTATTTAACCAAATAATTTAAAAAAAACTAATCTAAATAAACCCGAAATATAATTAAATGGAGCTAATAAGATTTTTCCTAATCGATATTCCCTAGATAAATAAATTTTCAAATAGCAATCATCTAAAGCAGGATCTAAATAATAAGAACCATAAAGTTCTTTATGATTTTCCCAGATTTGTTTTTTTAATTTCCTATATTCTTTTTCTTTTAAAGAATTATTCCTAGATTTAGGTAATATTCTATAAAATAAAATTGCTTGATTTTCGTATACGGCTGTTCCTCCTTTTTCCAATATAGATATCCAAAAATCCCAATCCTCAAGACCCTTAGACATATTTACATTATAACCGCCTACTCTAATAAAATCTTCTTTTCTAAAAAGTGATGTGTTGCAAAATATATTTCGTCCAACTAGAGTTTCAAGGCTAAATTTGGGTAAATTTATAACCTCTTTTTTAAATCCAAACGTTATCACCTTCGTTGAAACTACTTTTATCGTATCATCATTATCCAAATAAAAAACTGTTTTTTCTAAAAAATTATTTGAAATTATATCATCTGCATCTAAACATAGTATATATAATCCTTTAGCTCTATTTATTGCCTTATTTCTTGCTACACAAACTCCAGAATTTTCTTGATAAATATATTTAAACCTAACATCTTTTTTACAATATTTTAAGGATATTTCCTCAGTATTATCTTTAGAACCATCATTAATAATTATGCATTCCCAATACTCATACGTTTGATTTATAATACTTCTAAGAGTTTCTTCAAGATACTTCCCTTTATTATAACAAGGAACAATAATTGATACTTTTATTTTTTGCATTTATTTCTTTTTATGATTTAAAGAATTTCTTATAAAATCTTTTTGTATAACAACGTGTCCCCCTATCAAAAATATAATATAATATAAATATAATAGGAATAAATATAGTTAGTTTTGTTGCAGCTACACAAACAAAGTTTAAATATTTATTAGAAAAATAGTGTTTAATATCCCCAATATAAAATAAAGTAAAAAGTCCTGAAAACAAAAAAATTAAAAAAAGTTTAATATTATTAAAATAATAAACTAATACTTTTTCTTTTAACCCATACCGAAAAAGCAAATAAGGCTTCCAGACCCCTATAACAATAAATAAACTAACAAATACCCCTCCTAGAATTCCTGGAAGTCCAAAATAATAACCTAAAACAAATGATAAGCTAAGATTTAATACAATTTCAACTATCGGGGCAAAAACATCGTGATACAATCCATAAGCTACAATGTAATGATCGACAGTTGTCCTTGTTAATAAAATAAAAACATTAGCTACCATTATAATGAGTGAAATATCATCTATAATATATTTATTCCCTAACCAAATTGCAACAAATTGATTAACTAGAGAATATAATCCAAAACATAAAACAGAACTCACAAAATATCTTATAGAAAAAATCTCCCAAAATACCCTATATATTTTTTCCTTATTATTTTCAGCTATTAAATTACCAATAGCTCCAATCATACTATTAAAAATAATATTCATAACTGCTAATAGACCTAGAATAATAATCTGATAATTACTATATATATTTACTATAGTTAATGTTAAATAAAAATAAATAATTAACGGACTAGTTTGAGTTAAAACAAAATTACCTATACTATGAAATAAAAGCTGTTTGGTTTTAATAATAATTTCTGGATAATTTTTTTGTAATTCCTTTCCTTTAGATTTGGCAATATTTAACCAATGATATGAATAATTAACCTCTCTATTTATAAGAATTGCCATAACAAAATAACTTAAAAATTCTATAACCAACCAATAATAATAACTTTCACTAACAAAAAAAATTACAATTATCTGTAAAATATTCTTTACAATTTTGGTTGTTTGAATTATTTGAGTATTCTTAAACTCTTTCTGATCTGATGTAAAAAGAATCTGTTTATATGATAAAAAATAGCTAAACAACGGATTAGCTAAAAAAACAATAAATGTAACATATGGAACCCAAAACCCAACATGTGCCTTTCTAAAAATATATGGAAATAAGAGTAGGATTAATAAACTTAAAATTATTATTATAATTCCAATTTTTCTATATAAATATCCCTGTATAGAAATAATATCATTAATTTTTTTATGATCATTTTCATATAAAGGTTTAAATAACATATAAGAAACAGCTGTTCCTATACCTAGCTCTGCTAGATTAAGAAATCCTAATAGATTATTTATAGTTGTATTTAAGCCTAAAATCTCTGGACCAAAAGTATCTAAGAAAATTTTTCTACTTATAAAAGTTATTAAAAGAGTCACCCCATAAAATATTGCTGATATTTTAGTGTTTTTTAAACTCTTTTCTACTCTTCCTGACATTTAATCTTCTTTCTTATTCAAAACATCCCTCTTAAGCTCTCTTTCCATTCAGGAATAGAAATTCCAAAAGTAGATTTGATTTTAGTTTTATCCAATAAACTATATTTAGGTCGTTTTGCCGGAGTAGGATATTCTGAAGTGGGTATTGGATTAATTTTAATATTATTGGATTTACTTAGTTTTTTTATTTCTTCTGCAAACTGAAACCAACTACATTCCCCTTCATTTGAATAATGATAAATTCCATAAGAACCTATATCATTCTGAATAATAGTTAATATCGCTTCAGCTAAATCCAATGCATTTGTAGGAGAACCTAATTGGTCTTCTATTACATTAATTTGATCTTTTTCTTTAAATAATTTCAACATGGTTTTTACAAAATTATTACCATAAGGCGAATACAACCATGCAGTCCTTATTATATAAGATCTGGAATTATATTGTAATGCATTTACTTCTCCTTCTAATTTTGTTTTCCCATATATTCCTAAAGGATGTGTAGGATCATCTTCTTTTCTGGGAAAAGGCTCTTCACCAGAAAATACATAATCTGTTGAAATATGGATTAATGTAGCCTTTTGGGATGAACAAGATTTAGCTAAATATTTAACCGCATCTGCATTTAATTTTTTTGCATTACCAGTATCTGTTTCTGCTTTATCCACCGCAGTATAGGCAGCACAATTGATTACATAATCAAATTTATTAGAAAAGAAATAAGTTTTTACAAATATTTCATCCATAATATCTAATTCTTGAACATCTGTAAAAACAAATGAGCAATTAACTGGTGGTTTTTCTTTTATCTTTTGTTTTAAAGAAAGACCTAATTGGCCATCTCCTCCTGTAACTAATATCTTTTTCATAAAGAAACTGGGTTTAATTCATTAAAAGAAATAGCTTGCTTATCTTTTTCTGATATTACTTCTTTTCCTTCTTTAATCTTCCAATCTATATTAAGAGTCTTATCCAAAGGATTAATTCCAAATTCACTCTCTTTATTATAAAAACCTTCACACTTATACGCAAAAATTACCTTTTCAGACAATACAGAAAAACCATGTAAAAATCCTTTAGGAATAAATAATTGTTTATTATTTTCTGATGATAGTTCTATAGTTATAAATTGTCCAAAAGTATGAGATCCCCTACGAATGTCTACTGCTACATCTAAAACTTTTCCTTCTAATACATAAACTAATTTAGACTGAGCAAATGGTGGTAATTGTTGATGTAATCCTCTAATTACTCCATATGTAGAAACCGATAAATTATCTTGAACAAAATTAGGTTTATAACCAATTTTTTCTGTAAATTTTTCTAGATTAAAAGTTTCCATGAAATAACCTCTGGAATCACTATAAATTTGCGGTTCAAGAATAAAACAACCTTTTAATTTAGTTTCAGTAACATTCATATACTAATGCTTGGATAGATTCTGTTTATTCCACGATCTTAGACTCATGACTCTATCTTCAAAAAGTTCTTCTGGTATATCTACACATACATTTTGAAATAGATTTAAAAATTCTTCCGGTTGATCTTCTGATTTTCGGGTAGTTAAATTAAAATATATTAACGTAGTCCATAAAACAGCATGTACTACTGTTTTATTTTCATTATACATTAAAATTTCCACAGTATTTGTTTTGTCTGTAAATTTAATAATTTTACTGGATATTTTTACAAATTGATTAAATTTCACTTCTTTGATATAAGCAATTTGGTTCTGTAAAGCTACCCATAAACGTCCTGTTTTTTTTGATTGAGCAAAATTATCAATCTGATAATTTTCCAGACAATGATCCTCCCTAGCATCTAACATATAATCGAAATATCGTATATTAGATAAATGCCCAATAGGATCACAATCCATAAATCTTACTCTGTGTCCAGATTCCGGTTCTTTTATCATGTTTATTTAAAATTTAAAATATAACAAAGTTAATTGTTTTTTATTAAATTACTTTATGCATTTTCCCCTATAAATCTAATCCCCCAACAATAGTAGACACTAAGGAATTTACAATCAATCTTATACTTTTTCTTTACATTTGCATAAATTTTTGAATATGGCGAATATAATAGCACTTGTAGGTAGACCTAATGTGGGAAAATCCACTTTATTTAACCGATTGTTACAAAAAAAAGAAGCTATAGTTGACAGTATATCCGGTGTTACTCGTGATCGCCATTATGGTAAAAGTGACTGGAATGGTATAGATTTTACTGTTATAGATACCGGAGGATATATTACAGGTTCTGAAGACATTTTTGAAGGAGAAATACGAAAGCAAGTTCAACTTGCTATAGAGGAAGCCTCCGCTATTGTTTTTTTAGTAGATGTGACAGAAGGAGTTACAGATATGGATTATGAAGTAGCCAATTTATTAAGAAGAACAACAAAACCTGTTTTTCTAGTAGTGAATAAAGTAGATAATGCTATGCTGGAAAACGATGCTATGGAATTTTATAGCCTGGGGTTTGATAAATATTATACAATTGCTGGTATGACCGGAAGTGGCACAGGCGATTTATTAGATGATATTGTTAACATTTTTAAAGATGAAAATTACGTTGATCCTTTTGAGGGATTGCCTAGAGTTTCTATCGTTGGAAGGCCAAATGTTGGAAAATCTACTTTAACTAATGCTTTATTAGAAAACGAAAGAAATATAGTGACTGATATTTCTGGAACGACGAGAGATAGTATAGAAACTCTATATGATAAATTCGGATACAAATTTGTTTTAATTGACACCGCAGGGATACGTAAAAAAACAAAAGTTAATGAAAACATTGAATTTTATTCTGTTATGCGTTCAATACGTTCCATTGAAGATTCAGATGTAGTAGTATTATTGGTAGATGCTACACAAGGATGGGAAAAACAAGATATAAATATTTTATATTTAGCTCAAAAATCTAGAAAAGGAATTGTAATTGTAGTCAATAAATGGGATTTAGTATCAAAAGAAACTAACACATTAAAACATTTCGAGCATAATATTAGAACAAAAATAGCCCCATTCACAGATGTACCTATTATTTTCGTGTCAGCTTTAACTAAACAAAGAGTTTATAAAACTGTTGAATATATTATGAGAGTTTATGAGAATAGAAATAGAAAAATAAAAACTAGTAAATTAAATGAAATCATGCTTCCTATTATAGAAGCAACTCCCCCTCCAAGTATAAAAGGAAAATATATAAAAATTAAATATTGTACACAACTTCCAACTCATACACCTCAATTTGCTTTTTTTGCAAATTTACCTCAATATATAAAAGAACCTTATAAAAGATTTATTGAAAATCAACTACGTAAAAATTTTGATTTTACAGGTGTTCCTATTGAAGTGTATTTTAGGCAAAAATAAGCTCATACGTTCTTGAAAAAATTTCAGAAAAAAAATAGTCAGAAAAAAATATTCTGACTATTCATGAAATACAAAGTAATTCTTTTTATTAATAATTTAAAACTTAATTATAATTGATTGGGATTTTGTACAGCATTTTTGACTCTTGAAGATGGAATATAAACCTGCAATCCTATTGCAAAAGTAATATCATGTTGATATCCAGTGTTTCCTCCACCTGTAAGCCCTTCATACTTAACCAATGCTTCTAATCCCACATTAGAAGTTATAAAATAGGAGTAACCCGGACCAAATCCAAATCCAAATCCATTGGTTGTAGGCTCATGTTTTTGACTAGAGCCTTCAAAACCTGCATTTGCTTCAAAGAAGAAACGGCCATGCTTTAATAAATTATTTATATCTTTATTACTAGCATAGTAACGACCGAACGCACCAACACCATATTCTGTTTTGGTTGTACTTCCGGTTCCTTGTTTACTAATATTAACTTTGCCATAACCACCTACTGCTAAATTATTTTTAATAAAATAGCCTGCTTTTGGTGTAATCCCAATGTTCCAAGACTGTCCCTTTTTCAAACCAAAATCCATATTAGTAAAGGAGCCACCCCACATAATGTTACCTTCTTGAATTTGTGAATGTGCAAAATTTAAGCAACTTATAAAAAACAAAGAAGCAAACAGTAAAGATAATTTACTTTTAATCATAATATTATATATTTTTAATTGTATTAATTGTATATTTATATCATAATAGGATACAAATATACAATTAATAAATATATATAAGATAAATATTTGATTGAATTTTAATTTTTATAAAAATAAAAGAGGCTATAGAAAATCTATAGCCTCTTTTGTAAAATAAAATTTAAATATTATTTCACCTTTTAAAAAGGATATTCAAAAATTTCACTTTCATGATAATAAGGATTTCCTTTAGCTTCAAGATTTAATTTACTAATAGAGTACATAACTGTATAAATAAATAACCCTAATATAAATAAAAACGAACCTATTTCTAATAATCCAAAATTCCAATATGCACCTACTGTACCTGGCATTATAATATTAAAGAAATCCATATAATGTCCAAGAATTACTATCACTGCCATTATCGGAACAATAACGAAACTTCTTTTTACTTTACTGCTTACCAGGATTAAGAAAGGGAGAACCAAATTAGGAATTAACATAGTAAAATAGGTTTCACTATATAATTTGTATCTGCCAAAAAAATAAACGGTTTCTTCGGGTACATCTGCATACCAATAAAGCATATATTGACAAAACCATAAATATGACCATAATAAACTAAATCCAAATAAAAATTTAGCTAAATCATGTAAATGATTATTATTAAAAGCCGGCAAATTTCCTTTTTTATTTAAATAAACAGAAATAATAATCATTACTGCTATCGATGAAACTAAACAACTTATCATAGCATACCACATATATAATGTAGAATACCAATGAGGGTCTATGGACATTAACCAATCCCAAGCCCAACATGCAGAGGCTAAGGCAAAGAAAACAATAAATCCTACACTCCAATTATAAACTTTTTGATTATCTGAAAATAATTTGGTTTCATCTAGTTTTTTTGTCAAAGATTTGATCTTAAATAAGAAGAATATACATCCTGAGATATAAATCAATGTACGAATAACAAAAGAAGGTCTGTTTAAGAAAGGTTCTTTAGATTTTATCAGTAAATCAAAATGTGGAGAAGATTGATCGGTTAAAGAAGGATCCATCCAATGATACAGATGATTTAAGCCTCCATGTTCTCCTCCATATGAAGAAAGTATTATAAAAATTAACATTAATATTCCTCCAACCGGTAAATAAGAAGCTATACCTTCCATTACACGTATTATTACTATTGACCATCCTGCATGTCCTGCATGCTGAATAGCATTGAAAAATAATGCAGTAGCAGATATTCCAAAAAATAACATTAAAGGTATAAATATTGCTGCCCAAGGCCTATTATGAACTTGATCTAAAGCATGATTAATATGCTCTTGAGAAAGAGGTTTATCATGTATATAGGCAGAGTTCATAGGTTGTGAGTTAGCTATTTTCTCATTATTATGTAAAATTGTTTCTATTTCCTTTATATCTATGTGATCATTTTGATAATATCCTACACCAAAAGTTATCAATCCTATAATAACTAATATTACAGAAATTAATTTAAGCCTAGATGAAAATTGATATCTCATAACTTTATTTTACATTGTTTTGTGTTGTTGATTCTGAAGAGGCTACTTGAGAAGAAGCATTTTCAGATGGTGTTTGTTTTACACCAAACTCATTTATAACATATTCAGCAACTCTCCATCTATCCCCAGGTAACAATTGACCTGCATAAGACCCCATTGCATTTCTTCCATGTTCTATTACATAATATACAGATCCTACAGTAATATAAGCTCTGTCTTTATAGGCCGGAACTCCTGAATAAGCTCCTGACTGTACAATATTTCCTTGACCATCTCCCGATGTACCATGACATGCTGCGCAAGTTTTATTAAATAAATCTTTTCCTCTAGCTAAATCTTTTACTCTATTTGCAGGATTTAAAGGAGAGATTTTAATTAATTTTGAAGCCTCATAACCTTCTGCAGTATTGGGTAAATCCATTGGCAGCACACCATCAGAATTTTGAGATATTGTTCCTGGAACCGGAGATAAAGCCGTCCTCCCATCTTGATTGGCAAACAACGGAACTGTAGAACTTTGTTCTCCATAGGCTACCACAGCCTCTTGATAAGGATCATAAGCTACAGGATAATACATGTCAGGAAAATATACCAAACTTGGTTTTTTCTTACTACATGAAGTAATAACAAAGGATACACCAATAGTTATTAAAATATATTTAATTAACTTTTTCATCTTCAACATTTTTTACAGTAATTTCCTCTACTCCCGTAGCTATTAAAATTTCTTTTACCTGTTCGTAATCTTGATTTTCTAATTCTATCAAAAATTTATCATCTGTTGTTCTTGGATCAGGGTTCTGAGCTTTCTGTCCCGGATAATGTTTATTTAAAAACAAATAGGTAATAGACATAAGATGAGCTGCAAAAAACACCGTTAATTCAAACATAATCGGAATAAAGGCTGGTACATTATCTGCCCATGTAAAACTTGGCTTTCCTCCTATATTTTGAGGCCAATCATGATTCATAGTAAACCATGTAAGTAAGGAGGCTACCGTAAGTCCTAATGCTCCATAAAAAAATGCACATTCTGATAATCTGGATTCTTTCAATCCCATAGCTTTATCTAACCCATGTACAGGAAAAGGAGTATAAACCTCAGAGATTTTAATTCCCTTATCCTTAAGCTGTTTCACCCCGTCTAACAGGAGATCATCATCTCCATATAAACCGTATATTATTTTTTTAGTGGTGCTCATGTTCTAAATTATGTTTTTTATGACTTTCTCCAGATGATTTTAAAATTGTTTTAAGCTCAGCTTGAGCTATTACAGGGAAAGTTCTAGCGTATAATAAATACAATACAAAGAAAAATCCTATAGTTCCTAAAAAAATACCCACATCAACAAATGAAGGCTCAAATTTAGTCCAGCTACTAGGTAAATAATCTCTAGATAAATTAATAACTATAATATCAAATCTTTCAAACCACATACCTATATTTATAACTATAGATACAATAAAAGTCCAAAGAAAATTTATTCTCAATTTTTTAATCCACAAAGTTGCAGGGACTAAAACATTACAAAGAATAAGCAACCAAAAAGCCCACCAATAAGGACCTGTGGCAGCACCTATGGAAAAGTAAGTAAAATCTTCATATCTACTACCGGAATACCATCCTATAAAAAATTCTGTAATATAAGCAACTGTTACCATACCTCCTGTTACTACGATTACTATATTCATATATTCTATATGTCTACGGGTAATATAATCTTCTAAATGACATACTTTCCTAATAATACTCATTAAGGTTTGAACCATAGCAAATCCTGAAAAAACTGCTCCGGCTACGAAATATGGAGGATAAACTGTAGAATGCCAACCTTTGATTACTGCAGTAGAAAAGTCAAATGACACGATAGTATGCACTGAAAATACTAATGGAGTTGCTAATCCGGCTAATACTAAAGAAATTTCCTCAAATCTTTGCCAATGTTTAGCTTTACCACCCCATCCAAAACTTAAAATATTATATATTTTCTTAGTAACCGGTTTTATTGCTCTATCTCTAACCATTGCAAAATCAGGAATTAAACCAATATACCAAAACACTACAGAAACAGAAAAATAGGTACTAATTGCAAATACATCCCATAATAAAGGGGAATTAAAGTTGGTCCACAAAGATCCGAATTGATTGGGTATTGGAAATACAAAATAAGCCAGCCAAATACGTCCCATATGAATACAAGGAAAAAGTGCCGCCTGAACAACTGCGAAAATAGTCATAGCTTCTGCAGAACGATTAATAGACATTCTCCACTTTTGTCGGAAAAGTAGAAGAACGGCAGAAATTAAAGTTCCTGCATGTCCTATACCTACCCACCACACGAAATTAGTAATATCCCAACCCCAGTTGATAGTTCTATTTAACCCCCATACACCAATTCCTGTCCCAATTGTATAGGCGATACAACCTACTCCGTATATAAATGCAACTAAGGCAATATAGAAAGCAAACCACCAAAGTTTACCTGCTTTGCTTTCTATAGGCCTAGCAATGTCTTCTGTAATGTCATGATAGGATTTTTCTCCTAAAATTAACGGTTCTCGAATAGGCGCTTCGTAATGTCCTGACATAGTAACTTTCTTAAATTTTATGATTCTTTTCTATTTCTAACTTTATATTGATAGAATACGTTAGGTTTGGTTCCTACATCTTCTAATAATACATACTTTCTCTTATCTTTAGATAATTTAACGATTTCTGAATGTGGGTCATTAACATCTCCAAATTTAATTGCACCACTGGAACAAGCTTTGGAGCAAGCAACCTGAAATTCTCCATCTTCTACTCTTCTTCCTTCTTTTTTAGCATCTAAAATCGTAGCCTGAGTCATCTGGATACATAAAGAACATTTCTCCATTACTCCTCTTGAACGTACTACTACATCAGGATTAAGTACCATTCTTCCTAAATCATTATTCATATTATAATCAAATTTAGGATTTAAGGCATAATTAAGCCAATTAAATCGTCTTACTTTGTATGGACAGTTATTAGCACAATAACGGGTACCTACACATCTATTATAAGCCATTTGATTTTGTCCTTGTTTACCATGAGAAGTAGCTGCTACAGGGCATACTGTTTCACAAGGTGCATGATTACAATGTTGGCACATAACCGGTTGGAAAATTACATCCGGATTGCTTGTATCGGGTTCAATCAGATCTTTGTACATTGGTACCTGATCTAAATTTTCTATAATTTCTTCTTCTTGTTCTATTTTTTTCTTAGCTGAATAATATCTGTCAATACGTAACCAATACATATCTCTAGACATTCGCATTTCTTCTTTTCCTACAACAGGAACATTGTTTTCTGCCTGGCATGCAATAACACAGGCACCACAACCTGTACATATATTAAGATCTACAGATAAATTAAAATGATGTCCATCACTGCTATCATAATCTCTCCATAAATCGACTTTACCTATCGGCATTTCTCCTACATATGTATTGATCTTAATAGGTTTATTCCATTCTTTGGAGTCTTTTTCTAAATATGTCTGCAAAGGAATTTCTCTTGCTATCTCATATCTTCCCATTAAAGTTCCTTGCATTTGCATAGAAGCAAATTCGTACATTTCTCCGGTTATCTTTAATGTTATATTATTATACTGAATAAAACTTGAAGATAAATAGGCAGGGTAAGCATTAATTCCAGTTTGTCCAACTTTTCCAGATTTGGCTTGTCCGTAGCCTAAAGCTAGACCAATAGACCCCTTAGCTTGTCCCGGTTGTATAAAAACAGGTATATTTTTAATGATCTTACCATTTACAGTTAAATCTGCTAATGACCCGTCTAATTGCATTCTTCCATTCATTTTATTAACTATTCCAATTTTAGCAGAATCTTCTTTAGAAATAGTTATATAATTATCCCATGCTAATCTTGTAATTGGGTCGGGCAGCTCTTGTAACCATGGATTATTTGCTTGTGTACCGTCACCTATGCCAGTATTTGTATATAAATTTAATTCTAATGCCCCTTCTTTTATAGCTTCTATATCATTCAAAGCCTGTTGGGCATCTCCTCCGGATTGATTTAATGAAATAGTTTCCGTTGTTTCATTGTATCCATTATACAATGCTTGATTAAAACTATACCCTAATGCCACCCCTAATTGATTTTGCCAATACTGTTTTAAATAATTGTAATATGCATTTGTTTGTACTGGTGTAGCAGTAGTACTGACATATTCTGAATTATTGGGAGTATAGTCGGATGCCTCCCCAACTTTTATGGAATCTGTTGAAGCTACAGTTGTTGAATCTTTTACTGCTACATTTTGTGAATTAGATACAAAAACATTTCCATTTGGAATGCTTTCTTTTTTCCATATCAATAAAGAATCTTGAAATTGTCTTGTATCAAAAATTCTTTGTATAGTTGGCTGTGATAATAAATACACTCCTGTTGCAGGTTGTAAATCGCCCCATGATTCCAACCAATGAGGAACTGGAGCTAAAGATTTTGTATTTATTGCTGTTTCATTCTCATATTCTGTTAAAGAAACAGAATATGGAACTTTAGATATCAGGGTAGCTAATTTTTCACTTTCTGAATATGAATATACAGGATTAGTATTAAAGTTTAATAATACTCCCACTTGGCCTGAGGATAACCAAGAAATAAATTCTTTAAATTTTTGGTCATCAGATTCTTTAACTAAAATAACTTTATCTTTTCTTACGGCTTCTGATCCTAATTTTTGGTTTATTAAATAAGCTAAAACATAAGATGATTTACTTCCTTCTGCAAAAACTACTGCTTTGGAACCTTTAGATTTTAACTCTTTAATTATATTTTGAGCTTGTTTGCTAACTATAGATCCATCTAAACCTTTATAAACTTCTGCTAATAATTTTTGAACGGCTGAAGGTTTTAATGGAATTCTTTGATCGGAATTAGCCCCGGATAAACTAAGATTAGATTCTACTTGTATGTGTCTTAGCATAGTTGAACCCGGAGTTTTAGCTTTTGTATAATCTGATTCTAAATGTCCAGCATTCCAATCATTTAAAAAGTCAGCTCCAAAAGATACCAGTAATTCTGCTTTGGTCAAATCATATAAAGGCAATGCTCTTACTCCGTAAACTTCTTGAGCTGCATCTAAAGCAGGTGAATAAGATAATGCATCATAAATTATATGTTCGGATGTTGGATATACTGATTTGAATTCGTCTATTATTTTTTTTGTTGACGGTGAAGGTAAAGAGGGTGTAAGTATAATAATTTTTTTACCTGTATTCTTTGATTCTTGTAACCCTTTTTTTACATAGTTATCAAGAGTATTCCAATTTGTATCTTCTCCATTCAATTTTGGCCCTTTAGCTCTGTTATTATCATATAAAGATAAAACGGAAGCTTGTGCTCTAGCGCTTGTTCCTCCAAATAATTTTGATTGAGTGTTGCTTTCTATTTTAATAGGCCTACCCTCTCTGGTTTTTACTAATACACTTGCAAAATCAAAACCATCAAATAAAGTAGAGGCATAGTAATTAGGCACACCCGGAATAATTCCTTCGGGTTTCACTACATAAGGCACAGATTTTATAACCGGAGCTTCACAAGCTGCTAATGTCACTGCTGCTGTACCAAAACCCAAGAATTTTAAAAAATCTCTTCTTGATGTTTTAGTTGAAAACATTGCTTTATCATCTCCTAAAAATTCATCAATAGGAAGTTCTTCTGCAAATTCATTTCTTGCTATTTTTTCTGTTATTGAAGGATCTTTTAATTCTTCTAAACTTCTAAATTTTATTTTATCTTTTGAAGCCATATCGATCTTCTAATGATTTTAATTGATATTAATAATGACATTTACCACACTCCAATCCTCCGATTGCATCTACTGTAATTTTAGATTTATCTTCACCATACTCTTTTTTCAGTTTTTCATGAAGCTTATTAAAGTAAGCAGCATTATATCCATTGTTCATGTCTACTTCTGTCGTTCTGTGACAATCTAAACACCATCCCATGGTAAAATCATTTGCCATTTTTACTACGTTCATTGTATCTATAGCACCATGACAAGCCTTACACACAACATCTATAGGCTGATTCGGATGTTTTTTGTTATAATCTGCGATAATTGTTTTCTCTCCAGCTACTACGTGTTGAGAGTGATTAAAGTAAACAAAATCCGGCATATTATGTATTCTTTCCCATTTTACAGGAATTTGCTTTCCTGTATAGGCTTGTTTGTCTTCATCCCATCCAATATGTTGATATATTTTTTTTATTTCTGAAGTATAGAATTCTTTAGATTTACCCGGTTCTATATATTTTCCTGTATATTCACTAATATTTCTGTGACAATTCATACATACACTTAATGAAGGGATTTCTGATACTTTACCGTATTTTGCTCCTGAATGGCATAATTGACAATCAATTTTATTTTCTCCCGCATGTATTCTATGGGAAAAATAAATGGGTTGTTCAGGTTCATAACCTTTATCTACTCCAATCCCCATTAACCATGCCCAAACTCCATACAACGATAACGCTAATAAGAGAGTTATTAAGAAATATGAAAATCCTTTGTATTTATTGTAGAATTGAGAAAGTGATTTAATTCTCGTAGCTTGTAACTCATTTAAGACAATACCTTTTGTTTTTAGTCGTACTAATTGGTTTACTTTATATAAGGTAAAAAGCAAAATAATTCCTATGGAAGCAAAGGATACAAAAATATAAATTGAGTTTGAAGAATCATCTTGAGTGGCAGTTACTGCTTGCTGTTCTTTAGGCTCTTCCGGAGCAGGAGGATTTTCTGTATAGGCTAAAATATCATCAATATCTTTGTCTGATAACCTTCCTTCAAAAACGTCCATTGCAGTTCGGTTATATTCTTCAAAGATTTTATTTGCGCGCTTATCTCCACTCTTTCTTAAGGCTTCATTGTTCATAATCCACTTATGAACCCATTCTTTATCTGCTCCTTCTGCACTTAAAGTAGTAACAATACCTTTAAGTGCCGGTCCGGTAAGTTTTTTATCTAAAGCGTGGCAAGCTGCACAATTTGCTTTAAATAACTTCTCCCCATTTTGAGCATTCCCTTCTTGTCCAAAAACTAAAAGACCGGTGAAAAGAGCCAGCATACATACTGCTATAATTTTATTCATAATAATTGATTTCAATTGAATGAAACTTCTTTATATCTTTAATACCATCTCATAAATATGAGACTATTGCAAAAATATAAATATGATGTTTATCACCAAACCTTTTTCGATATATATAATTAACAAGGTTTTAATTTATAACAATTCTAAATAAAAAAACGACGTATGTTGCTGTATACTAGACTATTAATTAAAAAAAACACGATTTACACAAGAATTCACAAACACTAAAACATGACAATAATCATACTTGAAAAGTTTGCAATCAATCTTTTTTTCTGGCTAAATATCTCGTTAATTTTACTCCCATATCCAGAAAAATTATTTTAGGATTACCATTTCTTTCAATATGAAAATAGGCTTTATTTATTTCATTAATTATATCTTCAATATTATTGCCATGTACAAATTGACTAAAACTTTGCCATTTAAAATTTTTATATGTTAAAGGAGTATTAACTAAAATATTTGAAGCATAATTTTCTAAAAGAGCTTGTCTAAAAATTTCAGTACAAAATTGAAGGAATGTTTTTTGCTTTTCTCTACCCCAACCAGATATTTCAATAGACCATTCTACAATTTGCTTTAGATAAACGGGTTGTTTGGGCGCCATAACTGCTGCCCTATTCCATTGAATAAAATATCTTTCAAATTCTTCTTGTAATTCATTATTTTTTTGTAAAGCGACAGCCAAATTCCAATCCCCTTCAACTTTTGTTGAAATTTTATTTATTTCATCTTCAGATAAGGAATATTTATCCTTTAAACCCTTTGTTATTTCTTTTTCTTCTATTCTATTAATTTTGACTGCCTGACATCTGGATAAAATGGTTGGAAGTATTTTGCTTTCATCTTCTGTAATCAATAAAAAAATAGTTTGAGTTGGAGGTTCTTCTAATATTTTTAATAGTTTATTGGCAGCTTCCGTCCGCATTGTTTCCATCATCCAAATAATCTGAATTTTATATCCACCTTCAAAACTTTTAAGATTTAATTTCTCAAAAATATTTTCAATTTCTTTTACGGAAATAAAACCTTGTTTTTTGTCTTCACCCAAAAATTCATACCATTGATTTATAGATTGATATGGGTTTTCTGTTATAAATTCCCTAAATTTTGTTATATAATCTTTACTTACTGCTTCTTTTTTTTCAGTCGCATTATTTATAGTAGGAAATGAAAAAAAAAGATCCGGATGTTGCAATGATGAAACCTGCTTATAACAAGATTGGGAATCTTTACATAAAATTTCAGAGGCATAGGCCAACACTAAAGGTAATACTCCATAACCTGATTTACCTATAAAGAGCTGAGCATGGCTTATTCTATTCTTTTGAATTGAATCTTTTAATTGCTGTTTTATCAGATCCTGTCCTATAACTTCCTCCCATTTCATAAGAACAAAAGTAAAGAATAATTTCTTTAGTTAATATATCATGGATACTACTTATGTTTAAATAATACCCACTTTAAAATTGCACTGAAATAGTTTATTTTATTTTTAACACACATTACGTTTTACTTTTATATAGTTAAGTCCATAACAGAATCTAACCCTCTTTTCAATCCTTTAAATGAATTTACTTTCTTTATTGCTAGAATTCCACCTTTAACATAGGGCTCTGCTCCGGCTCCCGAATCATGTCTAATAGTTAAACGCTCATCATTTAAACCAAAAACGGATTCTAATGAAATTATATAACTGGGTAATCTTAAAGAATGTACCCTTACTCCATTTATTTTTGTTCCTCGGGCATCTTTTGGACCTACCATACGGTCTTCCGAGACTGTTTCAACAGGAGGTTGAATTTTTGATAATCTGTTTGCTAACTCAAATGCAGAACCACTGGGAGAATCTACTTTATTCTGATCTGCATAATCTATGATTTCAAAATTAGGAATAAATTTAGCTGCTATTTCGGAAAATTTTTGGAGTAAAACTACCGTAATGGCAAAATTCCCAACAGCTAAAACTGAACATTTATTTTTATTAGCAATTTTTTCAATTTCTGAATAATCTTCTTCTGTTAATCCAGAAGTCCCAATTACGACGTTTACTCCTTTCTCTAAAGCGGTTATAACATTATGCTTAGCAATTTCAGGATGAGTAAACTCTACTAATACATCACATTTTACCTGAGATAAAGCTTCTTCTACAGTACTCAATACTGGAATATAATGAAACTTTACTCGTAATATTTCTGATAGATTTTCTCCACTTGATTTTCTAGATATCCCAGAAACTAATTCCAATCCATTATCTGCGATAACTCCTCTGCTTAAGGCTGCTCCTGCCCAACCGGTAGCACCTGCAATACACACTCTAATTTTCATTTTTTGATTTTTAACAAATATAAATATACTTAGTTATGTTATAAATTTTAAGATTTATTTATTTCTAATGTTTAGAAATACATACTCTTAATCTAAGAATTTTAAAACTATATTTATTATTTTTAAAATAATTAACAATATTTTGTTAATAACCCTTCTTTATTTAGTATCTTAAAGGAAAGAAAAATGTTTAAAAAAGGATGTGTTTCCCATCTAATTTTTGTATAATTTTGAAATCTAATGGAACAACTAGAATCAAAATCAAACAATTTCACTAAGTCTAACAGAATCATTAATTTAGAAAAAGGGAAACTTCCACCTCAAGCTATAGACTTAGAGGAAGCAGTATTGGGAGCCATGATGATTGATAAAAAAGGATTGGATGAAATTATAGATATTTTATCTCCTGAAGTTTTTTATAAGAAAGAACATCAGTTAATATATGAGGCAATAGAAGACTTATTCAAAGAAACTGAACCTATAGATATTCTTACTATTTCCAATAAACTTCGATCTAAAGGAACTCTTGATGCCGCCGGTGGTGATTTTAATTTGATTCAGCTTTCCAATAAAGTATCCTCTTCTGCCCATATTGAATATCATGCTCGTATTATTCTAGAAAAATATATTTTACGAAAGCTAATTGAGATATCTTCTAATATGATTGAGAAATCTTACGATGAAACTTCTGATGTCTTTGATCTTTTAGATTATTCTGAAAGTCAATTGTATGAAATTACAAATGGAACTTTAAAAAGAACCTTTAATGAAGCTAAAAACCTTGTATCTAATGCATTAAAAAAAATAAAATCTCTTGAATCGAAACAAGGTATGAGTGGAATTCCTTCAGGGTTTAAGAATGTTGATAAGATAACTGCCGGCTGGCAATCCTCGGATTTAATCATCATTGCCGCCAGACCCGGAATGGGTAAAACTGCATTCATTTTATCTATGGCAAGAAACATAGCAATCAATTCAGAAAACCCAATTGGGATTTTTTCACTGGAAATGTCTGCAGAACAACTTATGATGAGAATGATTTCAAGTGAAACAGGAATAGAATCTGAAAAGTTACGAAAGGCTAATCTTTCTGAATTGGAATGGCAGCAATTATACTCCCGGGTAAATAAGTTGGAAAAAGCCCCTATTTTTATTGATGATTCCCCAGGAATTTCCGTATTTGATTTAAGAGCAAAAGCGAGAAGATTGGTTTCTCAACATGGTGTAAAAATTATTATGATTGATTATTTACAACTTATGACTGCTGGAGGAAAGGGAATAGGCAACCGAGAACAGGAAATTGCTACAATTTCTCGGTCTTTGAAAGCTATAGCTAAAGAATTAGAAATACCGGTAATTGCTTTATCTCAACTATCCCGTTCGGTTGAAACCCGAGGAGGTAGTAAAAAACCTTTGTTATCAGACCTTAGGGAATCAGGTGCTATTGAGCAAGATGCAGATATTGTTACTTTTATATACCGTCCTGAATATTATAAATTAGAAACTTGGGAAGATGGTGCTCCTTGCGCAGGACAAGCAGAATTTATTATTGCTAAACATAGAAACGGGGCTTTAGAAGATGTGCGTTTAAAATTTACGAGTTCTCAAGCTAAATTTTCCGATCTTGATGATGAATATTACGCAACGGAAGAAAATAATTCCGCTACATTTGAGAGTAGAATTAATGATGAAAGCTCTTTTGAAAGTTCTATAAATCTTCCTTCTGTAAATCCATCAGACTCTTTTGGAATTGAAGATACTCTATATGATGAGGATTCGGATATGCCTTTTTAAAATTATATAAATATACTTCTCGTTTGCTTATTCATTGTATTTTATAAAAAGAAAAAAATCTCTTAAATAGATTTTTTATTAAAATAAATGTATGTGTATTATTGAATTTTATAAAAACTCGGTTAGTTATTAATATAAAAATTTAGTCCGATCTATAGCTGTGATTTTTGTTTAAGCTACTTTCAATGGTAAATTAAAAAATACAAATAAAAAACTCACTTTTTTAAGTGAGTTTTTATTTAATAACGAAAATTATTTAAATTATTTTTTAACAGCATCCACAACAGCTTTAAACGCTTCAGGATGATTCATAGCTAAATCTGCTAATACTTTTCTGTTTAGTTCTATATTATGTGCTTTTAACAAGCCCATAAATTTGGAATAAGAAAGTCCTTGTTGTCTTGTTCCGGCATTAATTCTCTGAATCCATAATGCTCTAAAATTTCTTTTCTTCTGTTTTCTACCTACATAGGCATATCCTAATGCTTTTTCAACTGCATTTTTAGCAACTGTCCAAACATTTTTTCTTCGTCCGTAATAACCTTTTGCTAGTTTTAAGACTCTTTTTCTTCGCGCTCTAGACGCTACTGCATTGACTGATCTTGGCATAAATTTTTGTTTTTTTTAAATTGGGCGGAAATATAAATTTCTCTTCTAATGCTCCAATTCAGGGTTAAACTTTTTGTTAATAAACCAGAATATTTAGATATTCTTATTTAAGTAATAATTGTCTTTTAACACTCTTTTCGTCTACACTTTCTACTATAGTTACATAAGTTAGATTTCTTTTTGCTTTAGTAGTTCTTTTACTTAAATTGTGTCTTTTGAAAGCGTGTTTTCTTTTAATTTTACCTGTTCCGGTAAGTGAAAAACGCTTTTTTGCACCTGATTTTGTTTTTAATTTAGGCATTTTCTTATTTTTTACTTCGTTATTAAATATATTTAAATCTTTTAAAAATAAATTTTATTTTTTAGGAGACATCATCATAATCATCCGTTTTCCTTCTAATTTAGGCATTTGTTCAACCTTCCCCCATTCTTCTAATTCTTGTGCCAATTTTAATAATAAAATCTGACCTTGATCTTTAAAAATTATAGATCTTCCTTTAAAGAAAACATAGGCTTTTAATTTAGATCCTTCTTCTAAAAATTTTTGAGCATGTTTTTTCTTAAATTCATAGTCATGTTCATCTGTTTGAGGACCAAATCTAATTTCTTTTACAACTACCTTAGATTGTTTAGATTTTAGTTCTTTTTGCTTCTTTTTTTGCTCATATAAGAACTTTTTGTAATCTATAACACGACAAACAGGTGGGTTAGCCGTAGCAGTAATCAAAACTAAATCTAATTCTAAATCTTCAGCAATTTTAAGAGCCTCTTTTATAGGATATACTCCTTGAGTTACATTTTCACCTACTATTCGTACTTCGGGAACATCAATAAAATTATTGATTTTATGTTCTGCTTCCTGTTTCCTTGGGATGTATCTCCCTCTTGGATTATTTCTGTTAAGTGCTATGGTATATAAATTTTAAGGTTTATCTGTTACTTTTTTCATCATTCTTACTGCTTCTTCTAAAGAAAGAGTTCCTAAATCTCCCTCTCCTCTTTTTCGAATAGATACAGTTCCTGATTCTTCTTCTTTCTCTCCCACTATAAACATATAAGGGATTTTATTAATTTCCGCATCACGTATCTTTTTACCAGTCTTTTCGTTACGCTCATCAATCCGTCCGCAAATATCTGAATTTTCCATTAAATTCAAAACTTTTTTTGCATAAACTGTATATTTTTCACTAATAGGAATTATAATAAATGGTTCCGGGCTTAACCATAGAGGCAAATCTCCTCCGGTATGTTCTAGGAGAATAGCAACAAACCTTTCTAAAGATCCAAATGGAGCTCTATGTATCATTACCGGTCTATGTTTTTCATTATCTGGACCTATATAATGTAAATCAAATCTTTCAGGAAGATTATAATCTACCTGTATTGTTCCTAATTGCCAACTTCTTCCTAAAGCATCTTTTACCATAAAATCAAGCTTAGGACCGTAAAAAGCAGCTTCTCCATATTCTATAACGGTTGGAAGATTTTTACTTTCAGCGGCTTGTTTAATTGCATTTTCTGCTTTCTCCCAATTTTCATCTGTCCCGATATATTTTTCTTTATTTTCTTTATCTCTTAATGATACCTGAGCGGTAAAATTTTCAAATCCTAAAGATTTAAATGTATATAATACTAAATCTATTACCTTTTCAAATTCTCCAATTAATTGATCGGGAGTACAGAATATATGCGCATCATCCTGAGTGAACCCTCTAACTCTGGTCAGCCCATGTAATTCACCGCTTTGTTCATAACGATATACAGTTCCAAATTCAGCAAATCTTTTCGGTAAATCTTTATATGACCAAGGTGCTGAGCGATAAATTTCGCAATGATGCGGACAATTCATGGGTTTTAATAAAAATTCTTCTCCTTCATTTGGAGTTTTAATAGGTTGAAAACTATCTGCTCCATATTTATCATAATGTCCACTGGTAACATATAAATCTTTATGTCCTATATGGGGAGTCGCTACAATTTCATATCCTGCTTTTTGTTGGGCTGCTCCTAAAAAGTCTATTAGTTTTTGGCGCAATTTAGCCCCTTTAGGCAACCATAAAGGAAGTCCCGCTCCTACTTTTTCTGAAAAGGTAAATAAACCTAATTCTTTACCTAATTTACGGTGATCTCTTTTTTTAGCTTCTTCTATCCTTTCTAGATACTCGGTAAGATCTTTTTGTTTAGGAAAGGTTATTCCATACACTCTTACCAATTGTTTATTTTTTTCGTCTCCTCTCCAATATGCTCCGGCTGCATTTAAAACTTTTACTGCTTTTACAATTCCTGTTGATGGTATATGACCTCCTCTACATAAGTCAGTAAAATTATCATGTGTACAGAATGTAATAGTTCCATCTTCGAGATTTTCTATTAATTCTGTCTTATATTCGTTATTTTTATATTCTTGTAATGCATCTTTCTTGCTAACAGGATATAATCTAAATGAAGAATCCTTTTTAGCGTTTTCAAGCATTTTTTTCTCAATTTTTTCGAAATCTTTTTCTGAAAAAGCTTCCCCTCCAAAATCTACATCATAATAAAATCCGTTTTCTATAGCCGGACCTATTGTTAATTTTGCACTGGGATAATATTCCATTATAGCCTGTGCTAATAAATGGGCAGAAGAATGCCAAAATGCTTTTTTACCTAAATCATCATTCCAGGTAAGTAATTGAACCGTTGCATCTGCCGTTATCGGGGTGGTAACTTCTACTTGTTTACCATCTACTAATGCAGAAATTGTATTTCTAGCCAATCCTTCTGAAATACTTTTGGCTACATCCAACGGTGTAACGGAATTCTCAAATTCCTTTACACTTCCATCTGGAAGGGTAATTTTTATCATTCTTCTATTTTTTAAGGGTACAAATTTACAAAAGTTTTAATAATTTATTTTGTTTTTCAGCTATCTAACTTAATATGCATTTACATATTAAAGATAATTTTGTTGAATTTTAAAGAAAAATTAGTTTCTAGGATAAGAAAAATTAACTATCTGACATAATAGCTTCCTTCATTAATTTCTTGTTCAATTAAGTCATTTTTTTCCTATTACTTTCATTATTCATAGGAATCCAACGTCTTTCATCTGCCCTATAATGCCAATTTTTTTATCTTTATTATAAAATAATTTACAGTTACTCCCTCTAACAATTTTTAAAATTTTATTATCATGATAACTTTATTTATCATAATTAATGTAAGCCAATTACGCCATTTCTGAATATAATTCATTTTATTTTATTAATTAATTGTCTATTTATATAATTATCTAACTGTTACCTAAAATTCAAGAATTTATTAAATCTCCTCATAATTTTCCATAAATGTTTTCTATTAAAATTTAAGTCTTTTTTAAATAACTTAGGAGATGTTTAAATTTTATATATTATATCTATAATTAATATTATAATAAAAAATTATTATTTTTTAATTATATAATCAATAAGCTCGTTTTGGCATGAGTTACATGGATGAGATCGCTAGGGTTTATTTGTATTTGCAAGCCTCTCTGTCCGGCACTTATAAATATATATTCAAAATTTAAACAACTTTTATCTATAAAAGTATGGAAATGCTTTTTCATTCCTATCGGAGAGCAACCTCCACGTATATATCCAGTTAATCCCATTAAATCTTTTATAGGGATTAAATCGCAGTTTTTATTTCCTGAAATTAGAGCCGTATGTTTTAAATTTAATTCTTTACTTCCGGGAATTAAGCATACAAAATAACCGGTTTTATCTCCTTTCAACACCAAGGTTTTAAATATTTGATCTATATTTTGATCTAACAAATGAGCAACATGTTGTGCACTTAAATCTGATTCATCAATATCGTAAGAAATCAATTCATATGCAATCTTTTCCTTATCTAATATTCTGGCTGCATTTGTCTTATGATTCTTTTGTTTATTCATTTAAATTACAGAATACTCATTTATATTTTTTTTTGACAACTTATTTATCTGTCAAATTTTAATGCTTTGCCTCTTACTTCATTAACTATTCCGTTATCAAAAGCTAATTTCCCGTTCAAGATAGTTTTCTCAATCGTAGTTGAAAATGTATTGCCTTCAAACGGTGACCATTTACATTTATATAAAATATTTTCTTGCGTTACTGTATAAGGTTTTTCTGGATTTATCAATACCATATCAGCAAAATATCCTTTTTTTATATAGCCTCTTTTATATACTTGAAATAAATCTGCAGGAGCATGACTCATTTTTTTCACTACTGTTTCTTTTGTTATTTTTCCTTTTTTTGCTAATTCCAACATAACTTGTAAGGAATGCTGAATTAAAGGTCCTCCTGATGCTGCTTGTAAACACCCTCCTTGTTTTTCACTTAACAAATGAGGAGCATGATCAGTTGCTATAACATCTAATTTATCTTGATTTACCGCCTGTAATATGGCATCTCTATCTTTACGGGTTTTTACTGCCGGATTCCATTTAATTTGTGCCCCCATAGTTAGATATTCTTCATCAGTAAACCATAAATGATGTACACAGGCTTCTCCTGTTACTTTTTTTTCTGATAAAGGTTTACTTTCAAAAAGACTTAATTCTTTTTCTGTAGATATATGCAATACATGAAGTCGTGTTCCATATTTATGAGCTAATTCTACTGCTTCTGAAGATGATTGATAACAGGCTTCTTCACTACGAATTAAAGGATGATAGGGTATTGGGATATTTTCTCCAAATTCTATTTTATATTTTTCAATATTCGCTTTTATAATTTCTTCTTTTTCACAATGGGTAGCTATTAGCATATTTACTTCTGCAAAAATAGTCTCTAATGCTTTTTTGTTATCTACCAACATATTTCCTGTTGATGATCCCATGAAAATTTTAATTCCACAAACCTTTTTTGGGTTTATCTTTTTGAGTTCTTCCATATTTGAATTGGTAGCTCCCATAAAAAATGAATAATTTGCATAGGATTTTTGAGAAGCTAACTCAAACTTTTTGTTTAACGCTTCTATAGTTACGGTTTGTGGAAGGGTATTTGGCATTTCCATAAAAGAAGTTACTCCTCCGGCAATTGCTGCTCGACTCTCTGTTTCTATATCCCCTTTATGGGTAAGCCCCGGTTCTCTGAAATGTACTTGATCATCTATTACTCCGGGAAGTAACCATAGACCTTCTGCTTCAATAACTTGAGCTTCTTTTATGATTCCTTCCGGAACTTTTTCATTTAAATAAACTTCTGAAATCAGATCATCTTCTATTAAAACAGAACCTTTAACCGAATTGTCTTCATTTATGATAGTAGCATTGTGTATAAGTATCATTTTTTTCTTATTTAGTTTAATGTCCTGCTGTTTTGGAATATAAATTTATAATTAAAACGCCTATAATTATAAAAACTATTCCTATAATAGCCGGTATATCTAGCTTTTGTTTATATATAAAATATCCTGTAAAACTTATTAACACTATCCCTATTCCCGACCAAATTGCATAGGCTATTCCTAATGGTATAGTCTTAATCGCTTTATTAAGGCTAAATAATGCACTAAAAAATAAAAGAAAGAATATTACGGTTGGTTTCCATACAGTAAATTCTTTAGTTTTAGGAAGGGTTGAGGTTGCTATTACTTCTAAACAAATAGCAAGCATTAAAAATAAATAAGATTTCATTTAAAATAATTCTGACTGATTTCCCATTGTTTTTATTTTCCCTAAATGTTTATAAGCTTTCTCTGTAGCTTCTCTTCCTCTTGGGGTACGTATTAAGTACCCTTCCTGAATTAAAAATGGTTCATATACCTCTTCTAATGTACCAGGATTTTCTCCTACTGCGGTAGCTATTGTTGTTAATCCTACCGGACCTCCTTTAAATTTATCTATAATAGAACTAAGAATTTTATTATCCATTTCATCTAATCCGTGCTTATCAACTTTTAAAGCTTCTAGACCCATTTCCGCAATTTTCATATCTATTTTTCCAGTACCTTTAATTTGTGCAAAATCTCTAATTCTTCTTAATAATGCATTTGCTATACGAGGAGTACCCCTGCTTCTAGAGGCAATTTCGATTGCTGCCTGAGATTCTATAGGCATATTCATAATTCGAGAACTTCTTTCTACAATCATTCCTAATAATTCAGTATGATAGTATTCAAACCTGAAATTTATTCCAAATCTGGCCCTTAATGGTGCTGTAAGTAGCCCTGATCTTGTAGTAGCTCCTATAAGGGTAAATGGATTTAGATTTATCTGAACCGATCTAGCATTAGGACCACTTTCTATCATGATATCTATGCGATAATCTTCCATAGCTGAGTATAAATATTCTTCAACGATAGGCGATAATCTATGAATTTCATCTATAAATAATACATCATTTCCCTCTAATCCGGTTAATAAACCTGCTAAATCCCCAGGTTTATCTAATACCGGGCCTGAGGTAATTTTTATACCTACTCCTAATTCATTAGCTATGATATTTGCTAGGGTAGTCTTTCCTAACCCTGGCGGACCATGTAATAAAACATGATCTAATGATTCCCGACGAAGTTTAGCTGCTTTTACAAAAATCTCCAGATTATCCATAATATGAGGTTGCCCTGCAAATTCATGGAAGTTCTTTGGACGCACCTGCTCTTCTTGAACTATTTCCTCTTGGGAATATTTTTCTTTATCGGGATCTAATAAGTCGGACATTCTGTAAAATTAGTACTTCTTTAGAAATCAAAAAAATAAATATAATTTAAAATAAATTCTATTTTTTAATCATTAAAACATGATTTAATATACATTAACAAATATTGTTTTTCTATTTTTTGTGATTTTGATGTTTAAAGAGTATTTTCATTTAAAAATTAAAAATTTTATTATATTATTCCTATGCTTTCTATTATTTCCCAGCTGTTTTCACAAGCTGATCTTCTAAAAAAAGATCAAAGTTTTTAAGAAATTGTATAAATTCCAAAATATATGAACACAAAAGCAGTATCCTTTTTATTATTCCAATTTTGATTTTATTTGGGTAAAGGAATATTCTTAATGACACATTATTAGATTCATTTAAAATCTATGTATACCCTAATTTAAATCCATCAAAACTAAATAATAGCAAATATTCGAATTTAGATCGGCCCATTATACCTAATCATAAATATATTTTCATGATTCCTAAACAAAATCCTTATGAACTTACTAATATGAAAATGAAAATGGTTCCTTGTTTTACTATGTTTTCTGAAAATTGGGCATATATTCTTACACAGTTTTGTATTGATATCTACCTTGAAAACAGAGAAAATTTAGAAATTTATAATCGTGAAGAAAATACAATAAAATAAATTTCCTAGTTTTATTAATTACACATATTGAAAACGTTCATTCTCAGTGAAATAATTTAAATTTGATAATAGTATTAAAGTAGCCTCAAATACTTTAAATATTTAAATTATGAATAAAAATTAATTTTAAATAAAAAATATTAATTTTATTAAATTTTAATTCCTAAATGCACTACGGGTTTTATTTTATTTATTATTTACATTCTATTATCTAAATAATAATCCTAAAACATGTGTTGCTGTTTCTGATGAAAGATTTAATAAAGGTTGCGGAAAAATACCAAATATTAATACTAAGAAAGCCAATACCCCTAATCCAATTTGTGTTTGTAATGAAATATCTTTTTGTGTTTTTAAAAATTCTTTATTTCCTGGTCCAAACATAGACATTCCGTAGGTCTTAGTTACATATACTGCACAGAGAATAAGAGTTAACCCTGCAAAAATTACACCCCAGGTACTTAAGGTAAATATGCTTTTTAATAATAAAAACTCACCTATAAAAGCATTGGTTAGAGGAACGGCCATTGTACCTACGGATATAATCATGAATAAAACAGCAAGTACAGGTGCTTTTGCAGCCAAACCTCCCATTTTTGATAAATCTCTGGTACCAAATCTTTTTATTAATATATCTGCCACATAAAACAACCCTACTATATTTACTCCATGTGCCAACATTTGTATTGAAGCTCCTTCTATTCCGGTTTTGTCTATACCATAATTTACAGATAGTATTGCTGAAGAAAAAATTCCGGCAGCTATTAATCCTACATGAGCCATAGATGAAAAAGCTATTAATCTCTTAATGTCTTTTTGTACTATAGCTATTAAAGATGCATAAACAATTCCTATAATTGATAAAACTAAGACTATACACCCCGAGATACCTCCAATTGCTTCCGGAGCTAAAGGTAGAAGATATTTTATAATCCCAAATACTCCCATTTTTAACATGATCCCTGATAGTAACATAGAACCTTGTGTCGGAGCCATAGTATAGGTATCTGCCTGCCAGGAATGAAAAGGGAAAATGGGT
Source organism: Apibacter adventoris (assembly GCF_002964965.1). Taxonomy (NCBI): domain Bacteria; kingdom Pseudomonadati; phylum Bacteroidota; class Flavobacteriia; order Flavobacteriales; family Weeksellaceae; genus Apibacter; species Apibacter adventoris. The sequence goes on from NZ_PSZN01000023.1 coordinate 192,129, forward strand.
AATTTAATAGCAAAAGCTAGGAAAAACATCCAAAATATAAATACTTGTTCTTCCGAGGATAGTTTTATTGAATATAAACTATGATAATCAAAAGATCCTGTTTGTAAATATACATATATAAAGGCTACTAGCATAAATAAAGAGCCAAAAAATGTATAAATGAAAAATTTAAGATTTATCTTCCTTTTGTTTTCTCCGGTACCATATAAACCACATATAAACCAAATAGGAATTAATGTTACTTCCCAAAAAATATAAAATAATAATCCATCAATGGAAGTAAATAATCCAACCAATCCAAACTGCATCAATAAAATTAAAGCATAAAATGCTGAAGGTCTATTATCTTTAAATGAGGAATATATAATAATAGGGGTTAAAGTATTAGTTAAAAGAAGCATTAATAGTGTAAGTCCATCTATTCCAAAATGAAGAGAGCTATTAATTTGAGTTATCCAAGGGTATTGAATCTCAAACTGAACTCCTTTTTCGTAAAATTGTGCCCACACAAAGGCTGTAAGTACAAATTCTGCTATAGCTAATGTAAAAGCTACGTATTTGGAACTATTTGCTTTTAGGGTAAATAATAATATTGCGCCTAAAATTGGCAAAAGTATTATTGCTAATGTTAACATTATATCCTGTTTACTTAATTTGTTTTTTAATGAGTTAAAAATTTCGCTACTAATAATAATATAAATATTCCAACAGACATAGCAAATACATAAAATTCAACATTCCCGTTTTGTACTAATCTTAAAATATTTCCACATCCTTGTATTAATTTTCCAGCTCCTTCTACTATACCATTTATAAAATACTTATCCACAATATTTTTTAAAAAACGACCTAAATTTAGAATCGGATTAACTATAATTTCGTTATATAATTCATTGACATAAGCAGCTTTTGCAGAGACTTTTTGCCATCCGATAAGATTTTCTGTAATCTGAGCTGTAGTTTTTAATTTAACATATTTATGGTAAGAAAAACCTGCGACTATAGCTATAATGGTTAAGGTAATAATTAATAAAATCATTTCTGTCATAAAAGATGGTTCAGGTATTGGATGTAAACCTATATAAATAACTGATAACCAATTTGCCATTTTTTGTGATATACTTTCACCTAAATAATGAGGTAAATTTATAGCTCCTCCTATTGTAGTTAATATAGCTAAAATAATTAAAGGAATTGTCATGACTGCAGGACTTTCATGTATATGTTCTTTTTGCTCTTTAGTTCCTTTAAAATCCCCAAAAAAAGTAAGGAATAATAATCTAAACATATAAATACAAGTTAATGCTGCAGAAAAAAGAGTTAAAAACCAAACCATTTTATTTTTCCCCCATAATACAGTAAGAATTTCATCTTTTGAAAACATTCCTGCTAATGGAGGTACACCACAGATAGCAAGAGTTCCTATTAAGAAAGTTCCATAGGTAAGTGGTATTTTCTTTTTAAGTCCTCCCATATATCTCATATCCTGCTCTCCACTCATTGCATGAATTACACTTCCTGCGCCTAAGAATAAAAGTGCTTTAAAAAAGGCATGAGTAGTTACATGAAACAGAGCTGTTGTATAGGCTCCTGCCCCTATTGCAATAAACATTAATCCTAATTGGGAAACTGTTGAGTAAGCCAGTACTTTTTTAATATCATTTTGCCGTAAACCAATAAAAGCAGCTAATAGTGAAGTAGCCAAACCTACGTACATAATAAAATCTAAGGTAAATGGGGATAAACTGTAAATTGCATTTGAACGTATTACCATATAAATACCTGCCGTTACCATAGTTGCTGCATGTATTAATGCCGAAACGGGTGTTGGACCAGCCATAGCATCGGGTAACCAGGTATATAAAGGAATTTGTGCGGATTTTCCCATAGCTCCTATAAATAAAAAAATAGTAGCTGATATTAATATAGGATCGTTAATTGAAAAGTTATTAATTTTACTAACTATGTCTGTATATTCTATACTTCCAAAGTAATATGCAATTATAAATATTCCTATTAATAAGCCTAAATCCCCTATTCTATTCATCACAAATGCCTTGCGTGCAGCATAACCATATTCTTTATTTTTAAACCAAAAACCAATTAGAAGATAAGAACAAAATCCTACTCCTTCCCATCCTATAAAAAGAATTAAAAAATTACTTCCCATGACTAATAACAACATGGAAAAAATGAAAAGATTTAGATATGAAAAAAATTTATAAAATCCTTTATCGCCATGCATATATCCTATGGAATATAAATGGATTAAAAAACCTACCCCGGTAACAATCATCATCATAATGATGGATAATTGATCTATCTGAAAAGCAAAATTTACCTTAAATTCTCCGATAGTAAACCAGTTAAATAAATTTTGTTTTATTGGATCATAATTATCTAAAGAAGAACTTATACATAAATTACCAAAAATTATTATTGAAAGTAAAAAGGAAATGAAAACCATTAAAGTGGCTATACCTCCAACCATCTTTTCTGACATTTTTTTTCCAAAAAACCCACAAATTATAAATCCTATTAGAGGTAAAGCCGGTATTAGATATATTATATTCTCCATGTATTATCCCTTTAATCTATTAAATAAACTTACATCTGTAGAACCTGTATTTCTATAAAGCATGGTAATAATTGCCAATCCTACAGCTACTTCTGCAGCTGCTACTACCATTATAAAAAAAACTAATATTTGTCCATTTGCATCTCCTTTATAGGCAGAAAATGCAGTTAATAAAAGGTTAACTGAATTAAGCATAAGTTCTATGCATCCTAAAATTATTATGGCATTTCTCCTAACTAAAACTCCTGTTATTCCTATACAGAAAAGTAAGGCAGACAGGTATATAAAATAATCTATTGGAATGCTTTGTAATAAACTATTTACCATTTCTCTTCTTTTTTATTTCAGATATATATTATAAATCTCTTTTTCCTATCATAACAGCACCTACTAATGCAGATAAAAATAAAATACCTGCTAATTCAAAAGGCAATACATACTGACTAAATAACAAATGTCCTAAATTCTTGGTTAAGCCTATTTGACTATCAGGATTTAAAGGAAAATCAATTTGATTATATCCACGTAATGCTCCTAAAAATCCTATAAATACTAACCCTCCACATATAGTCGCCAGGATTCTGAATGCATTACCTTTAAGAGGTTCATCTTTTTCCTTTAAATTTAACATCATTAAGACATAGAGGAACAAAACCATAATTGCTCCTGAATATACTATAATTTGAACTGCACTTAAAAATTGTGCATTTAACATGATATATAAACCTGAAATTGAAAAAAAGGTAATAATAAGAGCTATAATACTATACATTGGATTTTTACTAAATATTACAAATAAAGCGCTTATTACTGAACAGGCAGATACTAAATAAAACAAAATTTCCTCCATGTCTTATTTTTCTATTGAATATTTTTTTATTTGCCTTAGAGAGACATCAATTCTATTTTCCAATGTTTCTACTAATTTATCTTTGCCATAAATAAAATTTTTTCTTAGGTCTTCTGGAAAGACAATTCTATCGGTCAAAAATATTGCTTCTTTTGGACAGGCGTCTTCACAAAGCCCACAAAATATACATCTTAGCATATTAATTTCGTATTTTTTAGCATATTTTTCTTCTCTGTAAAGATTTTCTTCTCCTTTTTTTCTTTCTGCTGCTATCATTGTAATAGCTTCTGCCGGACAAGCAACTGCACATAGCCCACATGCTGTACATCTTTCTCTCCCTTCATCATCTCTTTTTAAAATATGCTGTCCTCTATATACAGGGCTAAATTCTCTTTTCTGTTCAGGATAACTAATGGTAGCTCTTTTTTTGAATAAATGACTAAAAGTTATGGACATTCCGGAAAGTATAGTGGGAATATATATTTTCTCTTTGAAAGTCATAGTTTTATTGGAAACTACTTTAGATCTATTTGTCAATCGTTGCATAAGCTTTATATAATTTTAGCTTTATTTGTTATTATTTAAAAACTATAATGGCTGCTGTGATTAAAAGGTTAAATATGGCTAATGGAATCATAATTCTCCAACCTAATCGCATTAATTGGTCGTAACGGAATCTTGGCAAGGTCCATCTTACCCACATAAAGCAAAATATACAAAAAGTTATTTTTAAAAGAAATGTAATTATGCTAAGTATTCCGATCATATTTTCACTTAATGTTCCGTTTGCTGCTAATTCATTCATATACGGAAAACTATAACCTCCTAAAAAAAGAGTACTTATTAATGCTGAACTGATAAACATGTTTATGTATTCTGCAAATAAAAATACTCCAAATTTCATAGAACTGTATTCTGTATGATAACCTCCTACTAATTCTGATTCACATTCTGCCATATCAAAAGGAGCACGGTTTAGCTCTGCAAAAGAACAGGTCACAAATAATATAAAGGCTAAGGGCTGATAAAACACATTCCAAGCCAATCCATTTAAAAAAGATATTCCATATAAGTTTGTAGCTTGTTCTTCAACCATTACTCTAAGATCTAATGTCCCAGACATCATAATAATAGAGAGAAGAGAAAGTCCCATAGCTAATTCATAGGAAATCATTTGCGAAGAAGCTCTTACAGCTCCTAGCAGAGAATATTTGTTATTAGATGCCCATCCTCCCAACATAATACCATAAACTCCTATAGACACTATTCCCATGATATATAAAACTCCAACATCTATATTAGCTACTTGTACGGGATATGAAATTCCACTAAATACTAAGGTTTTTCCCCATGGAATAACAGCTCCTGTGCTTAATGCTATAAGCATCAATATTCCCGGGGCTATTATAAAGAGCCATTTATTCGCGTTTCTTGGAACGAAATCTTCTTTAAAAAATAGTTTTCCCCCATCACATAGGGGTTGCATTAAACCAAAAATACCTGCTCTGTTAGGTCCGTATCTATCTTGCATTAATGCGGCTACTTTTCTTTCCATCCACGTTTCATAGGCTGCTGCTCCTAAACATATTACAAATAAAATTACTACTAATGATATTGTAAACCACATATTTTATTATCCTATTTTTGTTTTTATTTGTTCTTTTTTGTTGATTAAATAATGAGGATCATCTTTAGGTAAAGGTAATTCATAATGATTTAAAGAAATTACTGAGTGATCACTAATATGTGTAGGTCCTTCAATTGTCCAGAAATTAATATCTTTTCTATCAAATCGACATTCATTACAAATAAATTCCTCTACTTCATTATATTGGTCTTTTCTCGCTGTAACTCTGATTATTTCATTTCCTTTCATCCACAATACCGCTTTACCACTACATTTTTCGCATTTACAAGTTGCATTCACCGGTTTAGTAAACCAAACTCTACTCTTAAACCTTGCCGTTCTGTCAGTTAAAGCTCCAACTGGACAAACATCTATTACATTTGCGGAAAAATCGTTGGTAATTGCTTTATTTAGATAAGTACTAATTTCAGCATGATCTCCTCTAAACAGAATACCGTGATCTCTATGATCTGTAAGCTGATTTGCTACTAAAACACAACGTGCACAGAGTATACATCGGTTCATATTCAGCTTAATGTTAGGGCCTATATCATCTGCAATAAAAGTTCTCCTAGGAAATTCAGAACGTGTTCTTTCTAATCCATGTTCATAGGCAAGATCTTGCAATTTACATTCTCCTGCTTGATCGCATATAGGGCAATCTAAAGGATGATTTATAAGTAAAAATTCTGTTACTCCTTCTACTGCTTTTTTTACTCGTTCTGAGGTAATTACTTTTACCTCCATTCCATCCATTACATTGGTACGACAACTAGGCACCAATTTTGGCATAGGTCTTGGATCTTTTTCTGATCCCTTGGATACCTCTACTAAACAGGTACGACAACGTCCTCCACTTCCTTTTAATTTGCTATAGTAACACATTGTAGGGGGTACACATTCACCGCCTATTTGCCTTGCGGCTTCAATTATAGGAATTCCTGGTTCTACTTCAACCACAATTCCATCTATGGTTACTTTAACTTTATTGTTTTCCTCAATCATTATTCCCTTACTTAAATAATATTATAAATGGCTTAAAAATGCCAGCTACATCCAAAAGTATAGTTCCATTGTAGATAAACTATATTTTGTGAGGCTTTATCCGATTTATTGGAAGATGTTCTAATATCAGGCATACTTATTATTCCTTCTTTTAATTCTGTTCTTAAAAAGAATATTTTCCAGAATAATAATTCTGCTCCAATTTTTGCATCTAAGCCCCAACCGGCAAAATGGAATTTATCATGTCTTTCTTTATCCATAATAGTTGCATTAGTTTTAGGGATTAAGAGGCCTAATCCTCCTCCTGCAATTCCATTAAATTTAAAAAAGCCTGCTTGTAGGAAATTATGAAAATATTCTAATTCTGCATTTAAATAATTGAGCCCGTCTGTATGTTCCAAATGTAAAAAATCATCTGTTAAATACCCGTATTCTCCATCTTTTATCGCATCTTCATATCCAGGGTGATCAATTTCTCCTGTTGCTTTTACCCATTGTCCTGGTCTTACTACGTATTTCATGTGATCCATTCCTAAAGAAATCGCCCAATTATCTTTAAAAAAATATCCTATTCTATAGTTAACCTGAGGTATAGTAACTCTTCCGGGATTTAAAAAATCATGGAAATTCCATCCTATCGGTTTATCATCTCCTTTTACTCCATGAAGAGTAAAGTTATAATCATCACCTGTAAAATGTACAGATGATCTTCCATAAAAGGCTCTGTTCCACCCCCAATAGGCATAGACTTCTCCTTTTCTGTGAGCAATTTTTTTATTATTCTGTGCTACTATTGTGCTAAATGGTAGCAAAAATAAAGCAGTTAAAATTAACTTTTTATACATATTCATAGTTTGATATTCCATAATTTTTAATTAGACATTCTGGATTATTAATATGCCATTCAAATTCATCTCTGAAATGGCGAATTGCCGCTGCTACAGGCCAAGAGGCCGCATCTCCTAACGGACATATAGTATTTCCTTCTATCTTACTTTGAATATCCCATAATAAATCAATATCTTCTGTAGTTCCTCTTCCCTCTTCTATTTTTTTTAGAATCCTATACATCCATCCTGTTCCTTCTCTACATGGTGTACATTGTCCACAACTTTCGTGGTTAAAAAATCTTGCTAACGTCATTGTATGCCTTACTACGCATTGGTCTTCATCTAAAACAATAAAACCTCCGGATCCCATTGCCGTTCCAGAAATGAATCCTCCATCCGCCAAACTTTCGTAATTCATATAACGAGTATCTCCGTTTGCTGTTTTTAATAATAATTTTGCGGGCAAGATAGGGACTGAAGCCCCTCCAGGAATACATGCTTTTAATTTTTTACCATTTGAAATTCCTCCACAATATTCTTCACTATATATAAATTCCTCTACACTTAGGTTAAAATCGATTTCGTAAACTCCTGGTTTATTAATATTTCCACAAGCTGAAATAAGCTTGGTCCCTAATGATTTCCCGGTTCCTAATTTTGCATATTCAGCACCTGTTAGATTTATTATTGCTCCTATATTGGAAATCGTTTCTACATTATTTACTACAGTAGGGCACTGATATAGACCTTTTACTGCCGGAAATGGTGGTTTTAACCTCGGATTTCCTCTTCGTCCTTCTAAAGATTCGAGTAAAGCAGTTTCTTCCCCACAAACATAAGCTCCGGCTCCTCTTTGTATATATATTTCTAAATCATAACCAGAATTTTTTATATTCTTACCTAAATATCCATTTGCTTTTGCTTCCTGAATAGCATGTTCTAGAATGTCGGGAATCCAAGAATATTCTCCTCTTATATATATATAGGATGTATTGGCTCCTAAACAATAGGATGATATAATAATTCCCTCTATTAAAATATGAGGAATATATTCCATTAAATATCGGTCTTTAAATGTACCAGGTTCTGATTCATCTGCATTTACTACTAAATAACGTGGCACTCCTTCGGGTTTAGCCAAAAAACTCCACTTCATTCCTGTAGGAAATCCTGCGCCCCCTCTTCCTTTCAAACCACTCGCTTTAACTTCTTCTAATATTTCATCTGATGACATTTTCAAAGCTTTATCTACCGCACTATATCCTCCGTATTTTTTAAAAACTTCAAAGGTCTTGATTCCTTCAACTCCAATATTTTTTAATAATAACTTTTGACTCATTATCAATTGAGTTTCCTATATTTATTTTATTGAACTGTTATTTTAGCTTCTTTACATAGTTCTATTATTTCATCTACTTTTTCTTTAGTAAGATGTTCATGATAAAACTTACCTATTTGCATCATAGGCGCATAACCACAGGCACCTAAACACTCTGCCGGTTTTAATGTGAATAAACCATCTTGAGTAGTTTCTCCTTCGTTAATTTGTAATTTTTCTTTAATATAATCAATAATCTGATCACTTCCTTTTAACATACACGGACCCGTTCTACATACTTCCAAAACGTATTTACCTACAGGCTGCATATTAAACATAGTATAAAAGGTAGCCACTTCATATACTTCTATGGATGAGATGTGTAACAATGTAGCAATGTAATCCATTACAGGAACATCTAACCAACCTCCAAATTCTTTTTGAGCAAGATGTAATATGGGAATCAAAGCTGATTTTTGTTTTCCCTCCGGGTATTGAGCAATGATTTTATTGACTTTTTCTAAAGCTTCTGTGCTAAATAAAACGTTACTATTTGAATTTACGCCATTTGCGTCCATTTCGATTTCTATGTTTGAATGCAAATATACAATATTGGACTTTAGTTAACAAAGTTAAAATCAGAGATTTTGTCACGTTTCATCTATCTGGAATAATTATAAATAATGGTTTTGTTGCTATTTGGCTACTCAAAAGGTTTTGGCTATTTTAATTTTATTTGACTTTAAAAGTCAGCTAAATTCTTTGATTTCGATAATTAAATTTATTTTTTATCTTTAACATTATTTAATAAGTATATTAAAAGTTACTTAATTATTATATTATAAAAAGCTCATTATGAAAAGAAACCTCTTTATTGATGTTGTAAAAGGAATTGCTACTTTAAGTGTAATTTTTATTCATACAGTTTTTTGGTCCGGGGAGAGATATGTTCCTTCAGAAATAAGAAGTTTAAGTTTATTAATAGATGTTCCCATCTTTTTCTTTTTAAGTGGATTTACTTCTTCAGGCAATATTGAACGAAATATACACCGCCTTTTGAAATTACAGATTACTTATATGGTGTTTATCACCTTAATATATTTTTATTGTAATTTTTACAACAAAGACTTGAACTGGATTATATTACTTAATTGGTATTTGCATGATTACTCTTTCTCCGGCCCCTTAGAAGTAGTTATGGGATCTATGTGGTATTTAAAAATTTATTTTATCACATCGTTTTTTGGTACAATTGTGCTAAAATATTGTTCTCAAAAACAAATATCTATACTTATTGGAATATTTATTATTTGCCTTTTTTATTTTAGTTTTCATTTTTATCCCCAAGGAAATACAGGTTATATTTTAACATATCTATCATTTTTTTTAATCGCTCATCAATTAAAAAACATCAATCTAAAGCCATTATATGCAATTTTATGTTTTTTATTATTACTTTTTATTTATTATTTGCTTTATCTTCAATTTGGCAATAAAGCGACTTTACTAATAAGATATCAAAAATTTCCCCCTAATATAATTTACTTTGTCTATTCTTCATTTTCTTTATTAATCATAGTTTTTTTAAAAGGAAGAATTAAATTCTCAAAAAATAATTTCCTTTCTTATATAGGACAAAATGCCATATTTTATTATTTTGCACAAGGAATTATTTGCTCTAAAATATATGCTTTGGTAAAATTATGGGAAAATTTTATAGACTGGCCTATTTTATTATTACTGATTTTCTCTATAAATGTAATATTGGCAACTATTATGGCTTATATTTTAAAGAAGATTGATTATTTGGGTTGGAAATTTCTTTATTTTATTAAAAATAAAACTATGTAAAATCATCTTTTCTATTAATCTAATTTTATACTAAAATCAGCAAATCTTATTTCTTTAACTCAAAGATATTTGTCTACATTCTTAAGCTACGGTATAATCCCTATTATGGGGGTTATTTAGATCTATATAAAAAGAAAAAAAAGAAAAAATTCGAAAATTTTAGATTTATATAAAATGAGTTAAAACTACCATTTCTTCCATTTTTATATCATCCGACTACTATTTTTTATTATCATTTACTATTCAAACCCTGTAAAAATGCTGTTTAAAACTACTTTTTGCTAATTAAAGTATCATTTTTTAATTTTGCGTATGGCAAAGAAAGAAACTACAGAAGAAAAATATAGACCGGTAAGGATAGAATATACAAAAACGTCTAATATTACTGAACTTGGAGTTCAGAAATACTCTGATAACTACATAATTAGAGCGCTTGCACGTAAGTTTTTCTATTCTCCTACAACCATTGAAAAGATCATATACTCAAGGGTATAAAAAAAGCGGTAAGTTTTACCGCTCATGCCTATGTAAGAGAGATTCTTGGTTTTACCCGCAAACTTAGTTACTAAGCATATACAATCCACATTCTTGGAGTTTACCCGCTAACTTCATTGCATATTATAAAGCTACAATATTTTTTAAATACTAGCAAAAGTCTATAATTCTAATATAACCAATAAGTTTTATTTTATATATTTGGTGAAAAAATATGGACGTATTATTTTTATTTATATTATGGATTTTATCCTGTTGGGCTGTTGGCTGGTTAGGTAATACAAGAGTTATTGGTTATGGATGGTCTGTTATTTTAGCAGTATTTTTGACACCTATAATAGCCTTAGTTATTGTATTATTATCGAAAAAGAAAAAATTACTTGAAAAAGATCTTAATACTACAAAATACTTATCTAATTTGTTTGATTTAAAGGAAAAAGGGGCTATAAACGAAAAAGAATATAACAAATTTAAAGATAACTTTTTAAATAAAAATAAATACTAAATTATTATTAAATTTCTGTTGGTATTAAATCATCATAGCTACTTATATAGCCTTCTCCAAGTTCATCAATATAATCTTCTAATAATTGCTCTCTTTTCTTTAATGTGATATAAGCCATATTTAAGTCATTATCAGTAATTTCTATTTTATTAGATAAGAGTTTTTGCAAAGATAACATAGTCATTTTTTCTATACTATACCTTGGAAAACAAAAATCTTTATCTGCACACCACTGTTTATATTTTTTTACTGATATGAACAAACTCGTTATCCGTAGTCTTTTTAAGATAAGACTATATTTTCCTTTATTTGAATAAGTAATTATCTCTGTAACTTTAATCCAATTTCCTTAAAAAAATGTCAAAAGATGTCAACTTATTTTGATATAATAAGAACAACTACATTTGTTTTCTTATAATATTTTACAAACAATATTAACATTATAAAAATATAATTATTAAATAAGTATATTTTAATTATCTAAATTTATATGTGAATGAATTATTTTAAATAAAACCATAATACCTAAAACTAAATATGAGTAGATTATCATATCAATTGTTTTTTTATGACTTAAAATTTACTATTATAAATATTTTTTATTCATTTATTCCAAATTTTGTAAAATAAGTGTATATTTGCAGTCCAAAACCAGAACATGCGGATGTGGTGGAACTGGTAGACACGCTAGACTTAGGATCTAGTGCCGTGAGGCGTGGGGGTTCGATTCCCTTCATCCGTACCAGAATAAAAAGCAATTAACTTTAAATCAGTTAGTTGCTTTTTTGTTTAATTTTTTATAAATGTTAACTTAAAAATATTTTATTCGTTAATTAATATATTTTTTCTTATTCAATATTCTAATACTACTATAATACTATATTTAATATTAATCTTTTTAATGGATATTTTTTCAGTTTTTTCTTATAATTGGACATATTATCAACAATCATTCACTTATTTTTTATTTAAACCTTGTATTATTTGAGAAATTGCTTCTTGTATATTTGTATATTTGAATTGAAATTGAGCATCTAATAATTTTTTAGGATAAATTTTCTGATTGGTTAATATAATTTCTTCCGTCATTTCTTTTCCAAATATTAATTTTAAAAAGAATTTAGGTATATGCAATGAAATAATACTATTTTTATACTTCCCAATTTCGTTTATAATTTGCTGCATAGAAGAACTTTCAGGAGATGTTAAATTAAATATTCCTGAACATTCTTCATGACTTAATAAAAACTTAATAGCTCTTACTTCATCCTCTATATGTATCCATGGAAGATATTCTCCACCATTTCCGGGAATTGATTTTACTCCAAATTTAAAAGACATTATGAGTTGTTTTACTAAGGAACTATCTGAGGAAAGTACTACCCCTGTTCTTATAATTAATTTTCTTATATGAGAATCAAGTGCATTTATTGGTTTTTCCCATTCATAACAAACATCTGACAAAAAGGAGCCCTCTCCCTTTGGAGAGCCCTCATCAAAAACAGTATGATTTTGGACACCATAATATCCGGTTGCAGAAGCTTGTATCCAAACTTTTGGTTTATTATTACATAATTCTATACTTTTCTTTATAGTTTGAGCAGCAGTAATACGACTATTTAATATTTTTTTCTTTTGGTCTTGAGTCCATTTTTTAGAACCAATATTTTCACCAGCTAAATTTATAATAGCATATGCTTCTTCCAACTTTTCTTCGATTGTATTGAGATTATCCCATTCTTCATATAAAACATTACCCATATTTTTATACTTATGGGGGTTACGTGTTAATATTACTATTTTATATGCTTTATGTAATTCATTAACCAGATGTTTTCCTAAATAACCGGTTCCTCCTGTTATTACTACTTTTTTCATATTCTTTTTTATTAAAGTTTTTTAGTATACACCCAGGCCCATGCTATTAATAAAATCTGTATAGGTAATCTGATTATAGCTAGCCATAAATATGGGTTATCATCATAATACCAATTAACTGCCATTTGAATATTAGCAGGAAAAATAACTATTAATAAAAAAATAATTCCCCAAGCCCCATATCTTCTTAATGAAGGAATTAAAACTATTATTCCTAATATTATTTCTAAAATACCACTTATTATTACTAACAGATAATGCCAAGGTAAAAATCCAGGCATAATTTCCATATATAAATTAGGGTTAAAAAAATGATTTACACCTGCCAAAACATAAAACAAACTCAATAGATAGTTGAAAAATTTTTTCATGTATTTATATATTAACAACAAAAATACTATTTTATTTTAAATTTAATATAAATATTCACATGATAACAATTTAATCATTAATCTGCAAATATTTTACATTTGTCTTTCTTATATTTTCGTATTATTTTAATATATAATATACTTTTGTATTTTACTCTATATAGGTTGACATACATCACTAAAAAAATAGATCAAATAATTTGTTTAGCTTTATTTATGTTATAACTCCTTACACAACATCCAATAATTTTTGATAGTTTTTCAGTTTTAGTGTAAATTCCAGCAAATTGATTTAGTAATTATTTATAAAAATACTAAGGAATCAATAGTTAAAAAACATACGATTTATTTATTTGAAAAACGATTAAATCATTTATCAAAACGCATTTTTATCTTTTATACATTTGACTTTTCTTTTTTATTTTTATAAATTTAAAAGATCTACATATTAATTTGATCTTTATAGAGTATTTGCTTTTAAATAATAAAATATTAAACATAAAATATATTTTATTTTTTCTTTCTTATAAAATTTAGTAAAATTGTAGTTATATTCTTATTCTGATTATGAAAATATTAAAATTTGGAGGTACTTCTGTAGGTTCTGCAAAAAGTATACAATGTATTTTAAACATTTTACAAAAAAGATATTCTTCCGGTGAAAAATTTATAGTAGTTTCTTCTGCTATGAGTGGAGTAACCAATCTTTTAACAGAAATGGCCTTTGCTGCTTCTGAAAGGAAAGATTTTAAATCAGGCCTTACCGAAATTGAAAACAAACATTTTTCTGTAGCTAAAGAACTGTTAGAAATTAAAAATCAAAACCCGGTTCTTACCCAAATTAAACTCTATATGAATGAGTTGGAAGAATTACTTCAGGGAGTTAATAGTTTAAAAGAATTAAGTCTTCAAAGTAAAGATCTTATTTTAAGCTACGGAGAAAAATGTTCTACTTACCTATTAAGTCAAATTTCTAAACAATATTTTCCTGAAAGTACATATGTGGATTCAAGCTCGCTTATAAAAACAAATAATCAATTTGGAAATGCAAAAGTTAATATTGAGAAAACAGAATATCTTATAAAAAATTATTATGAAACACATTCTGATAAAATTTTCTATGTAACCGGGTTTATAGCATCAAATGAAGAAAACAGAATTACTACTTTAGGTAGAGGAGGAAGTGATTATACAGCGGCTATTTTTGGGGCTGCATTAGAAGCTGAACAAATTGAACTTTGGTCTGATGTGGATGGTATGTTAACAACAGATCCTAAAATTGTAAAAAAAGCTTTTTCTCTCTCTGAGCTTTCTTATACGGAAGCTATGGAATTATCTTATTTCGGTGCTAAAGTTATCTACCCACCAGCTATGATTCCTGCTTTTAGAAAAAATATTCCTATTTTACTTTTAAATACATTTAATCCAGATTTTAAAGGAACTCTAATACACAAAGAAAATATAGAAAAAAATCCTTTCCCTATAAAAGGAATATCTTCCATAAATGAAATTAGTCTGGTAAACGTTACCGGAAGTGGAATGATTGGTGAGGTAGGATTTAGCGGACGATTATTTTCTTTATTGGCAAGAGAACAAATTAATGTAATACTTATTACTCAATCTTCCTCCGAGCATAGTATAACTTTCGCTATTGAACCTAATGATATTGAAAGAGCAAAAAATTTAATAACCCGTGAGTTTGAAATGGAACTTCAAACTCATAAAATTAATATCCCCAGCATTGAAGAAAACCTATGCATAATTGCAATTGTGGGAGAAAATATGAAACAAACACCGGGAATTTCCGGTAAATTATTTCATGTTTTAGGAAGAAACGGTATTAATGTCCATGCAATTGCTCAAGGATCTTCTGAATATAATATATCTGTTATAATCAAGAAAAAAAATCTTGCTAAAGCCCTAAATACAGTACACGACACATTTTTTATAGAACTGACCAAAACCTTACATGTATTTGTTTTGGGTACAGGAAATATAGGAGCAACCTTATTTCAACAAATACAAAACCAAAGCAATTTCTTAAAAGAAAATAATGATATTGAAGTTAAAATAGTAGGTATATCAAATTCTAGAAAAATGCTCATCCAAGAAAATGGCATAGATTTAATTGAATGGAAAGCTGCTTTAAACGAAGGAAATCAGGCAAATATGGAAAATTTTATCCAACAAATGAAAATTATGAATCTTTCTAATTGTGTATTTATTGATAATACAGCAAGTCCTGATCCTACAAAATTCTATAAAAGTATATTTGAATCTAATATTTCAATTGTAACTTGTAACAAAATAGCAAATTCATCTTCTTATAAAGAGTATAAAATACTTAAAGATACCGCCCGAAAACGAGGAGTAGATTTTTTTTATGAAACCAATGTAGGTGCTGGGCTTCCAATCATAAAAACTCTTAAAGATCTTATGAACAGCGGAGATCGTATACTAAAAATTGAAGCTATTTTAAGTGGAACTATTTCCTATATTTTCAATAACTTTAAAGGTGATGTATCATTTTATGAAGTTGTAAAAAAAGCTCAAGAATTAGGTTTTACAGAACCTGATCCCAGAGATGATTTAAGTGGAAAAGATTTTATGCGTAAAATGATGATACTGGCAAGAGATGCAGGATATACTACAGAAGAGCATGAAGTTTTGTTGGAAAATATATTATCTAAAAATTGTATAAAAGCTAATTCTGTAGATGATTTTTATAATGAATTACAAAAATCTGAATCATATTTTACTGAAATAAAGCTTAAAGCAGAAAAAGAAAAAAAAGCAATACGATATATTGGAAAATTGGAAAAAGGTAAAGTATCTATAACCCTGGAGTTAGTGGAAGCTTCACATCCATTTTATAATCTTTCAGGTAGTGATAATATTATATCATTTACTACAGAAAGATATAAATACAATCCTTTAGTTATCAAGGGACCAGGGGCCGGAGCCGAAGTAACGGCTGCAGGAGTATTTGCCGATCTAATTAATGTAGGTACAGAATAAAACATAAATTTTTTTACAAAGACTCTATCAAAGAATCAATTTATTTATTTAAAGTTAACTTAATCTTCATATTAAAGGCTCAATCATAAACTGAGTCAATTATATAATGATTAATTTAATTGAACGTATTATAACATTCTATAAAATAAGTTAGATGTAAATTTTGTAAACGTTATCAAATATTCCTTTAATCATTCATTGAAAAACACAAAAAGATTGATAATCTGTTATAATTAAATTAAATTTGCTTCATAACTCATGAGGCAAATTATTTTTTAATGAAAGAAAAAGATTGTGTACGCGTTTTTGCTCCGGCTACCTCTGCCAACTTTATTTGTGGATATGATATTTTGGGTTTAGCCCTAGAAGAACCCGGAGATGAAATAACACTTAGAAAAGTGGATTCTCCCGGAATAAAAATCACCAAAATAACAGGAGATCTTGGACTTTTGCCTCTAGATCCTGAAAAAAATACTGTAAGTGCTTCAATTAAAATGGTACTTGATCACCTTAGAATTAAGAATATAGGCTTAGAAATAGAACTTTTCAAAAAAATGCCTATCGGAAGTGGGCTAGGGTCTAGCGCTGCCAGTACCATAGCAGGATTGTTTGCTATTAATCAATTATTAGGAACTCCATTGACTAAACAAGAACTTCTTCCTTTTGCCCTCAAAGGAGAAGAATTAGCTTGCGGACATGGGCATGCAGATAATGTGGCTCCTTCTTTATTAGGAGGGATTACTTTAATACACAGCTATAGTCCACTCCATGTAATAAATCTACCTGTACCTAAGGAATTATGTTGTTCAATTATTTTTCCACATGTTGAGGTTCCTACACGTGCTGCCAGAAAAATACTTAAAACACAAACAGAACTCAAAAATGCGGTTTCTCAATGGGGCAATATAGCAGGATTGGTTACTGGATTATTCACTGAAGATTATAATCTAATATCCAGTAGTCTTAAAGATTATATTATTGAACCTACCCGGTCTTTTTTAATTCCTGAATTTGAAGAAATGAGAAACATTGCAATTAAATCCGGGGCTTTAGGATTTGGAATATCAGGTTCCGGACCTTCTGTTGTTGCTTTTACACAAGGAATAGAAAAAGCAAAAGAAATAACAAAAATGCTGAAACAGCATCTTGGGAAAAAATCTATTGAAAGCAATGGTTATTCTTCTTCAATAAATACTCAAGGAGCTGTAGAACTTTAAATTATTTAAATAAAAAAAATTATGAAATTATATAGTACTAATAATAAAAGTTTAAAAATATCTTTTAAAGAAGCGGTTTTTAACAGTTTTCCCACAGACAAAGGATTATACATGCCTGTGAAGATACCGCAAATTTCTGAGGAGTTTTTACAAAATATAACAAAGTATTCTTTACAAGAAATTGCTTTAGAAGCAGCAAGCTCCCTTATTGGAGAGGACATTCCTAAACAGGACTTGAAAAATATTGTTGAAGATGCTATTAATTTTGAAGTTCCTCTAGTTTCTTTATATGATCAGTTAGGGGTTTTAGAGTTATTCCATGGTCCATCCTTAGCCTTTAAAGATTTTGGTGCTCGTTTTATGAGTAGAATCATGTCCTACCTGTCAAATTCGAAAGATAAAACACTCGATATTTTAGTTGCAACCTCAGGCGATACCGGAGGAGCTGTAGCTTTAGGTTTTTTAGGTGTTAAAGGAACGCGTGTAACTATCCTTTATCCTAAAGGAAAAGTAAGCGAAATACAGAAACAACAATTAACTACAAACGGCCAAAATATACGTGCACTTGAGGTTGAAGGAACTTTTGACGACTGTCAGGCAATGGTGAAAGAAGCTTTTAATGATGCAGAACTCAATTCTCGTTTTCGGCTTACCTCTGCTAACTCTATTAATATTGCTAGACTGATCCCGCAAACTTTCTATTATATATATGCCTATGCTCAAGCAAAGAGAAATAATAAAAACAATATTGTTTTTGTTGTACCTAGTGGCAATTTTGGAAATATTGGAGCCGGATTACTTGCTTATAAAATGGGACTTCCTGTAAAGCATTTTATTGCAGCTACAAATGTTAATGATACAGTACCTCAATATCTAAAAAAAGGTCTTTATACTCCTAAACCTTCCATACAAACCCTCTCTAATGCTATGGATGTTGGAAATCCGAGTAATTGGGTACGTATAATGGATCTATTTGATAACAATATAGAAAATATACGGAAAACTATTTCTGCCTATTCTTATACAGATAAAGATACCTTAATAGGAATTAATGAATTATATGAAAAATATAAATATATAGCCTGCCCTCATACTGCTGTAGCTTATTTAGCGGCTAAGAATCATTTTAATCCTTTAAATTATACTATCTTTTTATCTACGGCTCATCCATGCAAATTTATAGATGTATATCCTACAAATTTGAAAGACAAAATTGAAATTCCTGAACAAGTAAAACAGCTAGAAAAAAAGAAAAGCCTAGCTCATTCTTTAAAGAATAATTTTTCAGATTTTAAAGATTTTTTACTTTCTAATTAAAATAAGAAGATAATTTTTATTTTATGCTCTCATAGAGAATTTCCCCTAAAATAGTAAGTCCTTCCACAATACGTTCTTCCGGCATATTGGAAAAATTAATACGTAAAGTATTTTCTTTCCCCCCATTAGGGAAAAAGGCGCCACCCGGAACAAATGCTACCTTTCTTTGAATAGATTGGGCAAGCACTTCTCTAGCATCTATATTAGCAGGAAGCTCTACCCAAATAAACAAACCTCCTTTTGGATGTGTAAAAGAAACTGTTTTAGGGAATTTTTCTTCCATTATATGAATCGTCAAATCTCTCCTTCTTTTATATACATCTATAATTTTATTAATATGTTCATTAATATTATATAATTCCAAATATTTAGAAATTTCCATTTGAGCTAATGTATTACATTGTAAATCTGCCCCTTGTTTTACTAATACATATTTATGGATGATTTCTTTATCACCTGCAATCCAAGCAATTCTAAATCCAGGACAAAATATTTTGGAAAAAGTTCCTGTACATAATACATACCCCTCTTTATCAAATGATTTTATTGATGGTAAAGTTTCTCCTTCAAAACGTAATTCCCCGTAAGGATTATCTTCAATGACTATAATTTTATACTTTGCTGCCAGTTTTGCTAAGGCTTTTCTTTTTTCTAAACTCCAGGTACGCCCGGTAGGGTTTTGAAAATCAGGAATTACATAAATAAATTTTATTCGAGGAATAGTTTGAAGCATTTTTTCCAGATTTTCCATTACCATTCCTTCATTATCTGTTTCTACTTCTGCAAATGTACACTCATAAGCTTTAAAAGAATTTATAGCTGCAAGATATGTAGGACTCTCACATAATACTACATCATTTTTATCTAAAAAAACTTTCCCGCTTAAATCTAAAGCTTGTTGAGAACCATGTGTTATTAAGATATTATCGACATCAAACGAGGTAAGAAGTCTATTATTCATCCTCTTTGCTATTAACTCTCTTAATGGCTTATATCCTTCGGTTGTTGAGTATTGTAAAGCTTTTGAGCCAGATTCTTCTAAAACTAAACGATTTATTTCTTTGATTTCTTTTACAGGAAATAATTCTGGTGCGGGAAGGCCTCCGGCAAATGAAATAATATTAGGATTTTCGGTTACTTTTAATATTTCTCTTATTTCAGAAGCTCTTAAATTTGCCATCCTTGCAGCATATTTAATCTCCATATCTCTTACTTTTTTGTATTATAAAAAACAAAATTACTGTTTATTGTATATATCCCCTAATTATTCATTTATTTAAAATTTATTATTTTTATTCTTTTATAAGAGAGACTAATTGATTTTCTGTTTCTATCATTAGTTCCCAAAACTCTTTTAATACACTGTAATAATTTGCAGAAATAAAAAACTCATTCATTAAAAAAGTCGTTTTAATCTCAATTTGATTGTTGGAATTTTTTATAATATATTCATAACTACCTAAATTCCCAATCATTTTATATTTTTTTGATGTGGGTAATTTATCAACCTTATATCCTTCCGGAAGGGTTACTATAACTATCTTTGAAAATTTGGAAGGAGAACCTAATTCTATTGGGTAAGTTCTGTTTTCGGCCTTAAAAACCTGTTCTTTTTCAGCAGTGAATAGTAAGGGGTTAAATACTAATTTATCTCCTATTTTTTCAATGTCAGTGACAGAATTAAAGCTAAAAGACGTTTTGAAAATAGAAGAATTATTAGAAAATTCTAAATTCTCCAATGGAAATGTATATTTTGAACGATATTTTTTATCAAATTTTTCTTTATTTTCTTCATATTCTTCCATCTTAGTCATTCCAAAATACTGTCCGGAACTATTAGCCATATTCCCGACAAATTCTAAATCGGGCTTTATACTATAAGTTAATAAGGTATTATCTGTACTTATCGTTCTATTTGTTAAATCTACTTCTTTAATATTGTCTTTATCTATATAAAAACCTCTATAGTTTAGAGCTCTCTTTGGTAACTGGTTGATTTCGCTATATTTATTTGTAGCATCTAAAAGATTCAACTCTCCATTATCATAATATGCAGCAATTACATAGTTTAATTTTTGTAGCGAAGGAAATGTATAATTTAACATACCATTAGATACTGTGCTTAAAACTACTGGATTGGCATTTATTCCTGCCTCCCTCAGCATGGCAATTACTAATAAATTCAAATCCCCTGAATTCCCCGATTTTGTTTTTATAGTTTTACTTAAACTCTGATCTGCATGAACTCCTACATATTCATTCCATACAAAATTTTCTTGAACATATTTTAAAATAGCTGTTGCTTTTTCTCGTGTGGTTTTTAAATCTGTGATCAAGGAAGGAAGTATATCTTTAAATTGATGAGTATTACTATAATAATTACTAAAATTATCACTTTGTAATAATGTTTTTCCTACTTCATTCCAGGTAGTTGAAAAATTCTTACTTGTCTTTCCGGGAATATCCACTCTACTCAACTCATACCTTACAGAAGTTCTGATATTTTTGTAATTCATTACATAAGGTTCTTCTTCATATGGTTTTACATTATCAATAGATAAAGTGATAATTGAAAAAGGATATTCTCCTGCAATCTGACTTTTATCATTATTTATTTTCAGTTTATCAGAATTTAATCCTCGTATATCAGGAATATAAAAATAAATATATGGAATTTTACAGGTATATTTCATTGATCGTAATGGGATTTTATAATCGAAATATTGTATAGGTATCTCACTTATCCAGGGAGAATAAAATGTATACTTATATTCAAGAACAGAGCCATCTCTAACATCTGGGAATGTAAACTTAAAAAGGTTCAAATATTTATGTTTTTCTTCTGTAATAGTCTGGTTATTTTTTATTTTCATTTCTACTACCTTCCCATTCTCCAAATTATATGTAGAAGCTTTGAATCCTGAAATTTTCTCTAACTCATTTCCATTCTTATGTAAAGGAACCTCATAAGTAAGGAATTCATCAGCTTTGTCTTTATCATATACTTTTATTCTTTCAGATACTTGCATTTCCAATACTCCATATACACTTACAGATAATTTCACTTCTTTATAAATTATTTCTGCCGGTGCTTCTGATTTTATTCCCGATTGTTTTTGTTCTAATTCTTCCGGCAATATTTTACCATAAGAATTTTTTTGTGAAAAAACACTTAAAAAAACAACAATTGTGAATAAAATAGTTAGTGTGAATTTCATATTTTTTTAATTAAATTTATTTTTGTGTTATCGAATTTATAAATAATATTCATGAATTTTACATATTCATTAAATTTTTCTTTTGAATAAATTCCTTTGTTAATCACTAATTTCCGTTTAACAACAATTTTATTTCCTTCTTCTTTAAAAAATAAAGTATAATTACCAAATTCCGATGTAAACAATATATCTTCCGGAAGTTTTCCTGTTATAAATCCCTGAGGAATAATATAAGAAAACTCATAAGAATCAGTATAACCATATAAAATTTCTAACGGTAAAGTTCGGTTTTCATCTTTAACTAAATTATATTTCATGCGTTCTATAGGAACCGCATCAAAAAACATTTCTTTACCTAGAAATGTAGAAAATCTAGATGCTTTAAAATCAAGACTTACTGTAAAAACTCCTTCATTTTTATTATTATTTACCTGACAAGTATTAAAGGATGAAATAAGTATATTAGAAAATTTTTCCTTATATATATCTTGCAATTTTTGTGTTTCATATGCTAATAAATCGAGTTGATCTGTGTATTGTAGTCCATTATAAAACATGGTTCCTTTAAATGTCGCTTGTTTATCTTCATATAGATTAATATCTATTTTTATATTTTCTGTATTGTCTTTAGTACCCATTTTTTTGGTATGAATAACCTTTGATTCTTCATTGGAAATAAGTATTGCATTTCTATTGACAGTAGATAATCCTAATTGATTAAATGCCATATTCTGACTGGTATTTTCCAGCCATAAGGTATCTTGACTCATAGGAACACATAAAATCACATGATTCCCACCCATTTTAGGAAATTCTTCATCAAAATCTACTTCTGACTTTTCTGAGTTTATTACCGTATAAAAGGATTTTATACCCACTTCTTTTAAAATTGTCAACATAAAATTGGTTAATGCCTTACAATCCCCATAACCTTTGTTATATACTTCCGAAGCATTAATAGGTTTCCAGCCACCTATTCCTATAGCGATATTTACATAACGTGTTTTATTTTGCAAGTATTGATAAAGAATTTTCACTTTTTCCCTATCGCTTTTAATGTCTTTAACTAAAGTATGAATTTCAGCCTTTGCTTTATCTGTCAAATTTTGAGTTCCCTGCAATAAATTTAAATCCATCCATTTACCAAACTCATTCCAACTTGAAAAACACCCTTCTTTTCCCTCTAAACTAAAACAAGATAAAGCAAACGATATCTTGGGAACTACATTAGATAAGGATGGAGATAAGGCTTCTACTTTTAAAGAAGCTATATTATTTACCTGGTAAAACCATCCGGTTTCTGTTTTTTCTTCTTGAATAGAAAATAAATTTGTAGGATATATTTTTTTTCTTAATTCTATTCCGGACAAATTAGATATTGTATAAGCTGAATGTTCTACTGCTACTCCTCTATAGGTTAGCGGAACATAATCCCTTAAAAATAATGTATTTGAACTTTCGGTTTCCACCTCGTATTCTATAGTATATGGGTAATTCACAGGATAATATTTGTAGACTAAAGCCCTGTTATCCGTATATAAACTAAATCCATCGGAAGAACTGATGTCTAAATATTCTGATTTTTTTACTCCCCTAATTTTTTTTCCTGTCTTGTCATAGACTGTTGTAACTAAGTTTTTAATTTTATTATTAGGGTCAAACGGAAAGTATAATTCTGATAAATAATCTTTACTTTTATCTAAGATTGTAATTACTTTTTTTTGTTTAACAACCATTTTTTTTGAAGAAAATATAGTTACAGTCGTCTCGTCTTTTCTTATAACAGCAGAGGCTCCTAAGGAAATTTTTTGATTAATATTCTCTATAGAATAAATTTGACCTGAAAAAAATAATGAATTTAAGAATAGAATTATAATAAAAGTATATTTATATCTTAAGTCAATTTTCATATTTTAAATCTTTAGATTATAAAAGTTAGCCATACAAATCTATTAATAAAATCTAATAAAAAAGAAAAATTCAGCTAAACTGGTTTCGTAAATTATAATAATTTTAACAATTTATAAATTATTAACTTTAGTATTTACTTCCTTTGTATAAGTATTCTTTTACAATAATTGATTTTTAAATGTTGTTTTTTCAGAATAAATATACCATTTAATTAAATTATTTAAAATAGAAAACAAATACTATTTTTTAATAAAACCTAGTATATTTGCACATAAGAAATATTTAGAGATAGTACTATTATATTCTAACATTAAAAAAATAAATTCACATTTGTCTATTATAAATACACATTTGACACAAAATTACAGCCTATTTTTATACTAAATAAATATGAAATATAAAAGAATACTTTTAAAACTTAGTGGAGAAGCCCTAATGGGAAATCAACAATATGGAATAGATTCTAAAATCCTTCAAATGTATGCTGAGGAAATAAAAGATGTAGTTGATAAAGGATCTGAAGTTGCTATTGTTATTGGTGGCGGAAATATTTTCCGAGGTCTTTCGGGAGTAGCTACCGGTATTGATCGTGTACAAGGAGACTATATGGGTATGCTGGCAACAGTAATTAATGGCATGGCTTTGCAAAGTGCCTTAGAATCTATTGGGGTTAAAACAAGATTACAAACTGCTATAAGAATGGAACAAGTAGCAGAACCTTTTATTAAAAGAAAAGCTGAAAGACATCTTGAAAAAGGAAGAGTAGTTATCTTTGGAGCAGGTACCGGAAATCCTTATTTTACTACAGATACCGCAGCCACTTTAAAAGCTATTGAAATAAATGCGGAGGTAATTCTTAAAGGTACACGTGTAGATGGAATTTATAATGCAGATCCCGAAAAAGATAAAAATGCTGTGAAATTTAATAGTATCTCTTTTGAGGAAGTATACCAAAAAGGATTAAAAATTATGGATATGACAGCTTTTACTCTTAGCCAAGAAAACAATTTACCTATTATTGTTTTTGATATGAATAAAAAAGGCAACTTGGTAAAGATTATCGAAGGAAAAGAAGTTGGTACTTTAGTCACTATTTAATAAAATTAAAGCTTTATATTTGCACAGAAAATTTATCTTGAAAAATGGAAGAATTAGAATTGATTATTGAGGCTACTAAAGAGGGTATGGAGGCCTCCCTCAAACATTTAGAAAGTTCTTTTAATAAAATACGTGCTGGTAGAGCTAATCCTGCAATGTTACAATCTATTTTAGTAGAATATTATGGAGCTTTAACCCCTCTATCTCAAATAGCTAATATCTCTGTTCCTGATGGTATGACTCTAAGTATTCAACCTTGGGAAAAAACTAATTTAGGACCTATTGAAAAGGCAATTTTTCAAGCAAATTTAGGATTTACTCCTAGCAATAATGGGGAAACTATTATTATTAATATTCCCCCATTGACTGAAGAAAGGAGAAAAGACCTGGTTAAACAAGCTAAGGCAGAATGTGAAAATGCTAAAATAGGAATAAGAAAAGCCAGACAAGAGGCAAATAATGATATAAAAAAAACAGATGGTATATCTGATGATTTAAAGAAAAATGGTGAAGAAAAAATACAAGATCTTACTGATAAATATACTAAATTAGCTGAAGAATATTTAGTTGTTAAGGAAAAAGAAATAATGACTGTGTAAATAGATAAAACATATAACCAATAAAAGTCGGTTTCTTTATCTTGAATAAAAACCGACTTTTTAATTTAAATTTGTAATGTCGTATAAAGTATCTATTATTGGGCTAGGATTAATAGGTGGATCGATTGCCTTAGATTTAAAAAGAACAGGATTTGCAACTGAGATTACAGGTGTAGATAAATCTTCCCAACATGAACAAGAAGCTCTTAAATTAGGAATTATTGATAAAATTTCCCCTTTTTCAACAGCTATTCAACAATCTGATATAATTATTCTTGCTACCCCTGTAGACGCATCATTAGAGCTTTTGCCTTCAATTCTGAAATTCATAAATCCTAACTCTGTGGTTACAGATGTAGGTTCTACTAAATCTTCTTTAATAAAAAAGGTGAAAAATTATCCAAACAGACAGTTATACGTAGCATCACACCCTATGTCGGGCACTGAAAATAGTGGTCCTTCTGCGGCTATACAAAATCTATTTAAAGATAAAGTATCCATTATTTGTAATGCGGAAGAATCTTCTTATAAATCTATTGAAATAATATCGGATATGTACAAAGCTTTAGGCTCTAAAATAGTTTTCATGGATTCTGAATCTCATGATGAACATGTTGGATATGTTTCTCATCTATCTCATGCAATTTCTTATGCTTTAGCTGTAGCAGTACTAGAAAAGGAAAAAAATGATTCAGCGATATTCAATCTTGCTTCCGGAGGATTTGCTTCTACTGTACGTTTAGCTAAGAGTTCTGTAGATATGTGGTTACCAATTTTTATACAGAATTCAAAATATCTACTTCCTATAATTAACACATATTTGGATAAACTTACAGAGTTTAAATCTTATCTTGAAAACGGAGATACTAAAAAATTATCTGAGTTTATAACTGAAGCCAACCATATTAAAGGAAAATTAGAAAAAAAGTAATACATTCTCTAACTATCAAAATCATTAGGGTATCTTTTTTTCACTTTTTCAACTGCCTGTAAAACTTTAATCTCATTCAATTTTTGAAATTGATTCAGACTTTTGGTTATTTCTTCTGAAAAAGGAGAAAGCATACGTGCCGCTAATAATCCTGCATTTTTCGCTGCATTTAGTGCTACCGTAGCTACAGGTATACCATTTGGCATTTGCAATATGGAAAGTATAGAATCCCATCCATCTATAGAATTTGAAGATTTTACTGGAACTCCTATTACAGGCAATGTTGTATGGGAAGCTACCATACCTGGCAAATGTGCTGCTCCTCCTGCACCTGCTATAATTACTTTAATTCCTCGTTGATAGGCAGTTTTAGCATATTCTGCCATTCGTTCAGGGGTTCTATGGGCTGATATTATAGTAAGTTCATACGGAATGTTTAATTCTTTTAATATATCTGCTGCGGGTTCCATTATATGAAGATCACTTTCACTTCCCATAATTATTCCTACTAGGGCTATATTCATTATGCTATAACTTTTAAATTATTTTTTATAAATTGTATTTTTTGTTTTATTTCTGTTCGGGTATGTCCTAAAACAGTTACATGCCCCATTTTTCTTCCCGGTTTAGTTATTTTTTTTCCATATAAATGTAAATATACTTTAGATAAATCTAATAGTTTTTCCAGACCTTCATATTTTGCCTCACCTACATATCCTGCTTCTCCAACTAAATTAATCATAGCAGCATATTCTTTTTCGGAAACATCTCCTAAAGGGGAATTTGTTAAAACCCGAAGCATTTGATCGTATTGCGAAGAATAGTTCGCTTCTATAGTTTGATGTCCACTATTATGAACTCTAGGAGCTATTTCATTTACCATTAATTTTCCATTTTTACTCAAAAAAAGTTCTATACAAAAAATTCCTGGTGTTTGAAAAGCATCAACCGCCTTTCGTCCGATTTCTTTTACTTGACCAGCAACTTCATTAGATATATCTGCAGGAGAAAATAAATAGTCAACTAAATTTAGTTTTTCATTAAACACCATTTCAACTACATTAAAAACATTAACTTCTCCATTTTCATTTTTTGATACTATAACAGATAATTCTTTTTCAATATCTATGACTTCTTCTATTACAGATGGTTTATTCCAAAATTTATCTAAATCAAATTGATTCTTAATTAATTGAATTCCTTTACCATCATATCCTCCTATTCTTAATTTCTGAATAAACGGAAATTTTAACCTTTTGTCATCTTTCAACTCTCCTTTATTCTCTACAAGATAAAAATTGGCTGTCGGTATATAATGTTCTCTATAAAATTCTTTTTGTAGTCCTTTATCTTTGATAATTTGCAAGCATTCAGGATTGGGAATTATTTTTTTACCATTTTTTTGTAATTCTTTCAGAGCTTCTATATTTACATTTTCTATTTCTATACTTAGTATATCTTTATCCTCTCCAAAATCTAAAACAGTTTGATAATCTTTAAAATCACCTTCTATAAAACAATCACAAAATACAGAGCATGGTGCTTGAGAATCCGGCTCTAAAAAATATATTTCATTAGGATAATTTAAAGCATTTTGCATAAACATTTTTCCTAATTGCCCTCCTCCTAAAATTCCTATTTTCATTTAATTTTAAGATTTTTTAATTTTACAAATATAAGAGAGATTGGTAAATTTATTTATTTCTTAATTTTTCTTTTTGTAAATAGGTACTGTACTGCATGCTTCACCAAACATAAGTGAAGATACTACAGGTAGTAATTTTTGAACCATTTGTATGTATGCATTTTGCGGAACTGGTTTGTGAGAACAACCTTTGACTATGACTTTTTTATCTTTATATTTTTCAATCGGAATATTATCTATAATATGCGTATATACCTCCTTGTCAATATCTTCAAATGATCCAAAGACAACAAGTTTAGCTATTCCCGTAAGATGATTTGCTACTAATAAATAAGCCCATGAAGGAATAATTGCGTCTGCAGAGCAAGTTATAGCGACTAAAGTATTATTATAAGATTTCCAATCTATTTCTGATAATGATTTCCTAAAGTCTTTTTCTTTTAAAATTAATCCTTCATATAAATAATCTTTAATATCAAACAAAATATGTGATTCTTTAGGATAATAGTCCCCTAAATCTAAAGTAATTAAACCACTTTTTGCTATTTTATTTTCAATTTCTTCCATTACTTATTCATCTTTTAATAAATCAGGTCTTTTATCTAATGTATGTTTATACGACATTTCTTGTCTCCATTCATCTATTTTTGCAAAATTACCACTTAGTAAAACACCAGGAACTCTTAAATTTTTATATTCTTCTGGTCGGGTATATACGGGAGGAGCTAATAAATCATCCTGAAAAGAATCATATAATGCGGAGGTTTCATCATTTAAAACCCCTGGTAACAATCTTACTATTGCATCAACCAACACACAGGCCCCTAACTCTCCTCCGCTTAATACATAATCTCCTATAGATATTTCACGAGTAATAAATAAATCGCGAACTCTCTGATCTACTCCTTTGTAATGTCCACAAAGTATAATAAGATTCTTTTTTAAAGATAAAGTATTACACATCTTTTGGTTTAGTGTTTCTCCATCGGGAGTCATGTAAATTATTTCATCATAGTCTCTTTCGGATTGTAATTTAGATATACATTTATCAATAGGCTCTATCATTAGTACCATTCCTGCACCTCCTCCGTATTGGGCATCATCTACCTGACGATAATTTCCTTTGGAATAATCTCTTAAATCATGAAAATGTATATCAACTAACTCTTTTTCCTGAGCTCGTTTCATTATAGATTCATGTAAAGGACTTTTCATTAATTGGGGTACTACCGTAATAATATCTATTCTCATACTATTTTATTTAGAAATCATTTCTATTATATCACAAATTTTATCTCACTTACTCTATTTATAAAGTGACTTCAAAATCTCCTACTTTACCAATGATTCTAAATTAGAATATTGGAAAATATTAAAATAATACAATCTATTAACTTCTACATTTTAATACGAAAATCTTTAAAAAATTACCAATTTTTAGATTTTTTTAATGTAGAAATATGTGCTAAATGATGATTGGAATGCCAGGCATAAAATCCGACCATTTCTTTTATTGTAAATTCTTTATTACTCTCGGGGTGTATAAAGGTTTTATTTAGATCTTCTTCTGTAAGCTGTTTCAGCAAATAGCTCCATCTTTCATGTAAGGCTTTAATAATGTTTAATGAAGTCTGTAATGGATAATTTTTACTATCCGGTAATTCCGCCCATTTTTCTTCTAAATACGGCTTTATAACAGGATTATTTTCTGTTAAGGCTAATTTTATTCTGATAAATGAATTCATATGACTATCGGCTACATGATGTACCACCTGTCTGATTGTCCATCCTTCTGGTCTGTAAGGAGTATCTAATTGCCCTTCTGAAAGATCCTGAACTTCATGAAATAATCTATCTGGAAAATTTTCTACATCCTTAATCCATATATTTACATGTGATTGTGTAATTTCCTGAGGTTTTTCAAATTTTCCAATGGGAAATTTTAAAGACTCTATTTTCATTGTTCAGTAGTCTTTTAGTTAAAATATTTCCAACGGGGAACAATCGGCACTAAAGCTAAACCTATAAAGAGATATAATCCATGTATAGCATCTAATTCTTGAAATCCTAAGGATAGATGAAATAATATATCTACTATAAGGGTAGAAACAAAAAGATATAACCCTCTTTTTTTAAAATTATAAGCTCCAATTGCTCCAATCATCATCATCAATCCTAATAATAAATTTATAATAAAAAACCAAGTTGGAGCTCCCGGAAAATAAATTCTTTTAAAACCCAATATAGCCAAAAACAAAGGAATAAATGCCATAAACCCCATGTATAAACATGAAATTTTAAATGCTAAAGATTTTTTTTCTGTTACTTTAAAGTATTCTTTGGGACGTTTACCAAAAATTTCTTCATCTTCACTCATATTATTGATTTTATAAATTAATTTAAGGTAAATGTACAAAATTATACAATAATCATCTTATAATGTTTATGGGATTATTTATAATATTATTTTTATATTATTTTGAAAAAAAAATTCCTATTTTTTTAAATAGGAATTTTTTTTTCTATTTTTAGAATAGAAAATCATATCCTTTTAAGCTTAATTTTTCATACTTTTCTTCATCAAATTTATACAATCTGGCGAATTTTTTTGAAGATGAATTATCTGTAAGCTCTGTTTCTATAATCAATTGCGAATTGAATATTTTTTTTCTAAAATTCCTTTTATCCATTTCTCTATTGAGTGCATTTTCATATAATTTTTGCAATTGAGAGATGGTGAAATATTCAGGGAGAAGATAAAATCCAATAGGTCTTCGTTTTACCCTACGTTTTAATCTTTCCTTAGCATAATCAATTATGTCATTGTGATCAAAAGCCAGATCTGGAATTTGTGAATACTCTAACCAGACTTCTCCTCTATTTTCAGAATATTTCACTAATTTATCATCTAATTTTACAGTACCATAATAGGATATATTAACGACTCTTCCTAAAGGATTTCTGAAAACTTTTGAAAAGGCCTTTAATTGTTCTATATAAATATTGATTTCTTTAGTATGCCTAAGCAATAAATCTTTTGCTACTTTATCTGTAGCTTCATCATATTTAACATACTGGGATGGTAGAAGCATAGCTCCTCTATAAGGATCTTTATCATGCTTTTTTAACAAAATACGTAACTTATCACCATCAAAACCAAACAATACTAAAGACGTAGAAATAGCTACATTAAAATAAATTTCCTTTTCTTGAGGAGACATTTATTTTTTATTTAAATAGAGCATCCATTAATCTATTTTCATCATTAATGCTCTCTTCTAAAGAAATCATACTTTCTGTTCTCAACACATCTTCAATATCATCTATTTTATAAATTACATTTTTTGCATCCTCAGCATCTTTTGCATTTATTTTACAATAGATATTATATTTCCCTGAAATTACATTAGCTGTTGTAACATTTGGAATTAAAGATAATTTTTCAAGAACATTTTGTGTTTTACTTGATTTAGTTAACAAAATTCCTACATAAGCAATAAATGAATAGCCTAAAATGGAATAATCAATATTTAAAGATGTTCCTTTAATAACACCTGCATCTTCCATTTTTTTAACCCTTACATGAATAGTTCCGGCTGATACATCCATTTTTTTAGCGATTTCTGTAAACGGCATTCTAGTGTTTATTGATAAGAATTGTAAAATGCGTTTATCCGTGTCGTCTATATAAAATTTTTCTTTCATGGTAATAATATATTTTTTTCTAAATTAATTTCTTAATATTTTGCAAATATATGAAATAAATCTGCAAGTTGATTAATTTTTTATACAAATTTTACAAATTATAAACACAATCACTATTAATCAAATAATTCAGCTAATTAATTTTATAAATAATTTGTTTTATTTCTATCTTTGTTTTTGAATTATTTTAAAGGTCATAAAATATTTAAATAAAATATTTTATTATGAAAAATATTTTTAGAAAAATAAAATATTTTTTTGTAGGGTATACATATGAGCAAAAAGAAGGCACTAAGAAATGGCAATTTGAACTCCACGAAATTATATTTGAATCTGATACTTTTAAAGGGAAAATTTTTGATATTACTCTCTTATTTTTTATTTCATTAAGCACTTTAATTATAATGCTAGAAAGTGTACAAGGAATAAATCATCGTATAGGATTCTGGCTATATATATTAGATTGGTGGGTCACTATTTCTTTTACTATTGAATATGTCTTAAGACTTTGCAGTGTTAAAAAAACTACAAAATATGTTACAAGTTTTTATGGTATTATCGATTTAATATCTATTATTCCAACTTATTTGAGTGTAATTTTTTTACAATCTCATTATCTTGCAATTATTAGAATTTTAAGATTATTACGTATTTTCAAAATATTAAAATTAGGAAGTTATATTAATGAAAGTAATGCTTTATTAATTTCATTAAAAAAAAGTAAAAGGAAAATTTTTGTTTTTTTATATTTTATAATAATTACAACTCTTATTTTAGGTGCTCTTATGTATGTAATTGAAAATAAATATAATTCAGAAAATTTTTCTAGTATCCCTCAATCAATGTATTGGGCAATTGTTACTCTAACAACGGTAGGATATGGAGATGTGGCTCCTATTACAATTGTTGGAAAAATTATAGCATCGGGAATTATGATTTTAGGATATTCTATTATTTCTGTTCCTGCCGGGTTGGTTTCCGCAGAATATACAAGAAATAAAAAAATTCATTTGAATACCCAGAAATGTAGATTTTGTATGGCTGAAAATCATGAACCTAACGCTAAATATTGTTTTAAATGTGGCCATTTGTTAAATGAGGAGTTTGAAGAAAGTAAAAAAAGCTAAAAAGTATAATGTTTACTGATACTTATTTTATGAATATTGCCCTTAAAGAAGCTGAAGAAGCCTATAGTAATAATGAAGTTCCTGTAGGAGCAATTATTGTTTCTAATAATAAAATCTTAGCTAAGGCTCATAATTTAACCGAAGCTTTAACCGATGTTACTGCCCATGCTGAAATGCAGGCAATTACTGCAGCAAGTAATTATCTGGGCGCTAAATATCTAAGAGGATGCTCTTTATATGTAACTTTAGAACCCTGTGTTATGTGTGCAGGGGCTTTATATTGGTCTCAGGTTAGTAAAATAATAATAGGTGCTAAAGATATACACAGAGGTTTTTCTTCTAGCGGAATTTCTTTGCACCCTAAAACAGAATGTATCTTTGGGGTTTTAGAAGAGAAATGCTCTCAATTACTAAAAGAATTTTTTAAGACTAAAAGAATTTAGTTGATCATTGCATAAATAGTTTAACAATTGAATAAACTATCATTGCTAATACAGCACTTACAGGAATAGTTAAAACCCAAGCCCATAGCAATTTAATTGTGATTCCCCATCTTACGGCTGATACTCTTTTAACTAATCCTACCCCAATAATAGAACCTGTTATTGTATGAGTTGTACTTACAGGAATTCCTAAATGTTCACTTAAAAAAAGGGTAATAGCTCCTGAAATTTCAGCTGAAACTCCTTCTAAAGGAGTTACTTTTGTAATTCGAGTTCCCATTGTTTTTACAATTTTCCATCCTCCTGACATAGTCCCTAAAGCAATTGCTATAAAACTACTTATAGGAACCCACCAGTAATCAGAAGTAAAATGCTGAAATCTTTCCGTTGAAGTGAGATTTACATATTCGGCTGCATGCACCATGTTTACTTCATAAAAAATAAATGCTGCTCCAATAATTCCCATTACCTTTTGTGCATCATTTCCTCCATGCCCTATGCTAAATGCAGCAGAAGAAACTAATTGCAATTTTCTAAACCATTGATCGGCTTTATATGGATTTGCCTTCCGACAAATATTTATAATTATTAAAGTGATTATAGAAGATACTATCATACCTATAAAAGGTGCAATAAAAATAAATAATATGATAGGTATTACGATTGGGTAATTTATTACTGCTTGACCTGCTTCACTAAAACCTCCTACATGAGCTATAGCTGCACCAATAAATCCTCCAATAAGTGTATGCGAAGAAGAGGAAGGAATTCCTGCCCACCAAGTAAACAAATTCCAAAGGATTGCTGCTACTAAACCTGAGAAAATTACTTCTAATGTTATGAAATTTTCATGTACAGACTTAGCAATGGTATTTCCAATTTTAAATTCACCTATAATATGCAAGGAAACAAAATAGGCAACAAAATTAAAGAATGCTGCCCATAAAACCGCTTGAAACGGTGTTAATACTTTAGTTGAAACAATGGTCGCTATTGAATTCGCTGAATCATGAAAACCATTTATATAATCGAATATTAAAGCTAATACTACGATAGTTATAAGTAACGTCATATAAGGGGTTTAAGAATATTTAACTAAAATAGATTCAATAATGTTTGCTGCATCTTCACATTTATCAGTAACATCTTCCAAATATTCTATGATATTTTTTATTTTAATAATTTCTATAACTTCTATTTTACTCTCAAATAATGCCCCCATTTCTTTACTAAACAAATCATCTGCAACATTTTCGATTCTATTAATTTCTACACAAGATTCTAGAACTTCTTTAGGCCTTTTAAAATCTCTTAAATTATATATTGCTTTCTGTAATTCTACAACACTATCATCTATATATTTAGAAAATGTAGCAAAAGATTTTAAATAAGGAGATTTATATAAAAGTGCATATTTAACAGAGGCATACATAAAATCTGCTATGTCATCTAAAGAAGCTGCCAACTGATGTATATCTTCTCTGTCAAAAGGAGTAATGAAATTTTTCCCTAATTCTATAAAAATATTGTGTGTTAATTTATCATTGGCATGTTCATAATCTTCTATTTTTTTAAAAAATGCTTCTGTTATATTTTCTTTAGAAGACATGCCCTCAACCATGTATTTTGACATGGATAAAAGATTGTCTGAAACCTTTTCAAACAAAGTATAAAAAACTTTATCTTTGGGCTGAAATAATCTAAAAAATGCACTAATGCTCATAGATATGTTTTTTTCAGGTGTTCTTTACTGGCAAATATATGATTTTTATATTAACAAAAATATAATTATAAAGTGTTAATTATTTAAATTAGAATGTTTCTAAATAACCTTGTTTTCTAGATCTTTTATTTGTTTTAACAATATTTTGAGTTTTATAATTTGCTGAAAAATATTATTCCTTTTTTCTTCTTCTATATCGGGTGTTTCTAAGTCCTTTGCAAGCTTATCTATCATCTGTATAATTTTTACAGATTTATATTTTAATATTACATCTTTCGTGTTTTTTGAAAGATTTTGTTCTAAACTAGGAACAAAAATTTCTTTCACCTGCCAATTTTCACTAATAAAATATTTTTTTAACATTTTTTGGGCAGCAAATCTGGTGTAATTTTCATCTTCTGACTTTACAAAAAATTCACCCGTACGTAATTCACCTTTATCAATCCCATCTTCTATTTCAACTAAAATTTTATTATAAAAATCGATAGAAAATTGTATGTCATCTTCTTTAAATCTGTGTACTATTTCTTCTATTACTGTCGTTTTATATGCTTCTTCCCCTTCTATATAATTCATTTTTATCTCGTAATCTCCATAAGAAAGCATCAAATCTAATATGTCTTCTTCTATCTTATAGGTAAAATCTACTTTTTCATTTTTATTTTCAACCGGTTGTAATTTGATTTCTTTTTTAAATTCTTTCCTATCAGATTCTAATTTATTTTGTGTAATTTGTGCTAGTTCACTAAATAGAACTTGTTCTGAAATATCCAATAACCTAGCACATTCTTTCACATAAATTTCTTTCTGTATTAGATTTTTTATTAAAGCTATGCTACTAACTATATCTCTTATTAAGGATGCTTTTCTTATAGGATCATCTTGAGCTTCTTTTAATAATACATCCGTTTTAAATTGGATAAAATCTTTAATATTATATTTAAAAAAATTTTCAATTTCATCAGAGGAATGTTTTTGGACAAAGCTATCTGGATCTTCTCCATTAGGAAATAACAAGACCCTAACATTCATATCTTGCTCTAAAATCATATCAATTCCTCTAAAAGAGGCTTTGATTCCGGCTGAATCTCCATCATAAAGTATTGTAATATTATTAGTCAACCTCTTTATTAAACGGATTTGATCATTTGTAAGTGAAGTACCTGAAGAGGCTACCACATTTTTAATTCCGCTCTGGTATAAAGAAATTACATCCATATATCCTTCTACCAAATAACAATTATCTTCTTTAGTAATATGTGATTTTGCCTGAAATAAGCCATATAAAACTTTACTTTTATGATATATTTCACTTTCAGGGGAATTTAAATATTTTGCTGTTTTTACATGATTTTGCAGGATTCTTCCTCCGAATCCCAGGATTCTTCCTGAAAAACTATGAATAGGAAATATAATCCTTTCCCTAAAACGATCTATTCCTTGCTCTGAATTTTCTTTGAATATACTTAATCCGGTTTGTTCTAAAATTTCTTTTTTATAACCTTTACTCAATACAAATTGAGTAAAAGAGTTTTTATTTTTAGGCGAATATCCTAAATGAAAGTATTGTATAACTTCTTCTCTCAAACCTCTTTCCTGAAAATAAGACAGTGCTATATTTTTACCTTCTTCTGTCTTCCACAACTGATCTTGGAAATACTCACCTGCAACTTCTGATAATTGATAAAGGCTCTCTTTATTTTGATAAGTCTCCTTTTGTTGCTCTGATAGTTCTACCTGATCTTCATCTATTTCTATGTTATATTTTTTAGCCAGATAACGTAAAGCTTCCGGATATGTGTAGTGTTCCTGCTCCATAATGAAGGTAACTACATTACCCCCTTTTCCTGAAGAAAAATCTTTCCATATCTGTTTTGCGGGGGAAACCATAAAAGAAGGGGTTTTTTCATCCACAAAAGGACTTAATCCTTTGTAATTACTCCCTGATTTTTTGAGGGTTACAAAATCAGAAATTACTTCTTCAACCCTGGCTGTTGAAAAAATTTTATCTATGGTTTCTTTGGAAATCATAAATACAAAAATACGGTATTTTTAGAAGAGATATTTATTATATTGTAATCTTATATATTTATTTTATAAATCTCTCTTTTTTAAGAGTATATAAGATAACATAACAAAAATAATTATATAAAAAACAGAAACTATAAAAAAACTATAATCTACAGCCCCTTGAGTAAAAGGTCTGCCTCCGAGAATATAATCTTCTAAACTTAACTCTGGAAATTTTATTAAGTTAGAAGATGTTTGTAAAGGAAGATAATTATAAACCATCTTAACTTTCAAAGGATTTTGATCGAAAAATTTTATTCGTAGAAAAGATTCAACCCCGCCTAAAATACTTTCTAAAACCCACCATACAAATAACATTAAAAAAGAAAAAGCAGTTTTCTTCATTAGTACGGATAAAAACATACAAAAACTAAAGAAAAGAACTAACTTCATAAAGTAAGCTCCTATAAAATCTATATTCTGAAAAAAGGAAACACTATTTTCTGAAAAGGAAACACCTAAAATTAAACCAATTAAGAATATAAATAAGGTGGAAAGTAAAGAAAATACAAGAGTGGTTAAAAATTTTGATTGTATAAACTCTTTCTTACTTAAGCCATCAATCAAATTTTGTTTTAATGTCCTATTGGAATATTCATTCGTTATATTAGTAATAATAATTACAGCTAAAAATATTTTACCTATAGCCGCAAAATAGGTTATATTTTGCCAAATATAGGGAAAATCAAATGCTCCAAGCTTAGCAAGGTCAAGATCTGTACCATTAACACTGGTTTTAAATTGTGATAAAAAAAGCCCCATTAAAATTAACAATCCAAAATAAATAAATGTAAATACCCTAGCAGCTTTATAATAATAAATTTTATTCCATTCTATTTTTAATAATCTTAACATCTTAATTAGTTTTGATTTTTTATAAGATTAAAGAATTGTTGTTCTAAACTTTCTTTTCTTTTCACTAAATGATTTAATGAAATCCCTTTTTCAAAAAGGATTCTATTCAGCTCTGAGGGCTCTATATCCTTATCAATAATAGCGGTAACCCAGTAAGCTCCTTGTGTGATTTTATTAAAATAGGGTAAAGTATGTAATGCCTCTACTAAATCTGTCATATTAGATGCCCCCAGTTCAAAGAAACCTAAGCCTGCGGACATGGTTTCTACTGACCCTGAATAGACTGTTTTCCCTTTGTTTAAGATAACTACATGATTACAGACCTTTTCTACCTCATCCAGTAAATGACTGGCCAAAATAATTGTTGTTCCGGTAGAAGCTATTTTTTGAATAATCTGACGAATTTGTATAATACCCTGTGGATCTAATCCATTAGTAGGTTCATCTAATATTAAAACTAAAGGGTCATTCAGTAAGGCACCGGCAATTGCCAAACGCTGTTTCATACCTAAGGAGAAAGAACTGAATTTATCTTTTTTCCTTTCTAATAATCCTACCAATTCTAATTTTTCTTCTATTTTAGAAAGGGGAGCTTCTTTAATTTCTGCTACAATTTTTAAATTTTTTTCGGCTGATAAATATGGATAAAAATTAGGTCGTTCTATTATTGCTCCCACTTTTTTCAAAGATTCTGTGCTGTGCTCTTTTCCAAACCATTTCCATGAACCGCTTGTGGGATTAACCACATTGAGAACCATACCTAAGGTGGTTGACTTTCCGCTTCCATTAGGTCCTAATAAACCATACACATTCCCTTTTTCCACACTAAAATTTATATCGTGTACAGCTGTTAACCGATTAAATTTCTTGGTAAGATGATTTATTTCTAAAACTTTATCCATGTTTCATATGTTTACTTCTAATTAGGATTTATTTTTTAGCCTCTTTATCAGTATCTGTAGGGTTCCACAATTTTATTTTATCATTTTTATTAAGGCCTTTTAATACTTGAACGTATAGACCATCTGAAAGTCCTAACTGTATATTTACTTTTTTAAACTTTCCTTTTGCTTCTTCAATTTCTACAAAAGGTTTATCATTTTCATCATATTGCACCAAAGCTTCCCGAATTGCTAAAGTTTTTGGGGTTTGTTTAAGTATCACTTCAGCATTTGCACTATATCCTGCTCTTATATCTACTCCCGAAGGAATTATAATATCTGCTTTTATTTCATATTTCACAGCCCCATTTTCTTCTTTTCCCTGAGGGGAAATAAAGGTTAAAATCCCATTTATATTTTTATCTTGTAAAGCTCCTATAACTATTTTCATGGACATTCCTTCATGCATTTTACCGGCATCAGCTTCATCTACTTTCCCTTCAAATATCATTTTATTTACATCTGCAACACTGGCTATAGTTGTTCCGGCATTAAAAGTATTAGCTTCAATAACCTGATCTCCCACTTCTACAGGAATATCTAATACCAACCCGTTTGCCGTAGAACGTATTTGAATACTTGCCAAATCTTCTAGCCCTGGTGTAACTCCTGTTTTAGCAATATCATATTCTTTTTGTGCTTGTTTTAAAGTTTGTTGTGCCATCTTATAATCAGTCTCAGCTGTTTCATAGTCTTGTTTAGAAATTACACCTTGATTATATAATAATTTTTGTCTATTAAACTGACGTATTTGATTATTTAAAGTGATTTTTGCTGAGTTTATAGATTGCATGGCTGCATTTACATTAGAAACTACCGGAACCACTTTAATTGTTGCTATTAACTGACCAATTTTAACCTCTTCTCCTTCTTTAACATGAATTTGTTTTATAATTCCAGATATATTGGGTTTTATATCAATTTTTTCTTTAGGATTTATCTTTCCTGTTGCAATAGATTTTTGTTGCACCACCATCATTACAGGGGATTCTGTAGTAAAAGTATCACTGTTGTTAGCATTTGATCGGACAACATATCCGATACAATATAAAAAGAGCAAAATAAAGATAATTATTAAAATAATTTTAATAGTCTTCTTTTTCATGATAATATTTTTCTACATTTCTAATTTGATTTGTCTAAATTAAGCTTTTTTTGTTACACGTAATCTATAAAAAATTAACTTAAAAACCTATATTTGTAAACCATCAACATTTAAAGTGAATTGCTAATTTTTAATGAATTATACTTTACCTAACCTCATACTAGAATCTTATTGGGGATATAAAGAGTTTCGGGATCCTCAAAAAGAAATTATTTTAAGTATTTTGGAAGGTTGTGATACAGTGGCACTTTTGCCAACAGGTGCAGGTAAATCTATCTGTTACCAAGTTCCTGCAATAATGGGAGAAGGCACATGTATTGTTATATCCCCTTTACTTGCATTAATTAAAGATCAAGTATCACAATTAAAACAAAGACAGATATCTGCAGAATATATTTCTTCGGAGCAAACCATTGATCAGCAATATATTATTTTTGACAAACTCAAAAATAATGAACTTAAATTATTATATGTCTCTCCTGAAAGACTTTTAAATAAAAATTTTCTAGAGATAATTCATGATGTTGAAATATCATTCCTGGCTGTGGATGAAGCTCACTGTATTTCAGAATGGGGAAATGATTTCAGACCTTCTTATCAATTAATTAAGGATTTCAGAATTTATATTGGCCTGCAAATTCCCTGTATTGCTTTAACAGCTACAGCAACAGAAAAAGTACTTTTTGAAATTATAAAAAAATTAAATTTAAGAGATGTCCAAGTTTTTAAAAAATCATATGAAAGAGAGAATTTATCATTACATGTAATCCAAACAGAAGACAAAATTGGACAAATTGAACGGACTCTAAACAAATACAATGGTTCAGGAATTATTTATTGTAGAACAAGAAACGAAACTAAAAATATTTATCAAATTCTTTCAAATAAGGGTTTTGATGTAGATTATTTTCATGCTGGGCTCCCTCTTCGAGAAAAATTACAAAAACAAAAAGAGTGGACAAATAGTAATTCAAAAGTTTTGATTTCAACCAACGCTTTTGGAATGGGAATAGATAAAGATAATGTTAGGTTGATAATTCATCTTTCCCCACCATATTCTCTGGAAAATTATTATCAGGAAGTTGGTAGAGCAGGTAGAGACGGATTAACTTCTTATGCTTTTTTATTTTGGTCTGAAAATGAATTATCTCAAATTTTTTCATCACTAACGCAAACTATTTCTTCAAAAACCGAATATAAAAAAATTGTTCTTTATTTATATTCAATTTACGGTATTGCTCCAAATGAATTACCTGAAAATACTTTTGAATTTGATTTGATGAGTTTTCAAAACAAAGTAAATATAGGTCGTAATAAAATTATAAATGTCCTGGAATTTTTGAGTAACTGTAATATTATACAATGGAAATATGAACCAACTGATAGTTTGATTCAATTTAATTTTCCTATTGAAAGACTTGATATTAAAAATGCTTTTGGGAAAGATTCTGAAATTATTGAAAAAATAGCTAGAAAAATCAGCGGAATTTTTTCTTATCAAATTAAGGTAAATGAAAAAAAATTAGCAGATTCTTTAATGATTTCCCCCATACTGCTTCATGAAATTTTAGTTAAATACTCTAAACTAGGAGAAATAAATTATATTGATGGTGCGTTGCAAAAAATAATTTTTATCACTTCAAGAAATGAATTTTTGATCTTT
Source organism: Apibacter adventoris (assembly GCF_002964965.1). Lineage (NCBI taxonomy): Bacteria > Pseudomonadati > Bacteroidota > Flavobacteriia > Flavobacteriales > Weeksellaceae > Apibacter > Apibacter adventoris. Next base: position 234,023 of record NZ_PSZN01000023.1, read on the forward strand.
AATGATCTTTGGGCAAAATTTAAACAAATTCAAGAAAATAAATTATTAAAATATAAAGAATTAGAATTTTTCATTCAAAATAAAAAATATTGTAGAATGAAATTAATTTTGGGTTATTTTGGAGAAAAATCTTACCATAATTGCAATAAATGTGATGTTTGTTTAAATAAAATAAAAAAGAATTTAAATCCTTCGTCAGATATTCTATCATTTATAGCTAAAGGTCCATGTTCTAGAGAGGATATTTATGCTGAATTTCACTCTTTTTCTTTTGATGAAATCCATCATTTTCTACAAGAATTAATAGCTGAAAAAAAAATTAAACTATTAAATTTTAATATGTATTCTATTATTTAAAATTATTATCATTTTTATAGTAGTACACTTTTTTTAATTTACTAAATAGGAAATTTATGATAATCAATTGAATTTTAAAAAAATGCTATTATTTCTTTTTAAATAAAAATTGTATTTTAGTATTTTAATTATTTTATGTAATTCACACATGGACATAAATATTGAACCATCTTGGAAAAATGCGTTAAAAAATGAATTTGAAAAACCTTATTTTTTATCTTTAATAGATTTTGTGAAAAATGAATATAAAGCCCATACTTGCTTTCCTAAAGGAAAACAAATTTTTAAGGCATTTGAATTAACTCCATTAGATAAAGTAAAAGTTGTATTACTCGGGCAAGACCCATACCATGGAATAGGCCAAGCTATGGGATTATGTTTTTCAGTTCCCGAAGGAATAACCAACCCTCCTTCTTTACAAAATATAATTACTGAACTAAAAGATGATTTAGGTGTAAGTCTTAGTTCCGGAGATCTGTCTGCTTGGGCTCAGCAAGGCGTATTTTTATTAAATGCTACTTTAACGGTAAGAGCTCATGAAGCCGGATCACACCAAAAAAAAGGATGGGAAATTTTCACAGATTCTATAATCCAAAAAATATCAGAAGAAAAGGAAAACATTGTTTTTATCTTATGGGGAAGTTATGCTCAACAAAAAATTAAACTAATAAATCCTGAAAAACATTTTATAATTAAATCTCCACACCCTTCTCCATTATCCTCATACCGAGGATTTTTTGGTTCTAGACCTTTTAGTAAAACAAATAATTATTTAATTTCTAAAAACATAAAACCCATCAATTGGTAACATTTGATGGGTTATTTTATAAAAAATCAATTATATTTTAATTACTTTCTTCTTCTTTTAATTTTAATTCAGCTTTTAACTGTTTCATAATTTTCTTTTCATTCTTTCTATATAACTTTTTTTCTTTATTGGTCATATTATCATAATTCTTTTCAAAAAGATCTGATACATTTCCAACATCTCCAGAATCGATTTTAATCTCTTCATTTATATCTTCATTATTATTTATATCAGTTTTAACTTCTTTACCTGTAGGAGAATCCAATTCTTTTATATTTACATGTTTAGTTTCAGAAGGTTCTATTGTCAATGTAGGTTTTTCTGTAATAGTATTTGTAGGTGCTAGATTTGGATTCGTTTTGACTGAAGTTTCTTCTTTTACTTTTACACTTTGAATTTCTTTCTTTTCATTAGAAAATACAGGTTCTTGAGGAGGTATAGGTTCTTTAGGCGTTTCGCTCTTTAAAGATGAAGCTGTAACAGTCTCAGAAGTTTTTACTTCTTTCAAGGATTTTGAATCTGAAACTTCTGCATTTGCATTTTTAACTTCTGTAGATTGTTCTGATAATTTAAGACTTTTTGTATTCGTATTAACCTGAGCTACATTTTTATGACCTTTAACAGGTATTTCTTCTTTTACTGATGATTTTTTTGAAGCTACTTTTACAATTCCGGATGTACCTAATTTTTTTTCAGGAGTTGTTGAAATCATATTATTTTGGATTTCATCTGAATTTTTTTTAGGATCTTTTGTTATTATCTTACTTGTAGTTTGAGGGGTTGCTTTTTCTGAATTAGCTTTGTTAGCTAATTCTGTTTTTACTACCGTACCATCTATAATAATCCAATATTTATTTCCTTCTGCATCTTGAGTTATTTTTACTTCATTAGGGGAAGAAAAAGCACTTGCAGGCAATCTATTGCTCTTATTATTTGATACTACTTCCATTCTCTCTGACTTTTTTTCTTCAATAAAGCTATAACCTGCGTTATTACTCGCTTTATCGGAAGATGGATAACCTCTCCAAACCTCTATTTTATCTCCTACTTGCTTAAAATAAAATCCTTTTTCTGAAGTTTCTTCAATTTTTTTTCTTTGTGCAAAAGATAAAATGGTTATTGATAAAAACAAAATGGTATATGTTCTTTTCATGATTAATGAATATTTACATTTTAATTACAATGCATTTCAAGTTACTAAATTACACCTTTCTATTTTAATAAAAAAAGATTTTATTTTATATTATTTAACATACATTAAGAATTCTAACTTCATTCATTTTAAATCTGAATATCAATATTAAATATATCAAATTTTATATATATATAATTAAAGAACTTCTTCTAGGTTATAAAAATAATCTAAAAAAACTAAATATAATTTTAAATTGAAACCTTGCATTCATCAAATAATAATTATTGAAAGAATAATTTATGAAAGCAAATTTAGTAAAAATAATATAAATATATATATCTTGGAAAAACTTTCGAATTTTTTATCTATAAAAAATAATATAAATAAAGATATATAAATCTGTGAATTTTTGAGTTAAAGTAATTTAAAAAAATATGAAAATAAGAATATTTGAGGCTGCGGTTACTAACTATTATTATTTTTTTAATTCGTTATTGTATGGAAGAGTTCCTTTATTTTTTTTGAGTTTATAGTTTTTAAAATCTTCCGTTGATTCAATCCCATGTTCTGAAATATTTGTAGTTATTCCATCAGCTCGGTATATTTTTACCGTATCATTAGAGAATATCCTTCTATTTTTTTTATCCCAAAAAATACGATTGGTCTTTAATGTATCGTTAGAAGAGTTTATCAGTACTACATTATTCCTAGCTTCATACCATCCTGTTACTTCTATTATTTTCGCATAGTCTGCTTTTAAATGCCCAGGTTTTTTACCTTTTTCATAAAAATCCATATCTATCCCTTTGGGAAACTCTGTATAGGGAGTTTGAGCAAATTCATATTCTTCTATCAAAGGTGATCTCAGATTTATGACTTTATAAATAGAATCTGTAATAACCACATGGGCATTAAATATTTTTCGTGATACAAAATTCTTATTTTTTTTTCCTAAATTCTCGGTTGAATCATCTGAACAAGAAATTGTACTACAGAAAACTAAGTAGATAAATGCAATAATTTTTATAAGCCTTACTTTACTTTTCATAATTAAAAGTTATTAGTTTAAAGTAAGTAAAAAGAGGGCATATTAATCATATCTTCTTTTTCTAAACCAAAGGTCATCAAAGTTAAATCCTATTTTAAAGTTTACAAAATTTTCTTTGATCAGCCCATCAGATTTAGTTCCTCTTTGGCCTAATTCAATACCTAAGTTTAGCAATGAGGGATCTTGACGACCTGATTTCCCCAAAGGAAGACTCATCCCTGCTGTAAGTCCATATTGATTAATTGTATGATTATAAAGTTCAATGCCTGTATTTTCATAATATATCCCATATCTATATATAACTCTTTGAAAATATGATCTGAAACTGTTCACATTGGGTAATACCCAACCGCCTATTGCTACTCTATATCTGTTTTTATATTCTAAATTATCTTCCGGTATTTCTAATTTAGATTGATTGGTAAATTTAAAATCTGCTCCTAATGACCATTTAAATTCTTTTCCATAAGCCACTCCTAAAGAAAAAGAAGAAGGTATTTTAGTTTTCTTTTCTCCATTTATGTATGTAAGTGTATCTACAGATTTTTTATTTCCATAAACATCATAGTAATAGGTAGAATAAACATAATCGATGTCTGTATTTACTTTGTGTCCTATATTATAGGTAGCTCCTAATTTTAATAAATGATCTTTTTTTAATTTTTTTTGGTAAGCTAATGCCAAGGTATAATCGAAAAAATTATATTCCTTTTTGTTAAATATCCCGGAGATTAAAGCTGCATTCTGAATAGAATTTTCTTGTTCTTTCTTAAGTTCTCCCCAAATATAACCTATTTTTGCTCCTAAAGATAATTCTTTAGTTACGTTATAAGAATAAAAACCATTAAATGAATTTAACCCCCCTCTCCCTTTTAATATAGATTTCATATTTACAGGCGAAGTTGCATCTAATGTCATATCATATCCTATATTTGTATAGGGTTGTAGATTTACACCTGCTCGAGATTTTTGACCAATAGGAAAAGCAAAAGCTAAATTTGCTAAATATGTAGTAGATCTATCACTGCTTTCTAAAGAAGTTTTTTCGTCTGTATAATCTGTATTCACACTAATATTAAAACTGGTATATCTTAAATTTCTGTTTGCTGCAGGATTAATAAAATTCACTTCATTATTGAAATCTGAAATATACGCAGTACCTATGCCTCCCATGGATGAAATTACTATATCACTGTTTGTCTTATTATCTCCTAACCCAACGGATGAATATGGAGAAGTTGAGGTTTGCTGTGCATTAATTGAATGGTTAGCTAAAATAAAAATAAATAATAAGAAAATTTTAAATTTCATCCTGAAAAATTTAATAACTGCAAATATGTCAATAATGCACGGATTATAAAAATAAATATTGTAAAAGTTCTATTAAATATGTTAACGTGATTTTTTTTTAAATATTTTTTAATAATTATTTTGTACTTTAAAATTAAGTCCTATATTTGCAAACCAAATCTGAGGTACCTTAGCTCAGTTGGTAGAGCAAAGGACTGAAAATCCTTGTGTCCTTGGTTCGATTCCAAGAGGTACCACTTAAAAAACCATAATCATTTTAGATTATGGTTTTTTGTTTTTTCGAAGGACAGCATTCTTTGTTTTATTATAATCCTTTTAACACTTAATTTATTAAACACTCCATTTATTAATAAATTCTCTTTTTCTTTCATATTCAATCTCTATCTTAGTATACATAATAGTATCCTCCAAATATTTAATATGTTCTAAATATTTCATATCATTTAAAGATTGAAAAAAATCTATTGTTTTCTCTAATTCAGAAATTTTATACTCCATTCTTGGAATTCCACTTCCTGAATAAATAGTACTTAACATGTATAAGTCTAAAGTTTTAAAAAATTCTAAATCATTATCTTTTTTAAGTATTTTTAGCAAAAATTCAAATTTTTTGTCTTTAAATTTACAGACTATAACATTAAAAATAGTTCTTAACATCCTTTTATCAGAAATACTAATTAAGGATAGGAGAAAGTCTGATTCTTGTTTATTGTTACCTCTAAATAGACTTACAATTGCTGATGGTGTATTAGATAATATAAAAAGAGAACCATTGAAATATTTAATTATATTTATAAATATTTCTTCCGGATTATTGAGTTCCCAAAGTTTACAAAAATTAAAAACATTTAAGTCATTTCTACTAATGAATGTGTTTTCATTAAATTTAGATTTTAATAATTTAATTATGAAATTAGGGGATTTTACCAAAATACATTTTAATATATTCAAATTATTGTCAAAATAATTGTTTTTTTTATTAAAATATAAGTATATTTTTTTTATTATATCTAATTTCTTAATAAAAACAGAAGGATATTTATTATAGATAAAATTAAATAATGAATCTCTAAGATCTAAATAAGCATTACTTGTTTTAATTTTTTGATAAATGATATCAATAATTTTAGATACTTCTTGATTTAAATCTAATTCTAAATTTTCTAACTTTTCTAAAATTGAGTCAATACACCAAAAATAAAAGTGATTAGTATTCTGGTCTTGTAATAATTTATAGTAGTATAAATAATCTTCAATAGTAATAAAATCTTTAGGTATATTAACAAGTAGAGAAATATATATATTTTCTATTTTTGTATTCTTTTGTAAAATATCTTTTAACTTTTTAGTTTTTGGCAAATCATAATCAAGTTTAATAAATATGTTTCCTAAAGACATATCAACAAAATAGTCATATTCAAATAATTTTTCTAAAACTTGAAGGAATAAATCAAAATCTTTACGAGCTAAATCTACAAACATCTCATAAATTGAATGATATACTATAGAAAAGTTTTGGGAAAATTCTTCATACCCTACTTTTTTATAAATGTTATTTATGCTATTTAAAAGAGTTATATAATCCTCTAACCCATAATCTTTTATTTTTTCAAAAAGTAAATTATTTTTATTTTCATGTACTGTTTCATACAATAACAACCATATTTCAAAATCTTTATTCTGAATTTTTGAATCAAGTACTATATCATATTCAATATCAGCATTTTTTAATTCTTCTGTATATTCGTACACAATATACACATCTTTATAAGATTTGTTAGAAAAATTATCTTTTATAAATTCAGTAATTAAATCTCTATCAAATTTAATTACAGATTTATTAATTTTTACATGCATTGAATAATGATGATTTTCAAAGAATTCATAAACGTATTCTTTTATACCATTATTTTTATAACAATTAAAAATGAAATCCCAAAGTTTATGTCTAAACTTCTTCTGTTCTGTAGTTAAACAAACAAGTTTTTCACCTATATAAAATTTCAAACCTTCACTTGAAATAACCTGATAACTATCAATCAAATATTTTGTTGCAATAAAAAGTATTATCCTTGAATAAAAAACCTCATTTTCTGATACTTTAGAATATAAATAATCAAATACTTTTATAGGTATATTATATTTTGTCTCATAACTATATTCCCCATAGGCAAAAGATTGAGTAAGAGCTTTTAATAATTTGGAGAATAATTCTTGAGTTGATAGCCCATATTTAAAGAGAATTTCTAAAGCCAATCCAAATTTATCTGGAAATTGTTGGAAATTAATTAAAATATCTATAATTTCATCATCATATGCCCCTATTCTGTTATCGTCATAAATGGTAAATAAGTATTTATTTATATCACATTTTTTTTTATTGGAAATGGATTTATTTAGAAATAATAAAGTTTCTGTTGGTAAATAAAACCAAAAGTCTTTCAAATATTTTAGTTTTTTATTATAACAATCAATTGATTTCCATTTGTTTAGTACATCATTATGTATTTTACTTTTTATTTCTTCAAACCCATAATTGCTCACAATTGGAGATAAAATATCCATTAATAAAATTTTATGCTCATCAAAGTAAACTTCTAATAATAGTTTAAAAGACAAATACTTTTCTTTTATAAATACTAAATAAAAAATATATTCTCCTAAAATTTGGTCTGCTATTTTATAAGTGTTTTTATATTCATCCGCTATTTCATTTTTATATAACAAATCCAGTTTTTCCCTTAAAATGTTTTCAGATATATTAAAATACTTTTTAATTTCTTCTATTATTTTAGTATTTGAAAAGTCAATAATTCTAAAAACTGATAAAACTCCAGCTACTTTTAGTAAAGCCGTATCAGATTTAATACTTTGATTGACAGAAGAAAAATATTCTTCAAGAATTATTGAGGCATTGTTTATTTTTTCTATATCATTATTAATTCCAGCTTTAGCAGCCATTATAGCAATTCTTGAGTTTCCTTTAGAAATAGAATAAATCTTATCTGCGTAATAATTAGTAATATTAAAATCAGTAGAAGTTAAAATATCTTTTAATTCATCTTTTTCAAAATTTTTAAGTTCTATAAGTAAAAAATCCTTTAATAAATAGTCCACTTCACTTTTTAAATAATTTCTTACAGTAAAAATTAGTTTAATTTTTTCTTTATTATACACATTTTTAAAATTCAATATTGATTCTAAATTTGTTTTCAGTTTATTAGCATCATCAATTACAAGCAAATAATTATTTTCCTTGATTAACTGTATTTTTAAATCTTCCCAAATACCTTGATTTCCATTTGCTTTTACATATTTTACATGATAAGAGGGATATTTATTTCTATATTCTTCTACAAGTTTTAGAGAAAATTTGGTTTTTCCAACTCCTGCCTGACCTGAAATAAGAATTATATCTTCACTTTCTAAATATGCACTACCTTCTTTTAATTCCTTTTCTCTATTAAAAAAATGGTTGGTTAAAGGGGTTGCAAATTTTGATTTTTCATATTGTCTTACGAAATCATTTAATTCTAAAATTTGTCCAGTATCAATAGGTATATCTAATTCCTTCCCTAAGGATGGATAATCTTTAAATATAATATTGGCAAATGTATCTACTCCAATAACCTCTAATTCAACTAATTTATTTATATTATTCTTGTAATTAGTTAAGTCTTCTAAAAGCTTTGGAGTAATTTCTCCATTACAAATTAAAACAATCTTTAATATTCTATTTATTGGAATATCTTTCTGTTTAAAACAATGAGCTATGTCTTTTTTTAATTTTTCATCAAGCCTTGTTTCTTGAGTAGTAATTTCATTGTATATATAATAATCTTTAAATAAGACAAAATTATCAGGTGTTCCTTTTTTAGATTTTTCTTTACCTTTAACAAATCCAGTAGAATATACTAACTCATATTTATAAGATAAATATAAACGTGATATATTTGCAAACTTATCACCACTACATCTTAATAAAGCTTGTTCTATTTGAGTAATCATATTATTGAATCAATTATTTTTTACTTATTATTTCTTACCTATCTAATAAGAATTTAAAAGGTATTTTAGTTATCTGATAGACTTTTATATTTTTATTTTTATATATTAGAATTATTTTATCCTTGTGTTTTTGGAATATATTTAATTCTAAATTTATTTCTTCAATAAAATTGTCTGTAATTGAAACAGTTCTATCTTTATTCTCAGGTAGCTTAAATCCATTAGTTGAAATAAAAAATAGCTTTGTTAATCTATATTCTTCTTTATATTCCCAATCTTTTGCTTTATAATGAGTTTGAATAAAAGATTTCTTTATAGGCTCAATTTCTTTTATAATTTTAAGAGATTGATAATTGTTAATCCATTACTATATATTACTCGTCCTTCTTTTCCAAATAAATCACTATTTCATATTTTCTCTTCATTTAAAGCCAATGCAATATCCTTCATGAAAGCCTCTATAATGTGAACAAATTTAAATAGAATCGCATCAAGCACTTATGATAGCTCTCCTAAATATTTATCTAATTTATTAAATTCGAAGTATTATTTCTTAAGTATAATTAATATTCTTAAGCCCTTCTTTTTATCATTGTTTTTCAATTCTATCATTGATATATTTTTCAATTATTTTTTAAATACCTTTAAATTATACAAATGTAATTTTTTATCCTGATATAAAATATCTTTTAGCTACTCTAATTCAAAAAAGAAAATTAGTTGGTTTATAAAACCTAAATTGTTTAAAAATCTCAATCATTATATATTTTACTACTACTTTCTTTCAATAAAAGACGATTTATAAGATAATGCCGAAAGAAAAGGACTTGAATCTATATAACCTTCTATTTTTTTTAAAATTTTTAAACTTTACTAATATCTATATATTAAAAAATAAAAATCAAACCCGAAATCTTCTTTATTCACACTATATATTTTAAATCCATTTTTTTCATAAAATGGAATATTTTTTAATGTTGATGTTTCTAAAACAATAGCTTCTTTTTTTCCTTATAATATTCTATAACCTCTTGTAAAAAACCAGATCCTATTCCTTTATCTTGCTGTAAAACATCTACACCAAAAAACCAAAGCTGAATAAAATCAATATTTTTAGGTAGTGTTTCATGAGTAATCTTTTCTTTTTTCACTACTTTTTGGGCATTTTTTAATCCACTAATACAGCAAGCAAATTTTATATCTTGTATAAGGGTGCCTAAAGTAGTTTTCTTTTTTTTGTGGTCTATGAGTATAGCACAGGCGGTTTCTTCTTCATTTATCAATATCTTTCCAAATTTTTCTCCCATATATAGAGAATAATCCATCAATCTTGAAATATATTTTTCCTTTTTTTGTTTTAAGACATAATTCACCGATTTATTATTTACAAAAGCTTTTGTGAGTATATGGATTATTTTTGTATAATTTTTACTTACTACTTTTTTCATAGATTAAATTTTATACCTGACAAAAATTGAAATGAAAAGCTAATGTAAGATAAAATTTATTTTGTTTTATTATTTCAAATATACTTATACAGCACATTCTCATAACAGTTGGCCAATATAAATTTAAACCCAAAAATTACAGATAGGCATATTTCAAAAAATATAAATACCTTTACCCCTCATTTTTATTTTTGAATATATGAACTACCTTTCCGTAAATAATTTAAGCAAATCTTTTGGTATACGTTCGCTTTTTAATAATGTCACTTTTCATATTAATGAAGGCGATCAAATTGCCTTAGTAGCTAAAAATGGCAGTGGAAAATCGACCTTACTAAAAATATTGGCCGGAAAAGAAACTTCAGATTCAGGAGAAGTAATACTCAATAAAGATGTTAAAACAATAATGTTTGAACAAAACGATTCATTTGATAACAATCTTTTGACCAAAGATTACATATTTACACACTCCAACCCTATTTTAGATATTGTGTGTCAATACGACAAAATGGCAGAAGAAGATCCGGAAAATCCAGATTTAATAAAACTGATTGAAAAAATGGACCAACTGGAAGGGTGGAAAGTTGAGCCTATTATAAAAGAAATTATATCTAAATTAAAAATAGATTTTCTTTCTCAAAAAATTGAATCTTTATCCGGAGGTCAACGAAAAAGAATTGCTCTAGCCAAATTTTTAATTGATATAAGCTTTGAAAAAGGCCACATTTTGCTTATTCTTGATGAACCAACCAATCATTTGGATATTGATATGGTAGAATGGTTGGAATATTTCCTGAACAAAGAAAATAAAACTTTAATTTTGGTTACTCATGATCGGTATTTTCTAGATTCTATCTGTACTAAAATTTTAGAATTAGAAGATGAAACCATTTATACACATAATGGAGATTATGAAACCTATATATCTAATAAAGCACTACGAATCGAAAATCAAATAGCCCAAACCGATAAAGCTAAAAACCTATATAGAAAAGAACTTGAATGGATGAGACGTCAGCCCAAGGCACGTACCTCTAAATCAAAAAGCAGAATTGATAATTTCTATATTACCGAAGAAAAATCTAAACAGAAAATCAATGATTCTAATGTACAACTTGATATGCAAATGACTCGTTTGGGGAAAAAAATCATTGAAATGAAGAATGTTTCTAAACAATATGGAGATAAAATTATATTAGACAATTTTTCTCATTCTTTTGCCAGAGGTTCAAAAATCGGAATTATTGGAAAAAACGGTGTAGGGAAAACTACTTTTTTAAAAATTCTTGAAAATAAAGAAAATATAGATTCCGGGATCATAGAACGTGGTGAAACAGTAAATATAGGACATTTTAAACAAGGAGGCATTAATTTCAAAGAAGAACTAAGAGTTATAGATTTTGTTAAAGAAATTGCAGATTATTTCCCCCTCTCCAACGGTAAACAATTAATAGCCTCCCAATTTTTAGAAATGTTTCTTTTTACGCCGGAAACTCAATATACACCTATTGCTAAACTAAGCGGAGGAGAACGAAAACGCCTTCAACTTTTATCTGTATTATTTAAAAATCCTAATTTTCTTATCTTAGATGAACCTACTAATGATTTGGACCTGCCTACACTGACGGTTCTGGAAAACTTCCTTAACGAATACCAAGGATGTTTACTTATTGTAAGCCATGACAGATACTTTATGGATAAAGTAACAGATGAACTAATGATATTTGAAGGTGAAGGAAAAACATCTTGGTTCATAGGTAATTACACACAGTATTATCTCCAGAAAAAAGAACTGGAAAATACTAAAGATGAAAAAGAAAAATCCAAAAAAATAAATATAAGCCCACCAATAAATGAGGAAATAAATAAAACTAAAAAACTATCTTTTAAAGAAAAAAGGGAATTGGAACTTTTAGAAAAAGAAATTCCGAAATTGGAAAAAGAAAAAGAGAATTTAACAGAATTAATTTCAAATCCTAACTTAAATTTTGAAGAAATTCAAAAAATAAGTACCCAACTGGAAGCTGTTATTCAAAAAATAGAAGAAAAAGAATTTAGATGGCTGGAATTTAATGAATAAAAAAAATTATCTTTGAAAATTCAAAGATAATTTTTTTAGATATAAACTTATATAATTAAGCTATTACATGTCCCAAACGGGTTAATTTTTGATGATTTAATATTTTAATCTTTCTACCTTCCACCTCAATTAAATCATCAGTTTTAAATTCTGAAATTAACCTTATTGCACTTTCAGTTGCTGTACCGATTAAATTCGCCATTTCCTCTCTAGTTAAAGTTATTTTAATAAAACCTTCACTATCCATACCTAATTTATTTTCTAAAAAAAGTAAAATCTCTGCCAACCTTTCCCGAACAGTTTTTTGAGCTAGAAGAGTAATAGTTTTACCTGCTTCTCCTAAATCTTGTGATATTTTTTTCAATATATCAAAAGACACTTTCGAACTTATTTCCAATAATTTGTGAAAAATAAGTTCAGGTACATATACAGCATTCACTTCCTCCAATACAGTACAAGATGCACTAAAACTTTCTCCACCTAATAAAGAACGATAGCCTACAAGATCTCCTTTTTTAGTAAATCTTAATATTTGTTCTTTACCATTAAATCCACTCTTATAAAGCTTAGCTGTACCACGAAGTATTCCGTAAATTCCTGTAGGTTTATATCCCTCATGAATAATTTCTTGCCCTTTTTCGTAGTGAATTTCTCTCATTTCCTTATCCAGAATATCCATCTCTTCTTTGGTAAATTGATCCAAAATCTCCTTATTCTTTAATTCTGAAAGGATTAAATCTACCGAATCTTTTGTCATGATATTTGTCATTTTGTGTGTTCAATTCATTGCAAAAATAATATTTTATTTTTAAATAAAGCAATATCTTTGTATACACGTTAATTGATTTTATCTAAATATGAGCGAATTTTGTTTTCATTGTGGACAAAATATTGAAGATGTAAGAATAGAATTTGATGGGAAAATTTTTTGTTGCAACGGATGTAAAACTGTCTATGAAATTTTAAATCAAAACAATCTTGAAAATTATTACGAATTAAATGAAAAAGCAGGGATTAAACCAGAAAAAAATCAAAATCACTTCGATTTTTTAGATACTCCTTTAATTTTTAATAAAATTATAGATTATTCGGAAGATGGAACTACTCTGGTAACTTTCAAAATACCGGTTATACATTGCAGCTCATGTGTTTGGTTATTAGAAAGCTTAAAAGAAATTAATAAAAACATAATTTACTCAACTGTTAATTTTACTACAAAAACCGTACAAATTGCATATAAAAGTGAATTATATAAACTAAGTGAATTAGCCTATTTTTTAACTGATCTTGGCTACAAACCCATTATAAATTTAGAAACTGCAGATAAAAAACCTGAGAAAGTAGACCGATCATTAATTATCAAAATAGGGATTGCAGGATTTTCTTTTGGTAATATAATGCTACTTGCCTTTCCGGAATTTATGGATAAAGAAGGAGACATATGGTTACATAAATACAATCATTTATTTAGAATACTAATGTTTCTCTTGTCTCTTCCCGTAGTATTGTATTGCGCCTCTGATTATTACAAATCCGCATGGGCGGCCTTAAAAAACAAATATCTGAATATCGATTTACCCATAGTTGTTGGTATCTTAGCTTTATTTTTGAGAAGTTGTTATGAAGCATATGAAGGAATAAGTAACGGGTATTTTGACTCTCTTTGTGGATTACTTTTCTTTATGCTTCTGGGTAAATATTTTCAACAAAGAACTTATAAATACTTAGCCTTCGATAGAGATTATAAGTCATTTTATCCTATTGCTATAACAAAAATAGATTTTAATAACAAACAAGAAAACATACTAATTTCTGATTTAAAAGTTGGGGATAGAATTTTAATTAGAAATAATGAAATTATACCTACAGATTCGATCTTAATTAAAGGTGATGCTTTTATAGATAATAGTTTTATAACAGGTGAATCCAAATTAATTCAAAAGAAAAATGGAGAAAAAATATTTGCCGGAGGAAAACAAATAGGTGCCATATTAGAACTTGAAGTAATTAAAGAAGTAAATCAAAGTTATTTAACTCAACTATGGAACAATGATGCCTTTAAAAAAGATCACTCTAAAATAGATACTCTCACCAATAAAATAAGCAAATATTTTGTAATTTTCATATTCATAATTACCATATTAAGTGGTTTGTATTGGTATTTTGTGAAAAATAATACTTCACAAATGTATCAGGTAATTACTGCCATATTAATTGTAGCATGTCCTTGTGCTCTTGCATTATCTTCACCATTTACCATCGGGAATATGATGCGTATTTTTGGACGAAAAAAATTCTATGTTAAAGATGCTCTTACCATTGAAAAACTTTCAAAAGTAAATCATATCGTTTTTGATAAAACCGGGACTTTAACCATTAATAAAGCTGCTAAGATTAATTATGAAGGCGAACCACTAACTCCTAAAGAATTGCAAAATATAAAAGCAGTATTACAAAATTCAAACCATCCGCTATGCAGGTCTTTATATGAATTTATACCAACAGATAATAATTACATACCTGTCAAAAATTTTGAGGAAATTATTGGAAAAGGAATTCAAGGCGAAATAGATAAGACTCACATTAAAATTGGTTCTCCTATATTTGTAGGCGATAAAAATCTAGCTAAAAATGATACCTCTGTCTACATTCAATATAATGGCAAATACAAAGGACGATTTGCATTCTCCAACCAGTATAGAAAAAATACACAAAATATTATAAACAGCCTTAAAAATTATAAAATATCCCTATTAAGTGGAGATAATGATTCTGAAAAAGAATTTTTAAAAAAGATATTTCCTGCACAAACCATTATGAAGTTTAACCAATCTCCCCAAGATAAATTAGAATACATTAGAAAAATTCAGAAAAATCCAGGCACAATTGTCATGATGCTTGGCGATGGTCTAAATGATGCAGGAGCTCTTAAACAAGCTGACGTAGGAGTTGCTATTGCTGATGATGTAAACAGTTTTACCCCTTCTTCAGACGCTATATTAGATGGAAACAGTTTTGAATATCTTACTAAATTTTTAAAGCTTTCAAAGTCAACAATACATATAATTTATATATGTTTTTTCATCAGTTTTTGTTATAATATCATTGGATTAAGCTTTGCCGTTTCCGGTGAATTATCACCCTTAATAGCTGCTATTTTAATGCCTATAAGCTCTATTTCCATTGTAACATTCACAACATTAGCCACACTGTTTGTTGGATACAAGAACTTTAAAATCAAATAATTAAATACGCATGTTATTTAGAATGATTATAAATTTATATCTCATAATTAAATATGATAAAAATCATCATACCTAGAAATAAATAAACTGTATTTTTGCTATTATAGCTATATTAAATTATGGAAATATTATATTTAATGATATTATGCAGTGTTTCACTTGCTATTATCTTTTTAGCTCTATTTATTTATGGTATAAAAAGTGGTCAATTTGATGATGATGAGTCACCAGCTGTAAGAATATTACTAGACTCCGACCAAAATCAAACAAACTCTAATGGTGATAAAACAGAACAAAAAAAAGACAATCATAATAAAGTAACTACGTAATCAAAAAATGGAAACACAGAAATTTTCGTATGACAACAAAATAGTAAAAGCTTTTGCTTATGCCACAATATTTTGGGCTATTATTGGCTTTATAGTAGGGCTTACTGTTGCATTATTGTTGTTTTTCCCAACATTACCAGAAGTTTTTTTTGGAAATGATGGGATGGACCTTGCAAAATCTCAAGGATTCCTTGGTTACGGAAGACTTAGAATGCTGCATACCAGTGCAGTAATTTATGCTTTCGTAGGCAATGGATTCTTTACAGGCTTTTATTATTCCGCTCAAAGACTTTTAAAAACAAGAACTAATGATCTAATATCCTGGATACATTTCTGGGGTTGGCAAATAATTATTGTATTAGTGGCGGTTACTTTCCTTATGGGAATAAACACATCTAAAGAATATGCTGAACATGAATGGCCTATTGATATTTTAGTAGCGGTAATTTGGATTCTATTTGGCTTAAATATGTTTATTGCTATTGCTAAAAGAAGAGTAGGACATATGTATGTAGCCTTATGGTTTTATATAGCAACCTGGATAGGAATTACTTTATTGTGGGTATTTAACAATTTAGAAATACCTTTAGATGGAAATATTTTACACCCAAAAAGTTACTCACTCTATTCAGGAGTACAAGATGCATTAGTACAATGGTGGTTTGGGCACAATGCAGTAGCATTTTTCTTAACAACTCCTATCCTAGGACTCATGTATTACTATTTACCTAAGGCTGCAAATAGACCTGTATTTTCATATAAACTATCAATTATACATTTCTGGTCATTAATTTTTGTATATATGTGGGCAGGGCCACACCACCTATTATATACTTCACTTCCCGGCTGGACGCAAATGCTGGGTACTGCTTTTTCAATCATGTTATTAGCTCCTTCTTGGGGAGGAATGTTAAATGGCTTACTAACCTTAAGAGGAGCATGGGATAAAGTAAGAGAAGATCCTGTACTTAAAATGTTCGTTGTAGCTGTTACTTGCTATGGAATGGCAACTTTTGAAGGTCCAATTTTAGCAACTAAAACATTAAATAAAATAGGGCACTTTACTGATTGGATTATAGCACATGTACATGTGGGAGCTTTAGGTTGGAATGGAATGATGATCTTTGGAATGTTATACTTTATAATTCCTAGAATATTTAGAACTAAATTATACTCTGTAAAACTAGCAAACTGGCATTTTTGGTTAGCAACTTTAGGAATAGTTTTGTATGCCGTTCCTTTATATATGAGTGGATTTACCCAAGGATTAATGTGGAAACAATTTAATCCAGACGGTACCCTTGTAACAAAAAACTTTTTGGAAACTGTAACTGCATTAAGAAATTTTTACATTTTCAGATTTGTCGGAGGTTCTTTATACCTATGTGGTGGAATTCTTTTAGCTTTTAACATTATTGCCACTGTTAGAAAAGGTAAATTCTTAGCTAACGAAGATGCAGAAGCTCCTGCTTTAAAACTTTCTCCAAAAAAAGGAACAAATGAAAAAACACATTCTTGGTTAGAAAGAATGCCTCTATATTTCATTATTTTAGCATTTATTGCATTAGCTACAGGAGGAGCTATTGAAATTTTACCCACATTATTTGTAAAATCCAATATACCTCAAATTTCAAGTGTAAAACCTTATACACCACTTGAGCTAGAAGGTAGAGATTTATATATAAGAGAAGGTTGTAACGCCTGTCACTCACAAATGATACGTCCTTTTAGAGATGAAGTTGTACGATACGGAGAGTATTCAAAAGCCGGAGAATATGTTTATGACAGACCATTTTTATGGGGATCTAAAAGAACAGGTCCCGATTTACACAGAGAAGGAGGAAAAAATCCAAGTTCATGGCATTTTACCCATATGCTAGATCCGAGATCTACATCTCCCGGTTCGATTATGCCTCGTTACCCTTGGCTTATATATAATAAATTAGATGTATCCAAAACAAAAGAAAAACTCGAATTGATGAAAAATTGGTTTGGAGTAGAATATTCAGATGGAGATATAAAAAATTATCAAGCAAATATGTCTGCCCAAGCAAAAAAAATTGTTTCAGATATTTTTACCAGCAGTCCTGACTATAAAAAAAGTTATGATGCTTCTTTAGCAGAGGCTAAAAAAGAAGGTAAGGAATTTGTACCTTTAGAAAAAAGAGAAATTATTGCATTAATTGCTTATTTACAAAGGTTGGGTACAGACATAAAAAAAACTCAAATACAAACAGCTAGTAATTAATTTACAATGCTAAAGTTTTATAATAAAATAGT
This sequence comes from Apibacter adventoris, assembly GCF_002964965.1. Taxonomy (NCBI): domain Bacteria; kingdom Pseudomonadati; phylum Bacteroidota; class Flavobacteriia; order Flavobacteriales; family Weeksellaceae; genus Apibacter; species Apibacter adventoris. Next base: position 252,072 of record NZ_PSZN01000023.1, read on the forward strand.
AGCCGGAGTTGACAATGCGACGATATACCAAAGCATTGCGCTTTTGCTATTCTTTTTATTTTTTTTATTTTTAATCATTGTGGTTGTAAAAAAACCTAAAAAATATTACCATGATATGAGTAATTTACCTTTAGATGAACCTGATGAGGATACTAATTTAAACAATACTAATTAAAAATATGAAACCAAGAACACCATTTATAATAATCCTAATAATAGCAGTATGCTTAATTACAGGAGCATTTTATATGTTCTTAGAGAACTTTAAATTCATAACAAGCCCCATATATTTATCAACAATATCAATTTCAATTGTTTTGTTATTAATTAATAATTCATTAAACACATTGATTGATGCTGAAAAATTTAAACAATTATCAGAAGAAGAAAAAAAGGAATATTTAGAATTACTTAAAATTCCTTTTTGGACAAGAGCTTGGAATAGTGCCTTTAAAAATTCACAAGAAGAAAAAGACGGTACTGTTGAAATTTTAGATCATGGATATGACGGAATAAAAGAACTAGACAATCAATTACCTAGATGGTATATTGGATTATTTGCTGTAACTATAACTTTTGCTTGCATATATTTTGTTGCTTATTCATTTACTGATTTTGCACATCCTGATAAAGAATACGATGAAGAATATAAAACTCAACTTGCTGAAATAACAGAATATGAAAAAACAGCTCCTCAGGCTACTTTAGAAACCGCAGAATATAAACCTGAAAATGTAGAAGAAGGTAAGCAAATTTATGACCAAACTTGTAAAACTTGTCATGGTGAAGGAGGTACAGGTCTTGCTGGTCCTAACCAAACCGATGATTATTGGATCAATATTTATCAAACCGATGAATTTAAAAATATTTTCTACATGGTATGGAATGGTAGTAAAAATGATCTAACAATGCGAGCATTTGGCGCTACCGGAGAGCTAAAAGGAAATGATATCATGAAAGTATCCAGCTACATATATTCATTAAACCAACAATCTAAAAAGAACCCTGATGGATCATCTGAAGGTAAGGCTCCGCAAGGTGATATTGCTCCATGGGTAAAAGGCGGAGAAGCAATAGTTGCTGCTGCTGCTGCTGAAGGAAAAACTGTAAAAATAGGAACTGTAAAAGAGGCTGCTGCTTCTAATTAGAAATAAAATAATATATACAAAAAGTCTGTTTATTCTTCCTTATAATAAATAGGCTTTTTCGTATTTTCACTTTATAACTATAAATATCTATAAAATGTATCAGAAGATGCCTGAAACTCAAGATGTAAAAAATGAAAATGATAGTTTTAGAACAACTTTGGCAACTGCTGACCAAACCGGAAAAAGAAAATGGGTATATCCAAAGAAACCTAAAGGAAAATATACTAAATATAGAGATATAGTAAGTACTTGTTTGCTACTTTTTTTATTTATTTCTCCATTCATTAAAATAAAAGGAAATCCACTTTTTTTATTCGATATATTAAATCGTCAATTTTACATTTTCGGGGCATATTTTTCACCCTCTGATTTTTATTTATTTGCTATTGGATTAGTTACATCTGTTGTTTTTATTATAGTCTTTACCGTAATATATGGTAGAATTTTTTGTGGTTGGATCTGTCCACAAACCATTTTTATGGAACATATATTCAGAAAAATAGAATATTTAATTGAAGGAGATAGAAATAAACAGATAAGACTAGACAAGCAAAATTGGGATAGTGAAAAAATACGGAAAAAATTATTAAAATGGACCATTTTTGCTATTATATCTTTCATTATTTCTAATTTATTTCTCTCTTATATAATTGGAATTGATGCATTAAAAAAAATAGTAATTGAAGGTCCATCAGAAAATATTTCTACATTTTTAGGATTATTAATTTTTACCAGTTTATTTTATTTTGTATTTGCCTGGTTTAGAGAACAAGCGTGTACCTTTATTTGTCCTTATGGCAGATTACAAGGAGTTTTAATCGATAAAGACACTATAAATGTTGCTTATGATTTCATAAGAGGGGAAAGTACTGCGGGTAGATGTAAGTGGAAAAAAAATGAAGATAGGAAAACTCTTGGCAAAGGAGATTGCATTGATTGCGGACAATGTGTTGCAGTATGTCCTACCGGAATTGATATTAGAAATGGAAGTCAATTAGAATGTGTAAACTGTACAGCTTGTATAGATGCTTGTGATGAAGTTATGACAAAAATTGGATTTCCTACCGGGTTAATCAAATATGCTTCTGAAAATATGATTGAAAAAAGATCTAAGTTTAAATTTACTCCCCGAGTCATTGCATATACTTTGGTCTTAATTATTTTAGTTTCAGTATGTACATCTTTGCTATTTATAAGATCTAGTGTGGAAACAAAATTTCTAAAAGAAACAGGAACACAGTTTTCTGTAGAAGACAATCTTATTGTTGATGAATACCAATTTATTTTTGCTAATAAAACAACCGAAAATAAAAATTTAAATGTCAAAGTAATACAACCTACAAATGCAGAAATTTTTTTATTAGGTTATGGAACCCATTTCTCCATAAAAGCAAAAAGTACACTCAAAGGAATAGCTACAGTTAAAATCCCAAAATCTACTTTAAAAAATACTAAAGAAGAAATAATCATAGGGGTTTTTGATGATAAGGGAAAGAAAATTGATCAATATAAAACAAATTTTATAGGACCTTCTAACTTAAGATTTTAATTATGAAATTCAAATTTACTTGGGCTCATGGAGTTATAACTGCCTTGATATGCTTCATTTTATTTATATGCTCTATGGTATTTAGTAATCAATTTTCAAATTCATATGATTTAGTTACCGATGAATATTATGAAGAAGAAATAAATTATCAACAGGAAATTGATGCTACTAAAAATGCTGCAAAATTAAAGGAAAGACCGGAAATTAATATGGATAGAACAGGTATATTAATAACTTTCCCAAAAGAATTTAATCTGACAAATACAAAAGGGAGATTTCTTTTATTTAGAGCAAATTCTAAAGAACTGGATATTAAGAAAAATTTTTTAGATTTATCTCCGCAAAATACAATTCTTATTCCTAATAAAATACTTGTTAAAGGAAAATATACCCTAAAACTTTATTGGTCAAAAGATAAAATAAATTATCAAATGGAAGTTCCCATAATATGGAAATAAATGGAATATATTTATATACCGCGCTTAGCCTAGGATTACTCAGTGGTTTTCATTGTGTAGGAATGTGTGGACCTATTGCATTTTCATTAGGACTAGACTCCAATAACAAATTTAAATTTTATACACAAAATCTACTTTATCAATTAGGAAGAATTACTACTTATACTATATTAGGTGGAATTGTTGGAATTGTTGGAAAAAGTTTAGACATAGCAGGATATCAAAAACAAATATCTATTTTATCCGGAATTCTTTTATTATTAATGGTTTTACTCCCTGGAAAAACAACAGAAATCGGTGGAAATTTCAAACCTATAAATAAATTTATGGTTAAAATAAAAATATTCTTAAGTAAATTTTTAGGTAAAAAAGGAAATATTTCAAGATACATAACAGGGATTTTAAATGGATTTTTACCTTGCGGTGCTGTTTATGTAGCCCTCACTTCTTCTATAGCTGCCGGAGGAATTTTACAAGGAATGATTTTTATGGCTATTTTTGGGTTGGGCACATTTCCTTTTATGTTTATTACTACTCTAATAGGGAAAGTAGTAAATTTGAAAATAAGGACTAAAGTTTTAAAATTCTTTCCATATTTCATTGCTATATTAGGGATTTTATTTATTTTAAGAGGGTTAGGGTTAGGCATTCATATGATTTCCCCTTCCAATAAAGCATTAGAAATAGAACAAAAAAAACATATTAGAAATTGTTGTGAATAATTAGAAAATTAATTTCATATTTAAGATTTATACTCTCCATTATTTCTCATACATCTTAAAAAAATATTAACTTAGCACAATTATGAAAATGATTTCAATTATTGGTGAATATTCTCTTTTAATGCTAAGAGTGTTTCAAAAACCACAAAAGAGAAAGATTTTAAGGAAAAATGTAATCCAGGAAATTAATGACCTGGGAATCAATTCCGTAGGTTTGGTTATTTTTCTTTCTTTTTTTGTGGGTGCTATCGTAGCTATACAAATGTATAATAATTTTAAAGCCTCTTCTTTTCCTATTCCCGATTTTTATGTTGGATATGCAACTAAAGTAGTACTAATCCTAGAATTTTGCCCCACTATTATTAGCATTATTTTAGCAGGGAAAGTAGGTTCATTTATTGCTTCAAGTATTGGAACCATGAGAGTGACCGAACAAATAGATGCATTAGAAGTTATGGGGGTAAACACTCCTTCTTATCTTATTTTACCTAAAGTTATAGCTTCTTTATTTTTTAATTTAGTTTTAATAATGATAAGTGTGGTAATAGGTATTTTTGGAGGATACATTGCCGGAGTAGCTACAGGTAAATGGGCAAATATTGATTATGTTAAAGGTTTGCAAAACCCATCTCCCGATTTTTTTATTTATTACTGTTTTATTAAAACTTTTGTATTTGCATTTCTAATAGCAACTATACCTTCTTATTATGGATATACTGTAAAAGGCGGATCCTTAGAAGTAGGTAAAAACAGTACATTAGCTGTTGTATGGACTACTGTTTCCATTATTATTATGGATTTAATTCTTACTCAAATTTTATTAGACTAATAAAAAAATGATTATAGCAGATAATATAACCAAAAAATTTGATGGTATTGAAGTATTAAAAGGAATTTCAGCCACATTTGAAAAAGGAAAAACAAACCTTATAATTGGTCAAAGTGGATCTGGAAAAACTGTTTTTTTAAAATGTTTATTAGGATTATTTGATCCTACATCCGGAGATATTTATTATGAAAAAATAAATGCTTCTAAATTATCAAATATTGAAAGACAAAATTTGAGAAGTGAAATAGGAACAGTTTTCCAGGGTAGCGCTCTTTTTGATTCAATGACTGTTGAACAAAATGTTAAATTTCCTTTAGAAATGTTTACCAATCTAACCACATCTGAAAAAAGAAATAGAGTAGCTGAAGTATTGGAAAGAGTCAATCTAAGAGATGCAGGTAAAAAATATCCTTCTGAAATATCAGGAGGAATGCAAAAAAGAGTGGCTATAGCCAGAGCAATAGTAAACAATCCTAAATACCTTTTTTGTGATGAGCCTAATTCAGGATTAGATCCGCAAACTTCTCAATTAATTGATAAATTGATCCATGAAATAACTCTTGAGTATAATACAACCACAATTATAAATACACATGACATGAATTCTGTTCTCGAAATAGGAGAAAATATTGTATATCTTAAAAATGGAATAAAAGAATGGGAAGGAGATAAAAATTCAATTCTAACTACCACTAATCAAAATTTAATTAAATTTGTTTTCTCCTCAAAAATATTTACTATGGCTAGAGAAGCCATGATTTACAATTTAAAAAAAGAACAAAATATTAAATAAAATTTCCCCCATTTTCCATCTTTTTAATATTGTCTAAATATTCTTTAATCTTTTGATCTTTATTCTTTGGACAAACTAATAAAGCGTTATCTGTATCTACAATAATATAATCTTTTAGCCCGTCAACAATAAAGATTTTATTATCACGATTAGTTTTTATTATAGTATTTGCTGTATTATATGTATAAACATGATTTCCATGTAATACATTGCCATCCTCATTTTTATCAAAGTTTTCGTATAGAGCTCCCCAAGTACCTAAATCACTCCAACCAAAAGATGAAGGAATTACCCACACATTATCAGACTTTTCTAAAATACCATAATCTATTGATATTTTTTGCAAATTGGGATATATTTTATCTACTTCATTTTTTTCCCTATTAGTATTATATCCTTCCACACTTTCAAATGTATAATACATATCTGGCAAGTATTTTTGAAAAGAATTTAATATACTTTGAGCTGACCAAACAAAAATTCCTGAATTCCATAAAAATCTTTTAGACTCAACAAATTTATAGGCTGTCTCTAAATCTGGTTTTTCTTTAAATGATTTTACTTTATGAAATTTATCTACATTTTTTTTTTCAAATTCTATATATCCATATCCGGTATCAGGGCGAGTAGGATGAATCCCTAATGTTACTAAAATATCTTTTTTACTTGCACGATCCATTCCGAATAATATATCTTTCATAAAAGATTTTTCTTCAAGAATAAGATGATCTGAGGGTGCTACAATAATTGTAGCATTAGGATTCAAGTGAAAAATTTTTTCTGCCATATACGCATTACATGCAGCAGTATTCATCATTACTGTTTCCCCTATTACTTGCTCTCTCGATATATGGGGCAACTGACTTAAAGTTAGATCTACATACTCCTCATTAGTAATAATAAATATATTTTCTTTTAATATAATTTTATTTAATCTATCAAAAGTTTGCTGTACTAAAGTTTTACCTGTGCCTAAAATATCATGAAATTGTTTAGGTAGTTTAGATGTACTTATAGGCCAAAAACGACTACCAATTCCTCCGGCTAATATTACACAATAATAATCTTTATTTTTTATCATATTCAATTATTTCATCAATAAGAGCATTTCCTATTATAAAATATCTCTTTTTGGTCATTCTTTCCATGCAAATATAACGAGAATTTACTTTTTCAAGTTTAAGAAAAACTTTATTGTTAAGTTTAAACCACGTATTATCATCTATATCTTTTAATAATAAAGCTTTAGGATTTTGTAATCTGGTAAAATATTCAGACAATTCTTTATCTGCATAAAAACTAGCCTTAGGTTTTTTCGCATATTTTAACAAATAGTTTCTGCTAGCTTCATCATATGCTGAAATACTTTCAATTATTAAATCAGAAAATACTTTTTTCCATTCTTTCCCATGTGGCCGAATTTTAGTTCCAAAAATGTCAAAAGAAATCAAATGAGCTATCTCATGAGTTAATGTTAAAAAACACAATGATTGTGGCATTCCTGCATTTATTGTTATTCTATGTGGATTACCTTTCTTTGGAAATCTGTAATCTCCTAATTTAGTTTCTCTAGGATTTTTTATTATTAAATGAAAATAATAAGGACTCAACCATCTTTCAATAAATGTTATTGCTTTTAAAGATATATGAGGAAGTAGTTTGGAATAATCTATTTTATTTTCTAATCTCATGTAATAAAAATCTAATATTCTATTGAAAAAGTAACTATACAAAAGAAATTAAATGACAATTTAAAAAAATATTTTAGAACTTAAGCATTAAAAAATATCTATCTTTGTAAATTAGATTAAAATGTAGAATATGGAAACATGTGGATCATGTAGTTCAAACAACCTTCCTCAAGGTTGTAAAAATAATGGAGCTTGCGGAACAGGAAACTGTAATAGTAAGCTTTCTGTATTTGACTGGCTATCCAACATTCATTCACCCGAATTCAATAATCACCAACCTCAATATTTAGAAGTACGATTTAAAAATGATAGAAAAGATTTTTATATTAAAGATTCTTCATTAGCCATAAACATAGGAGACATTGTAGCCGTAGAAGCTTCTTCAGGACACGATGTAGGAGTAGTATCTTTAACAGGAGAATTAGTTAAAATTCAAATGAAAAAGAAAAAAGTAAAGTATGAAGAAATTCTAAAAATATATAGAAAAGCTACCCCTAAAGATGTCGATATTTGGCAAAATTTCAAAGCCAAAGAAAATAGAGTAATGCTAGAAGCAAGAAAAATTTCAAAAGACTTAGGGCTACAAATGAAAATTTGTGATGTTGAATATCAAGGAGACGGATCCAAAGTTACCTTATATTACACTTCTGAAGGTAGAGTTGATTTCAGGCAATTAATTAAAGAATATGCTGTAGCATTCAGATCTAAAATTGATATGCGACAAATAGGATATAGACAAGAAAGTGCAAAAGTAGGCGGCATAGGTTCTTGTGGAAGAGAGCTTTGTTGTTCTACTTGGTTAACGGATTTCAGATCAGTAAATACTGCTGCAGCAAGATATCAACAATTATCAATCAATCCTCAAAAACTGGCTGGACAATGTGGAAAACTCAAGTGTTGTTTAAATTTTGAATTAGATATTTATGTCGATGCACTTGCTGACTTCCCATCAAGCCAAACTATATTAGATACAGAAAAAGGAAAAGCTTTTTGTATAAAAGTTGATGTTTTTAGAAAGCAAATGTGGTTTACTTATACTGATAATTCAATATCCTGGTATCCTATAAATATTTATGATTTAAAAAAACTAATAGAGCTAAACAAAAAAGGAATTATTATTAAACCTCTGGATGAGTTATTAGAAAAAGAAATTGTGAAAGTAGATTTAATTGAAGAAAATAACTTAAATAGATTTGAAAAAAGAACGAAATCTAACAACAAAAAAAGATCTAATAACAAAACTAAATCTAAAAAAAGCGAAAAATTATTAAATAATCCTGTTAATGAAAAGAAAAATTCAGGACAAAGAAAAAAAAATTCCAGAAAGAATAACCCTTAAATACTTTTTACGATAACAATAAGTATGAAAAGATCACTTATTTTTTATTTAACACTTATAGGATTACTTTGTATACAATGCAATAATCATCTAGAATATTCCGATATCATCAATGTAAAAAATTCATGGAATAAAAAAGATACTTTGAATTTTACATTTAAAGTACAAAATTCCGAAAACAAAAAAAATATAAATTTTATTGTAAGAAATAATAATGATTACCCGTTTAGTAACATATATTTATTTGTAAAACTAAAACAAGGAAAAAATATTGTTACAGTGGATACCCTAAATTATTTTTTGGCAGACAACAGTGGGAAGTGGTTAGGCACAGGAGTAGGTTCTGTAAAAGAAATTAATCTACGATATAAAAAAGAATTTAATTTCCCTAAAAATGGGCTGTATACACTTTCTATAGTTCAAGGAATGCGAAAAGATACTTTAAAAGGAATTGAAGATTTTGGAGTAAATATTGAATAACAAACCATATAAAAAATTATGGAATCAACAAATAAAAAGAAAATCAACACTAGCAATACAATAAAAAAAACTTCTAAAAAAAGTTTTATAAAAAAATGCCTCTTATGGTTCTGGGGTATATTTTTTGCCGGACTCCTTGCTTTTATATTGTTATTTGTACTAACAATTTATGGGGCTTTTGGTGAAATGCCTGACGTTAGAGATTTAGAAAATCCTGAAATTTTTGTAGCTTCAGAAATTATCTCTTCTGATGGAGTAGTCTTACAAAAATTTGAAAAAGAAAAAAGAATACCTGTAGAATATAAAGATCTACCACAAGCATTAGTATATGCATTAATGGCTAAAGAAGATGAACGTTTCCGTGAACATTCAGGTGTAGACAAAAAAGCTCTTTTCAGAGCTGTTGTATTTGGTGGTAAGAGAGGAGGCGGAAGTACATTAACCCAACAGTTAGCAAAATTATTATTTACTCAAAAAGATGATGATGATGGCAATTTTGCCTACAAGGGTGTTTCCAAAAATAAAATTGGACGTGTTTTCCAAAAAATTAAAGAAATTATAATTGCTGTACAACTTGAAAAACTTTATACCAAAGACGAAATTATCACTCTATATCTTAATAAATTTGACTTCCTATTTAGTGCTAATGGAATCGCTACAGCATCTAAAGTATACTTTAATAAAGACACCAAAAATTTAAATCTTTCAGAGTGTGCAACCTTAGTAGCTATGCTTGAAAATCCTAGACTTAATAATCCAAAAATTAATCCAGAAAATGCACAAAAAAGAAGAGATATTGTTCTAAAATTGATGACAGAACAAGGCTATATAACACAAGAAGAATATGCTTCAATAAAAGAAACCCCTGTAAAATTGGACTATAGACCGGTAAAAGAAATAGGCGAGGGGTATTCTGCCTATTTTAAATATGCACTTAAAAAAGAAGTTAATGATATATTAAGTGACTATGAAAAACAAACCGGTAAAAAATACAATTTATATAAAGATGGTTTAAAAATTTATGTTACACTAGATTCTAAAATGCAAAAATATGCAGAAGAAGCCATTGAAAAACATGTAAAATATCTTCAAAACATATTTTTTAAAGAACAAAAAGGAAGAAAATATGCACCTTTTTATACTTATGCAGATCAAAAAGATCGACCTATAGAAGAAGTATATAATAACCTTATGAAAAGCGCAATGCGTAGAACAGGAAGATACAAAAATTTAAAAGCTAAAGGTCTATCAGAAGAAGATATTATAAAGGAATTTAAAAAACCTATTGAATTACAAATATTTACCTGGAAAGGAGACAGAGATACTATAATGTCTCCTTGGGATTCTATAAGATATCATAAACATATAGTACAGGCAGGTCTTATGGCTATAGAGCCTAATACCGGAAATATAAAAGCATGGATAGGAGGAATAAACTGGAAACATTTCCAATATGACCATGTAAAACAAGCACAAAGGCAGGTAGGTTCAACATTTAAACCATTTGTATATGCAACTGCCATAAAAACTTTAAACTATACACCATGTACACAAATATCCAATGCCACTTATTCCAATAAAAGTTGGACCGTTTACGGTAAAGGGGGAAATCCTGATTTACGACATGCTTTAGCATATTCGCAAAATGCAGTTACAGCGCGGCTTATTAATGCAACCGGAGCCGATGCCGTTATTCAAATGGCTAAAGATCTAGGTGTTGAAAGTCGAATACCTAGAAATAACACAATTGCTTTAGGTTCTGCAGATTTAACAATATATGAAATGGTAGGAGCTTATAGTACATTTGCTAATTATGGTAACTATATAAAACCTGAAATGATTTGGAGAATAGAAGATAACAATGGAAAAGTAATTAAAGAATATCAGCCTCAAATCCGAGAGGTTATGAATGAAATTTATGCCTATACCATGATTGATCTTATGAAAGGAGTAGTAGATTTTGGTACAGGGAAAAGATTACGAGGTATGGGTATTAAAGCTGAAATAGCCGGAAAAACCGGAACTACCAATAAAAATGCAGATGGTTGGTTTATCGGTATAGCTCCTAAACTTGCAACAGGAGTTTGGGTAGGTTGGGAAGACAGATATGCACACTTCGCTTCAACTTCTATAGGACAAGGTTCTAGTATGGCTCTTCCTATTTGGGCATACTTTATGCAAAAAGTATATGCTGATAAAAAACTTGGTGTTTCTCAAGAAGATAAATTTATTAAACCGGAAACTATGGGTGCAAATTTTGGTTGTGATGATTTGGCTTCCTATGGAGCTTATGACGGAGGATATTCCTCATCGCAAAATTATGATATTGAAGAAAGCGTTGACAACACACCTAAGGAAACTATTAATTCGCAATTAAAGAAAAAAGATACAATCAATTTTGACAATTAAATTTAAAAGGAAAGTTTAAACTTTCCTTTTTTTATAAAAAAATGAAAAAGATTTTTATTTTTTTTCTTTCAACTTTTTTACTATCTAATTGTTCCAGTATTTTATATAGTGGGAATCAAAATCAATTTTATTTTAAGAAAAAAAACTACACATGGAAAGCATTCCAGACTAAAGATTATATTGCCTATTATCAAACTAACTCTATTGTTGAAAAAAACTTATTATCAACTGAAAAAAAAATTACAAAAGGAATTTATAAAGCTAAAGAATTTACCGGCATACAAAATATAAAAACTCCAATTTATTATTTCATTGTAAATGATAAAAATGATTTTAAAAAACTGACCGGGCTCAATCATACCGCTATTTCCTATTCAAAAAGCAATACAATTATAGAAAGCTATTTTCTTATAGGAGAATCACATGAAGTAGTCCATTTATTGTCTAATCAAAATTGGGGCAATACACATTCATGGATTTCCGAAGGTTTTTCAGTTTATTCTGATAAGATTTGGAACAATCAGGATATAGATATACTATGTCATCAACTATTAAAAAAAAACCAACTCATTCCTTTAAAAAAATTATTTAAAAACAATAAATTCAATACATTTAATTCACAAATTTGTTATCCACAATCTGGATCTCTGATAAAATACTTAATAACAGTTTACGGTTGGGATAAATTTTTAGAATTTTGGCGAAAAACTGATATTTATAAAGTATATCATATTAATGCAAATGCGCTTGAAAATCAATGGATTGAATATTTAAAGACACTACATAAAAGTTAAAATAACAAACATCGAAACAATTTAATCTAAAAATATGTAACTTGCAGCATTTCTTAATGCTATATAAATGGTACCTCTTATCACATCTGCAATTTTATTAGGCATATTTCTTAGTCTTATCTTAATAGGACCCGTATTTTTTTTATTACTAGAAACCAGTTTAACTAAAGGGGTTAAACCTGCCATAGCATTAGAAGTAGGGGTAATTTCTGCAGATCTGTTATGTATCATTATTTCACATAGAGGTAGTAAAGGCCTTTTAGATTTTATTGATGCTCATCCATCTCTATATATGATTGCCGGGTTTATTATTTTTATTTACGGATTATATAGTATTTTATCAAGAGGTAATTTACACCTAAAAGGGGGAACTAATATTGTTACTACAAATTACTTCAAAACCTTTATGAATGGTTTTATACTTAATTTGGTAAATATAGGTGTTATTGTTTTTTGGCTTACAACTGTAGTTTTAATATCTGCACAATATCCTAAACAATCTGATTTCTATTTATACATGTCATGCTTAATTATAACAATGATTGGTGTAGATCTCCTTAAAATATTTCTGGCAAATAAATTCCAAAACAAATTAACAGATCAGATTGTATATAGAATAAAAAAAATAGTTGGAATTGCTTTACTTATTTTTGGAATTATACTTTTTGGTAAAAGCTTTATTAAAACTAATTCTGAAAATCCTTTTGAATTAATAGAAAACAATAATCCTAATCATAAAAAATAAATACTTAAATAAACCAAAATATATTTATGATTAAACCTTCTTTCCTTTAGTCTGTCTGATTTATAAATCTAATTTGATTCATAATGAGAAATTCACAGCTTAAGTTTAGATATATTATATTATTTTTTTTATTCGCACCCACTCTTTTGTTTTCTCAAAAAATAAAAGTAACTGGTATAGTAACCCAGTCAGGCAACGGTACCCCTATTCCCTATTCCAGTGTAAGCCTAACAAATACAAATAATGAAACTTTAGTATTTGGGCAACTCACAGATAATAAAGGCAAATTTACTCTTGAAGTACCTCCGGGAGAGTATAATATAACTGTAGATCAAGCAGGTTATGAATCATATTTTGATCAAAAAAATCTCCTTGTAAATACTTTTTTAGGCAAATTAAGTATGGAACCTTCCGGAAATGTAAAAGACATAGATGCTATAGTAATTCAAGGTACAAAGCCCATATATAAAGTAGAATTAGATAAAAAAGTATATGATGTCTCTCAGGATTTAACAGCAAAAACAGGTACTCTTTCAGATGTTATGCAAAATGTACCTTCAGTAAGTGTAGATGTTGAAGGAACCGTAAGCCTAAGAGGAAATGAAAATGTAAAAATTCTTATAGATGGCAAGCCCTCTGCAATGTTAGGAATTAATGATACTGCAGAAGCTTTAAAATCAATATCTGCAGCTATGGTAGATAAAATTGAAGTGGTAACCAATGCTTCTGCTCGTTATGAAGCTTCTGGAACCGCAGGAATTATCAATATAATTACAAAAAAAAATGTAAAAAAAGGACTTACAGGTAATTTTCAAGTCTTAGGAGGTACCCCTCAACTATATGGAACAAATGTAAATTTAGGTTATGGAAAAGAAAAATGGAACTGGTTTGCAAATGCAGGTTTCAGATATGGAAAAAATAACGGAAATGTAAAAAATCAATATACCGGATATGACACAAATGGTTTGCAAGATGAATACTCTGAACAAAATTCTAAAAGAAATAGAGAAAGAACTTCATTTAATGCTAATACTGGGTTTAATTTTGATTTTGACAAAAATAACTCTTTATCAACTTCTATAGGATATAAGTACAACATTAGCAATTACCTAAGTACAACATATTATAACAATACATATTTTCCTTCACTATTACAAACCTTTTCAGAAAGAAAAGAAAGACAAAATAGAAATAATTATGGTATAGATGGAAATCTTAACTTTACTCATAAATTTTCTAAAAAAAATAACACATTAACTGTTGATGGTACATTTAACTACAGTGTAGATGATTCTGATTCTAATATTTTTGATAAAAAACTAGGTAAAAATAAAAACAATAACACTCAAACCGGATTTATGTTAAAATCTGATTATGTTTTACCATTCAAAGAAGGCTCTCAGTTAGAAGCAGGAGTTAGAACGGACTTTTCCAAAATTAAAACCGATTTTTCTTTAGATGAACTAACATCGGGAAATACTCATTGGATTAATAATCCGGAATATACTGATAAAACCAACTATGAAGAAAATATACTTTCTGCCTATCTGCAATATGGAAATAAATGGGGAAACTTTTCATTTTTAGCAGGTTTAAGAGAAGAAACTTCATTTATAATTGTACAATCAGAAAAATCTCAGTCCGACACTCACAAAAATTATACTGACTTATTTCCTACTCTTCATTTAAATTATGATGTTACTGAAAAAAGCCAGATACAATTAAGTTATAGTAGGAGAATAAATCGTCCCAAAAGCAGAATGTTAGTTTCTTATAAAAATCTTTCTGATGATAAAAATACTTTTTCAGGCAATCCTGATTTAGACCCTTCATATACTAATTCATTTGAATTGGGATATAACATTCAATATCGGGTTTGGGGAATTACACCTTCTATATATTATCAAAGAACAGAAGACCCTTTTCAAAAAGTTACAATTTCTGATCCATTAGGAAATTTAAACACGAGTCCTATAAATCTAGGACATGAAAACCGATATGGTGGGGAGCTGTCTTATACAATTAACCCTTATAAATGGTGGAGAATTTTTGGAGATGTCAACCTTTTTCAATACAAAAACTATGGTAGCCATACGTACCAAAAATTAGACCCGATTACACAAACCTCTACTTCAATTACCGAAAACCTTAACAAAAGTGGATTTACCTGGCAAACACGTCTAAATATGACGGTGAAATTCCCTGAAAATTTCAATTTCCAATTACAAGGTAATTATATGGCTCCAAATAAATCCGGACAAAATAAAAATAAAGAAACGTTTGGTATGGATTTAGGCTTAAGTAAAGATATTTTAAAAGGACAAGGTACTATTCTTTTTAACATACAGGATGTTTTTAAATCTAGAAAAAGAAAAACAGATACTTGGGGCGCAGATTTTTATCGCTACTCTGAAATGCAATGGAGACCCAGACAGTTTACTATTTCTTTTACTTATAGGATAAATAAGGAAAATGCTAAAAAAGGAAAAAAGAACCGACAAGAAAATAGTATAGGAAATTCTTTAGATGATGATATGGGAATGTAACTATTATATAAAATTAAGATGAAAAAAAAGGACATTAAAGTTATAATATCCTTTTTTCTTTTTATTAAAATACTCTATTAATTATAAAACCTAGAAAATTAAACGTTGAGATTCATTTCTAGCATTTTTAATCAATTAAATTTATATTATTAAGAAATAATAATTTTTATAAAGTTTAAAGTATCCATATTTCCAAACAACAAAATAATATATCTATTTTGTAATTTCCTAAAAAACCTTATTCGGAATATTAAAAATATATTTAATTTGCATAAAAAAATAATTCATTGATGAAAAATATTTTCTTAGTTTTTATTTTATTAACAAACACATTCATATTTTCACAGCAAAATGCCTATTATCAACAAAAGGTCGAATATAAAATGAATATTGATGTAGATGTCAAAAACTATCAATATAAAGGAAATCAAGCAATTGTATATACGAATAATTCTCCCGACACATTAAAAGTTTTTTATTTTCATTTGTATTGGAATGCTTTTCAGCCAAATTCTATGATGGATCAAAAATTACAGACTTTAGGAAAAAAAGCAGACTCCCGTATGATAACAAATAATGGAGAATCTCGGATTCATTTATTAAAAGATAATGAAATAGGATATCAGAAAATACTATCATTAAAACAAGAAGATATCCCATTAAAATATACTGAAGAAGAAACAATTTTAAAGGTAGAATTAGCTAAACCTATCTTACCAAATACGCAAACTACATTTGAAATGACCTGGGAAGCACAGGTTCCATTACAAATAAGAAGAAGTGGTAGAAATAATTCAGAAGGAATTGATCTGACTATGACCCAATGGTATCCTAAAGTTGCAGAATATGACTATGAAGGGTGGCATACCTTTGATTACATAGCTCGAGAATTTCAGGGAGTTTTTGGTAATTTTGATGTAAAAATTAATATTGACAAAAATTATATTTTAGGTGCTGGAGGTGTTTTGCAAAATCCTGACGATGTCAAAGGATACACCCCTATAGCTAAGCCTAAAATAAAAAATAAAAAGATATTATGGCATTTTAAAGCAGAAAATATACATGATTTCGCTTGGGCTGCTGATCCTGATTATACTATAGATAGTATAAAAGTACCTGAAGGTCCTTTAGTATACCTAGTTTATCAAAAATCTGAAAATACAAAATATTGGGAAGATGCAAAACCTAAAATTGTTGAGTATTACCAAATCATGAAAGAAAATTTCGGTGCATATCCTTATCCTGTATATTCTTTTATACAAGGTGGAGATGGGGGAATGGAATATGGAATGTGTTCTATGATATTAGGAAATTCTAATTCTTTACAAAATCTTTGTGGATTGATGTTTCATGAAGGTTCTCATTCGTGGTTTCAACAAATTATTGCCTCCAACGAAAGCATGCGTGCTTGGATGGATGAAGGATTTACTTCTTATGCCGAAAATTTAGTTATGTCAAAAATATTTCCTGAAAGTGTAAAAAATCTTCCAAACCCTCACTATAAAACCGTAAATACGTATATTAATTTTACCAAATCCGGACAAGAAGAAGCCATGGGACTATTAGCCGATCATTTCAAAACCAATAGCGCATATTCTGTTGCTGCTTATATAAAAGGGGAATTATTTTTAATACAGTTAGGATATATCGTAGGAGAACAAAACTTATCCAAAATAATGAAAGAATATTTTGAAACCTGGAAATTTAAACATCCTACAGATCGAGACTTTATTCATATAGCTCAAAAAGTATCTCAAATGGATCTTAAATGGTACTGGAATTATATGACTACTACTACTCGTCAAATTGACTATTCAATTAAAGCTGTTACCCCCTACGAAGAAAATTCTACACAAATCACACTAGAAAATCTGGGAGATTTCCCAATGCCGGTAGATCTATATGTTTCTTATACAGATGGAACTCAAGAGATTTATACAATACCCTTGAACATGATGCACAATACGAAAAAACAAGAATTTTCGATTCCAATGAAACTTCTTCCTTATTGGAAATGGACTCAAAAAGAATATACTTTTAATCTTCCTTTTTCAATGGATAAAATTAAATCTATGATGATTGATGCCACTCAAAGATTAGGTGATGCAAATTATCAAAATAATATATATCCTAAAAAATAAAATATGCTTTTAGTTGTAAATATTGGAAATAGTAACATTCGATTCGGAGTTTTTGAAGGTGAAGAATGTGTAAATTCATGGGTAATGAATACCAAACCTTATAAAACTGAAGATGAACTCTACTCTCAATTTAAAATAGCATTTAAAAACTATGATATTGACATAAATAGAATAAAAGATATTGCCGTAGGGTCTGTGGTTCCCCATCTAACTTATCCTGTAAGAAAATCCCTTCAAAGGCTACATAACATAAAAACCACGTTGGTAAGTAAAAATACTCCTACTGAACTTACTTTTATGTCTCCTCAAATGGGAACTGATTTATATGCCAATGCTTATTACGCTTTTAAAAAATATGAAGGAACCAAAATTGTTGTGGATTTTGGAACGGCTTTAACTCTTACTTGTGTAGATAAAAACGGAGAAATAAAAGGTGTAGTTATTGCTCCGGGTGTAATTACTTCTTTAAAATCATTAATTGGTTCAACTGCCCAATTATCGGATATTGAAATGCGTACACCCAAGCAAACTTTAGGAAAGGATACAGAGGAATGTATGCAAAGCGGTGTGGTATTCGGATTTTTAAGTATGGTTGAAGGACTCATAGATCGAATTAACAAAGAATTAAAAGAAGAAACATATGTAATTGCAACAGGCGGAACCGGACATATTTTTGCTCCATTAACTTCTAAAATCAAAATATATGATCGTTTACATACCATTAAAGGTTTAAGGGAATTATATATAACTCAGAAAAAAGAAGGATTGCAATAATCTTCCTTTTTATAAGAAAATATGCAGTAATTATACACACTTAATAAAAAATCATCTTACTGTTCAGTAGTTTTTTTATCTGCTTCTTTCCAGATGTATCCACCGGCTGTAAGTCTTTTCCCCAAAAGACATTTACGAATACAGTTACGGTTCACTCCGGTAATTCTTTCTGCCTGACGGATACTTTCAAAATCGGATATATGTTTTCCGGACTTATCATATTTAGAAATAACTGTACCTAAAGAAGGCATGATAAACGGGGAAATATCTGATGATTCTTCTTTAGCTTCTCTCCACAAATACCCTTTTGCATAGCCTGTTTTCCCCTGAAGAGCAACTGATATAGAGGAAGGAGATATTCCCAAATGAACGGCTGCTTCTTTTATATTTTTATAGGTTCTCAGATATTTTCCTTCAAGGGTATATTGTGATACAGGTTTGTACCGGGAAGTCCGAAATTTTTTTTTTGCTTCTTCGCTATGCGTATAAAAATTAGGCGTTATTATTCCTGATTTAAAATAATGTTTCATAACCTGTGAGCGATTGGCTAAAAACAAGTTGTCCACATTATTATTTAAATTATCATTATCCTTGTGGAGTATAAATAATTGTTTCTTTTTAAAGTCGGGCAAAGACTTAATAAAAGTGGAATAAACTATTCTTGCGGTTATATGATTGTAGCGTATTCCATCTACACTAATAACAAAAGTCAATCCGTCTTTTCCTATTTTTTGTTTTAAGATTCTTTCTTCCTTAAAACTAATCCCTCTACCGTTTGTATAAGAGCGGGCTAATGATTTTACTCTACCTTTATTGGATACTGATAAATAGCCTTCATATCCAAAAACTTCCTTCCAGATCTCTTCTTCCATGTCTGATAAGGATAGGTTTTGATAAGGATATGGATCTATATTATTCATTGATGTATTAAAAATCACCTTCTTTTTCATCTAAAAAAAATCTACTCCCTTTTTTAGTTTTTTCATCTTCTAGCAATATATTGTTTTTTCGTGCATAGTGTTCAAATTGTTCTTGCTCGAACTTCTCCCATTCTTGTTCTGTATATTTTTTCCCTTTATAGGTTTTAAATATTAAAGTCTGCGATTCAGAGTTTGGAGAAATATCTGTTTTTTTTATAGAATCATTTACTTTTGATTTTGCAGAAGCATTATTATTAAAATACTCCTCTGGGAAATCAAATAATCGAACAAATTCTAATTCATCGTCTAGTAATAACTTCAAGACATTTTGTCCTTCTTCTTTGTTAATTATTACGGATTTTTTTTCTTCCCGATATATCAAAATACTTTTAAAATAGTCTTCGTTGATTACCTGAAGTTTTACGCCCAACTGATTTTTATGTATAAGCAAAAAACACCCGGATATATTCGGAATTTCATTAAAAATCTGTTTAACATTTTTCCAAGAATCTTCTTCTTCCCAGTCTTTTTTTAATCCAGTCTGAGCATTATAAATTGTAATTTTCATTTTAAATTTAATTTTCCTCTTTCCAGTGAACCATATCATAAGGATAATATGGATTATCTTTAAATTTTGAATCATTCAGACCCTTTACTTCTACTACTGCTGCCACTTCCCAAGCCCAGTAGCCACTGTAGCCCCAATCTTTAAGATGTGTGTTATACCAAGGCTCTTCTTTGTGCATACCATACCAGTTATCTAAATATTTTTCTATTGAAATTTCAGCTTCGCGTGCGGGTTGTTCTACAATTTCATATAATGTTTCATATGGTTTATATGAACTTCTTTTAATTATTTTCATTTCTAAAATAAAGTATATTAACGATGCAGGTTTATATATATCTTCTATTTTAGAATTACTTTCCCACTTATTAATAAAGTTAATAATTTCATTTAATTCATTTTGTTGAAATTTTAATAATTTATAAAATGAAATTATTTCTAAGGCCAAAGAATTATTTTTATAATTTTCTGAATATCCTTTTAAAAAATAATTTAAAACTTCCTTATAAATATCTTTAAGTTTTGCTGGAGATTCTCCTAATGAATACATATTTTCAATTTTTTGTAATCTAATTTTACAAGCACTTAAATAATGAGTATCCATTAATTTGCCATGTTTTTTAATATAATTTTCAAAATCTTCTTTATCATCATCTATCCATTGATTACAACGTTCAATTTCTTTTTTAAAATATTTTTCATTTTTAAACTGAGTCCTGATCTTTTTATTTTCATTAGACTCTGAACTAAAAAACTGAGCAAATATTCCCATAATTTTTTTTATTTAAAACCAGCCACCAATCCATTTTCCTACACTGCTTCCTGCTATACCACCAACAGCTCCACCTATTATACCTCCTACAATCCCTCCTGCTAATGTTCCAGCACCGGGAACAACTGAGCCAATAAAAGCACCTGCGGCTGCTCCCGCTTCCGCTCCTGCCCAAGCTCCTGCCAGACTTCCTACCGCTCCTCCTGTAGCTTTTTTCGTTTCAGTTCCAAATTCTCCTTCCTGTTGATAGGTAGTATAAACATTATAACTTTCCAAGGCAACCCCCACTACAATGGCTCCTCTCCCAGCAACCTTCCCCACTTTAGATATTGTTCCTGAATTTTCCGCTAAGTAAGAATTTATTTTCAACGTTGTGGAACTACTATTTATGCTTTTCACCATGTTAGTATTGGCAAGACTATTACGGGTATTTTGAATGAAACTGTTAGCTTTAGGTACTGAACCTATTCCTTCTCCAGTTATTCTAGGTGGGGAAGTAGAACCTTCTAATGGAAAACTTGCTCCTTGGTTGGCACTTCTAACTCGAATAGCATCTTCATAGGTAGTTGGCTTATACGTAACATCAACTCCTAATTTTTTAGCTGCTTTAGGTTTTATTTCAAATCTTTCTACTTCATCAGGTGGAAGAGGTGTTTTTCCTTCTATTATTTTTACCGGGACCACTTTTGCTCCTGCCTCTAATGAGGCAACTCCTCTTCTATGATCTAAGGTTGTAAATCCCCCATCTGACATTTTAACAACCTCTAATGGTGGGATTTGCCCATATGCAGAACCATTTTTCATTATAATATCACGGGTTACTGAAAGTGACCTTCCATCTCTAAAAAAAGGACTTACTGTATTCTGACTCCAACGTAATTGGTTAACAGGCATAAGGGCATCTACTCCTTTTAAATTTGGTGCTACAGCATTAAATCCATTTAGACCTAGTCCTATGCCTACTCCCAATCCGATAGATGCTCCTGAAACCTGTGAAGGTACTGTAAAATCTACTCTTATTTTGCCTCCTTTTTTGCAAAGAAGGTTTGCATCTTCAAAAACCAGCTTGTAGCTGTTTACCTTTACCCCCTGATTACATTTATCCCAATACACCGGATCAAAAACACAAGACCCACATAAAGAACAGCTCCCGAAGGAATCTATATTCTCTCCGGGGATCATATCCATTTCACTTACCAGCTTTTCACCATATATATAACTGTTATTGTTGTGTGTTACTTTTATTTTTATAGGATTGGCTCCCTTATCACAAATAAGCCAGCTATTATCCGGTATATATTTTTTTTTAGACATAGTTTTTGTTTTTTACTCTTCAAATCTTCCATAATTCAAAATACTACATAAGGTAAACCATGTTATCGGAAGTTTATCGTCTTCATCTAACCAATCGTCTTCACCATCTAAATAATAAGACCCTCTTTCTAAAAATTTTTCTGTGTTTGTATTTTCCCAAAAATATTGATTGCCGGTAAAAATATTGTCGTAAGGTTTCACTTCCAGCTTTTCAGCTCCGTAGGTCAACAACATCTTCAAACTTATTACATGGTTCCTAATAGACTTTTCAAAATAAGGATATTTTTTTACTTCATTATGAAATTCCGGAGTATTAGGTTTACTATCATAGGGCAATACATATGGTTCTTTTTCCAATTCTTTCCAATCCAACTGCTTTTTAGGAGCAATGAAAGCTTGTTCCAATATTTTTGCAATCAACTGGAAAGTTAAAAGCTCATTTTCTTTATATTGCTCTGCAACTGTCCATAAAGACAATAAATAATCTAACAAAGTAGGATAAGTATATTCTCCGGTTGCTATTTTCTGATCTTTTTTTGCTAATAACTCTAGTGTATATTGCCGTAAATCTGCTCCGGTTTTTATTTCTTCTATATTCATTTTTATTTTTTATTTAAACTTTCTTTTATAAAAAAACCTTTGGAGTTTTCTTTCCACAGACTATCTAAAAATATATTGGGCTTAGCTGCTAATCGCTGAGTATCTTTCTCTTTTCTTTCCCTGGTATTCTCTTCTATTATTTGTATTTGATGAGCATTTGACACAGAATACCATTGATTTACATAGGTTTCTAAAAAAATATCCGCTTTTTGCAAAACTCCTTTTTTGCAAAGCAGGTTTGCATCTTCAAAAACCAGTTTGTAACTGTTTACTTTTACTCCCTGGTTACATTTATCCCAATACACAGGATCAAAAGCACAAGACCCGCATAAAGAACAGCTGCCAAAGGAATCTACATTCTCTCCGGGGACCATATCCATTTCGCTTACCAGCTTTTCACCATATATATAACTGTTATTGTTGTGAGTTACTTTTATTTTTATAGGATTGGCTCCCTTATCACAAGTAAGCCAGCTATTATCCGGTATATATTTTTTTTTAGACATAGTTTTTGTTTTTTACTCTTCAAATCTTCCTCCATTTAAAATACCTCTAAGTACAGACCAAGTCACAGGATATTTTTCTTCGTAATCTGTCCAGTCTATTTCGTCTTTCAAATGAACTGTGCCTCTTTCTAAAAATTTTTCTGTAGTTGTATTCTCCCAAAAATATCGGTTGCCTGTAAAAATATTGTCGTAAGATTTCACTCCCAGTTTTTCAGCTCCGTAGGTCAACAGCATCTTCAAACTTATTACATGGTTTCGCAGTTTCTTTTCAAAAGCCTTATATTTTTTTATTTCCTCAAAATATTCCGGAGTATTAACGGTGCTTTTATAAGGGGGTATAAACGGTTCTTTTTCCAATTCTTCCCAATTTACCTGTTTTTTAGGTGCAGTAAAGGCTTGTTCTACTATTTTTGCAATTAACCGAAAAGTTAAAAGCTCATTTTCTTTATACTGCCCTGCAACTGTCCATAAAGACAACAGATAATCTAACAAAGGAGGGTAAGTATATTTCCCATTTGCTACTTCCTGATCTTTTTTTGCTAATAACTCTAGTGTATATTGCCGTAAATCTGCTCCGGTTTTTATTTCTTCTATAGTCATTTTTACTTTTTATTTGAACTTTCTTTTATAAAAAAACCTTTGGAGTTTTTTTTCTCCGGATTATCTAAAAATATACTGGGCCTGCTTACTAACTTTTCAGTATCTTTTTCTTTTCTTTCCCTGGTATTCTCTTCTATTATTTGTATTTGATGAGCATTAGACACAGAATACCATTGATTTACATAGGTTTCTAAAAAAATATCTGCTTTTTGCAAAACTCCTTTTTCACTGAAATGATATTTTTCTTCCATATCTACTGATAATGAAGCGTCTATATTATAAATATCCGTCAAATCCTTTAACATTCGTGCAAATGCTTTCCGATTAAATTTTTTCTTATTTAACTCTGCTGTGTTCTCACAAAAAGTTATATCATATTTGCCTTGCCTACTCTCAATTCTAGAATTAAGAATTAAGGGGAGATCTATTGTTCCAAAATATTTTTTTAAGACTAATTCTTTTTTTTCTTCTTTTTCATATTCCTTAAACCATCCTTGAAAAAAAGCTCTCCAAAAACTATATCCTATAAAGGTTTCCATAAATCTATTCTTATCTTTTAATAATCTGGTTGTCTCTTCTATCATAAAATCAACACCGAGTGGATATTTTTTTTTCAAAGAACCTTTCAATTTTATCCATCGGGTATTTATTTCTCTAAAATTTTCAATATCCATAAGAACACCATCTACATTTGTTAGTAAAATAAGTTCTTGATATATAACTTCTATATCATCTGCCCACTGATGAATAAGGGCAGAATTTTCCATTTTATGATTAATGAGTCTATACCTAAACTTCAATTGTTGGTTTTCTATTTTCAATAAGGATAATTCAATTTCTTTATCCTGAACAAATTCCATGTTCTTATTTCCAATCAAAGTACGATTTGCAGTGGTAACTTTATACCTATATTTTTCACCTAAAGGTGGGATATTGATGTAATACATATTTATTTAACCTTTAAGATTGATTAATTTCTACCTCTCCTCCTGTTACATATGTTATACTACCTCCACCTATATTTGTATCTGTAGAACCTTTAAAAGTAGCTGTGTCCGACTTACTTTCTATGGAAACAATTCCTGTTTCTGCTGTAGATTTCATTTCTCCTATTTTAGCCGTATTGGTTATACCTTCCGGAGTTATAGCTACCGTATTTCCATCTTTATTAGTAAATGTCAATCCATTCTGGTCTATTACAATGGTATTTCCTCCTACTTTCAAGGTTATATTAGTGTTGCCTTCTAAAGTAATATTACCATCTTTATCCATTTTCAGGGTACTGGCATCTTCTCCTACGGATGTATTTGCATTTGTTCCGGCATTAACTGCATGTATTTTATTCGCATTCGTTGTAGCATTTCCTGTTCCATCAAACTTCATATTTGCTCCTCCATTATCTGTAAGTAAAGCACTTCCTTCTTTATCGTTAAACTGTAGCTTATTTCCTGCTGCGGTCTGTAAGCCCTTCATATAGTTTCCCTTACCTCCATGACCTGATTTTCCTTTTCCGTTGAACATCGCTCCCAAAGAAACAGGCTTCTCTGCATTCCCATTCTCAAAACTCACAATCACTTCTTCTCCTATTTCCGGTACTACATGCATCCCTTTGCCGGCTCCTGCATAGGGCGTGATGGAGCGTATCCATGGGGTCATTCCGTTAAAGGGCTTCTGCCATAGAAACTGCACTCGTATTCTTGACATCCCTTCCGGATCGTTGTTATCCATAACCGTAGCCGACTGTTCTTCACATTGGGGGATGGCGTCTTCTTCCATATAAGGAGGGGTCTCTATCTCTTTGGGTACCCCTACTATAAAGTTATGATAGCCTTCCATGCCTTCGTAGTTATGGGTAATCTCTATAATGCGGTAGCTCTCTAAGGGAACTTCTCCGTTCTTGAAGATCTCATGTCCCGGCATCCAAGCTTTGAGCTTCACAATATCGCCTAAACGTATGTTTGGATTATGGGTCTTGGCTTCTAAATAAAATACGTTTTGACGGCTTTGTTTCTGTCTTTTTACTGCAGAGGTAAGCTCCATCCTGCCACTTTCCATCAAACTTTGGTTGTATAAGGAAAGGGGTACTTTGTTGTAGGTCTTGGCTGAGGCTTCTTCTGCATATTGCTGAAAGGGGTTCTTGGTGCCTTGTACGCTTACACTTTCGGATTCTACGGTGTAGTTCTC
>NZ_PSZN01000024.1:0-150862 GCF_002964965.1 Apibacter adventoris
AACATATTAATTAACTATAAATCAATATATTATGACTTAATTTTTATTTAATATACTAATAATCAATAAAATAATTATAAAAAAAAACCATCTATTATTATAGATGGTTTTTTTTTATAATTAAAATTATTATTTATTAATATATATTCTAATAATATAAAGAATGAGATTTAATAAAAATCCTCCTATAGCAAAATAACATGCAGATTTAGATTTTTTAGGATTTTTATTCTTTTCTACAAAGAATAAAATTATACCTACTAAAGGAAATAAGACACATGCAACTTTAAGTAAAGTGCTTAAATCTTCTTCATTAGAAGGATCTTGTTGATTAAAATTTTCAGATTGATTTTCTGTTGACATAATTTATAAATTTTAATGATTATTATTTATTTAATATATATTCTAAAATAAAATTCCCAATAAATTTACCTAAACAAGAAGCTAGAGAAGCTAATCCTATACCACATAAAAACCAGTAATTACTCTTAATATGTTATTACTTTATCTTTTAAAAAATAATTGTGTTGATCCATCAAAATATGCAGGTAAAAGCAATAAAATAGAATACCAAACATTTATATCAAAAAAATGAGAAGGGAACAAAAGCTATATAAATTCCTGTGCATCGTGCACACAAAGGAAATTGTTTTCTTTTCCAAAAAAATGATCGTTCCGGTTTTTGATGACAGGTATGAAATTTATACATAGTTTAATTTAGTTTGGACGGCAAAAGTAAAAAAAATGTTAATATAAAAAAATATAAATTATCTATAATTAGTATTTATATGTTTCTTCCTTTTTCATTAGAATATAAAGATGTAAGTACATCGCTTTGCCAAAACTCTTTTGTATCAATATCTAATACAGATATTTTACCAGTAAAAGCAGCTCCTGTATCTAAATTCCATACGCAAGCTTTTTTCGTAGGAAAAGGTGAATTTATATGTATTGTAGGAGTATGACCTATATAAATTTCTTTATAAATTTTTAATCTTTTTGGATATAAAGGTGAATTTATACATAAGTTTGTGTCCATAGCTGTTGCAGTTTCCCAAAGTGTTCTATCCCAATAAAACATATCTTCATGAGTTTCATTTTCAATACCTCTTACGTGTGTAAAACCTGCATGTAAGAATAACCGTTTTTTGTCATCGAGGTAGTAAGTTAATAGATTTTCTAAAAATTTAATATGTTTTTTTTTTGTTTTATCAGAGATATTCGCATAATTTTTAATTGTAATAGCTCCACCATGTTTTAACCATTTAGGATTAGGAGTATTGGATTTTAACCAATTTAGTAAAAGAACATCATGATTTCCTTTTATGAAAATACAATTAAATTTTTTTTTCAATTCAATTAGAAAATCTAAGGTGTTAGGAGTATCACTCCATCCATCTACATAATCTCCCAAGAAAATAAGAAGATCATTTTCAGTTATTTCAGCCTTTTTTAATACTTGTTTTAAACCTTTAAGTCCACCATGAATATCACCTATTACTAATTTTCTTTTCATTAATTAAATTTTTTTTAAAATGATTTTGAAATTAGCGATTAAATTATGATTATTTATGATTATTATTACATTTTTTTGTCACTTCATTTTGTAACTCTTCGAGAACCGGTTTTATTGTACTTTCTGGTAAATCGCTAATTCTAATATACATTAAACCATCAATAGCATCGTTAAATTTAGGATCTACGTTAAATGCTATTACTCTAGCATTTTGTTTAAAGTATTTTTTTATTAAAACAGGCAATCGTAAAGCAGGTTCTAATTCATCAATTAATTTATCAAACTTATTTAAATCATCTTCTGCAGCATCAAAAAATAGATCTTTTTCGTTTTCTTTTAATTTTACTTTAAATTCATTTTTAGGGTGTACATATTGAGCTACATATGCATCAAAATAATGAGAACGCATAAATTCAACCATTATAGATTTAGAGAAATTTGAAAATTGATTGCTTATACTTACACCTCCAATTAAATATTTGTAATCAGAATGTCTTAAACATACATGAACAATTCCTCTCCATAATAAAAATAAAGGTAAAGGCTTTTGTTGAAATTCTGAAATAATAAATGCCCTTCCCATTTCAATAACTCTTTTAAAAAACGGATAGAGTTCTGTATCAAATTCAAATAAAGAAGCCGTGTAAAAGCCATTGATTCCGTATTTTGTATAGATACTTTTACCCATTCCCATCCTATAAGCTCCTACAATAAGTTCATTTTCACTATCCCATAAAAATAAATGATGATAAAACTGATCAAATTCATCTAAATCAAAAGGCTCATTTGTGCCCTCTCCTACTTCTCGAAATGTTAGTTCCCTTAATCTTCCAATTTCTCTTAAAATATTGGGAATTTTTTCTGCTTTGCTAAAAAATATTTCATATTGGTAATTAGTAAATAATTGACAATCAAATTCTCTTAGAAGTTCTATTTCTTTTTTTATATTGTTTTTAGGAGTTTCTTCTATAATAGGTTTTACTTCATCAGAATTTGCTGATTTGGTCATAGCGGAAACAGAAAGAAATTTTACATTTTTAAAAGGATTTTTTGTCATGGTATAAAAGGATTTAAGCATATAAACCTTATTCCTTAAAAAATTACCATAATCTTTTATATCAGAATATTCTTGTTGCTGTTTTATAGATATAGGCTTTCCAATTCTTATTTGTATAGGTTGTTTCCTTTTCCTTACCATTTCAGATGGAAGTAAAGCCGTTTGCAGGTCAGGATGTATATCATAAGCTTTATAAAAAAGTTTACTGTTTTTAGCGTGAAAATACATAGGAATTACCGGTACCTTTGCTTTTTGTATAAATTTAAGACCGCTTTCTGTCCATTCTCTATCTTGATATTCTTTTGTTTTAGAATTATAATGAGATACTTCTCCTGCCGGGAAAATAGCTAAACAGTGTCCTTCTTTTAAAAAACGGAAAGCTTCTACAATTCCGTTTTTACTATCAAAACTTTCTTTTCTTGTTTCAAAAGGATTTACGGGTATAACTATATTTTTTAAGGGATTAATTTTTTTTAATAAAAAGTTGGCCATCATTTTAAAATCAGGGCGTATTTCCGATAGTATTTTCATTAAGATAATACCATCTAAGGCACCTAAAGGATGATTAGATACAATAATAAATGGACCTTTCTCCGGTATTCTTTTTAGGTCTTCTTCATGTATATGATAAGATACTTTAAAATTTTTTAAAATTGTGGATAAAAATTCTTTTGTAGGTAAATTTTTAGTTTTATCATATTCTTCGTTTACCCGATTGAGTCGAAAAGTTTTTAATATAATCCATGAAATACATTTCCCTAAAAATCCAAATTTTTTTAGTTTTAAAACATCTTGTATATCGTTTAAAGAAATTAAGCTCATAACGAATCATTTATAACTACTTGATAGGTATCTTTTACTAATTGTTCTAACAAAACATTTTTATTGCTTTTAAGTTTATGCTGTATTTCAGCATTAGAATGTCGAATAGTATATAAAGATACATTTTTAATAATATTTAATTTAAAAAATATTTCTAATTCTTCTATTAATTTACTTAAATTATTATACTTATCTTCAACACATAAAGATATTGAAACAGCTGCTATATTTAACATAGTAACTTTAATGTTTAGAACAGATAATTTATTAAAAATATAACTTAAATTTTTTTCTTGCATAAATGAAAAATCACGTGATGATATTGTTAAAAGATGTATATCTTTTTTTAATATAAAGCAAGGAATTAAAGGATCAATAGTTGCCCCTTTTTTAATAATGGTTCCTTTTTTTTCTGGATATATAAAAGACCTAACATTTAGTGGTATTTCTTTTTGTTGTAATGGTTGTATGGTTTTTGGGTGTATAACAGAAGCTCCGTAAAAAGATAATTCTATAGTTTCTTCATAAGAAATAAATTTTAACAATTGAGCTTCTTTAAAATATTTTGGATCTGCATTCATTACTCCAGGTACATCTTTCCATATAATCATATTTTCAGCTTGTAAGCAATAAGCAATAATTGCAGCTGAATAATCTGATCCTTCACGTCCTAGTGTTACACTAAAGTAATTGTCATCTGCAGCTAAAAAACCTTGAGTAACATATACTTTAGAAGTATCAAAATTTTCAAAATTTTTTTCAGTTAATTTCCAAATTACTTTTCCTTCTCTATAAGTATTGTCAGTTTTTATATAGTCTCTGATATCAATCCAAGTATTTATTATTTCGGATTTATTAAGATAATTGCTTACAATTTGACTGGAAATAAGTTCACCAAAACTTACAATTTGATCATAAATAAAATTATAATTTTGAGACTTATTTTTCTTCAGAAATGTATATAGATCAGAGAAATATTTATTGATAATAGTAAAAATATTTTCCTTATAATCAAATAGTTGCGAAAGTATTTCAAAATGATTTTTCCTTATTTTTTCAATACAATCCGAATAATTATTGTTGACAAAATAAGAATTTACAATTTCTTCTAATTCATTAGTGGTATTACCCATAGCTGAAACAACAATAACTGTATTATTATAACCAGAAGTACGTAAAACATTTACAACGTTTTTAATACTATCAGCATCTTTAACAGAAGCCCCACCAAATTTATAAACATTCATAAGGACATTAAATGTTATTATAATTCTAAACGACTAATTTGCCAGATTTCACTAATTTCAGCACCCATTTTTTTATAAAAATTTTTAGCTTCAATATTTATACTATGTACCTCCCACTCTATTCTTTTTAATTGTTCAGTTTTAGCTATAGAAATTAACTTTTCCATTAATAATTTACCTATTCCTTCATTACGGTAACTTTCATCTACAAATAAATCTTCCAAATGAATATGTTTGCCTTTCCAAGTAGAATACCTATAATAATAAATTGCAATTCCTGCTATAATATTATTTTTTTTTGCTGTTAAAATATGAAAAATAGGAGATGTAGTAGAAGTAAGGTTAATAAATTCTTTTAAACTTATAATAGAGTTACTATCTTCTCCTTCATAAACAGCCAATTTTTGTATCAACTTATAGCAATGTGTTATTTCATTCGGTGCTGCTTTATTAATAGTTATCATATTGTTTTACAGAAATATAAATTATATTTTTATATAATTTTAATTAAACAAAGATATGATAAATATAAATATAGTTATAAAGTAAAGCTAAAAATGAATATATTTGGATTGAAGATAACCACAAATATAGGTTTAAAATGAAAATAATAAATCCGCAAACACTAGGAGAATTTATCATAGAAAAACAATCTGAATTTCAATATTCTTCAGGAGAATTATCGAGACTTTTAAGTGCGATTAAATTGGCATCTAAAGTTGTTAATCAAGAAGTTAATAAGGCAGGTTTGGTAGATATTATCGGAGCTATGGGAAACAAAAATGTACAAGGAGAAGAACAGCAAAAATTAGATGTTTTTGCAAATGAAGTTTTTATAGCGGCGTTAAATAACAGGGAAGTAGTATGTGGAATAGCTTCAGAAGAAAATAAGGATTTTATTGAAGTAAAAGCAGGAAAAAATGCTAATGAAAGTAAATATGTTGTTTTAATAGACCCCTTAGATGGTTCTTCAAATATAGATGTAAATGTAAATGTAGG
The DNA here is from genome assembly GCF_002964965.1 of Apibacter adventoris. Lineage (NCBI taxonomy): Bacteria > Pseudomonadati > Bacteroidota > Flavobacteriia > Flavobacteriales > Weeksellaceae > Apibacter > Apibacter adventoris. The sequence continues at coordinate 5,642 of NZ_PSZN01000024.1, forward strand.
AACTATTTTTTCTATATATAGGAGAGTTACTTCTGAAGGAACGCCCGTAGAACTTAAAGATTTTTTACAACCAGGAAATAAACAAGTGGCAGCAGGGTATGTAGTTTATGGTTCTTCTACTATGATAGTATATACAACAGGATACGGAGTAAATGGATTTACTTTAGACCCGGCTTTAGGTGTTTATTATCTTTCACATCCAGATATTAAAATCCCTGAAAAAGGGAATATATATTCCATAAATGAAGGAAATTATATAAAATTTCCTTTAGGAATAAAAAAATACATAAAATATTGTCAAGAAGAAGAAGGAGAAAGACCCTATACCTCTCGATATATTGGTTCATTAGTAGCTGATTTTCATAGGAATATGTTAAAAGGAGGAATTTATTTATATCCGTCTTATTCCCATGCGCCAAAAGGCAAACTACGTTTGCTTTACGAATGTAATCCTATGGCCTTTCTAGCTGAACAAGCAGGTGGTTCTGCTAGTGATGGTTTTACTCGTATTTTAGATCTGAATCCTATAGAATTACACCAAAGGTCACCTTTTATTTGTGGATCAAAAGAAATGGTTATAAAAGTTGAGGAATTTATGAAAAATGCAAACGAATAATTTTAAAAGTGTAGTAAAGAAGTTTAATGAATTAACTTTGTATGAATTGTATGAAATAATGCAATTGCGAAATGAAATTTTTATTGTTGAACAAAATTGCCCTTATCAGGACTTAGATAATAAAGATTTTAAAGCAACACATATTCTTGTGTATTTAGATGGTAAACTGGTAGCTTATTCTCGTATTTTTGATGTAGGAATCACCTTTAAAGAAGCCTCTATAGGTAGGGTAATTACCCATAAAAAAGTACGTTCATCAGGAATAGGTAAATTATTAATGGAAAAGTCAATAGAAACCATATATGAACTTTATGGAAAACAAAACATAAGAATAGGAGCACAATATTATGCTATTCCTTTTTATAAAAAATTTAATTTTGTAACAGAAGGTGAAGTTTATTTAGAAGATGGAATTAAGCATATTGAGATGATAAAACATGCTAAATAGGAATAATTATTTATAAGGTATGTTAAAACTATTTTTTTGTTTATCATTATCTATAATTGTATTTTCTTTTTTAAGATTTTTTAACTTTCCGAAGTTATAAGATAATTTTAAATAAAATATTTGATTATCATCTTTTTGATAAGAATTAGTATTTAGGTTATGACTTATAATACCAGCTGCAATTTTACTGTTATTAAACAAATTTTCTACCCCGAATGATGCTTTAAAAGTTTTGTTATAAAAAGATTTTGATAATTCAAAATTTGAATAGTTAAAAGGTCTATTTGCAGTATATATTTTATAATTTCCTTTATTAGTACTGAACAAATAAAATCCAGAGAATTTTAAATCCATAGGAAGAAAGATTTGTGTATAAAAACTAAAAATCCATATAGGTTTTACCTTATTTATATAAGGATAGTCATCAAGTTTAAAATAATTATACATATTAAAAAAATACAGAAAACTCATTTTATCAACATTTAAGGGCTCTTTAAAAAATTTTTTACCTTTTCTAATTAGATCAAAAGGAATTGGTATTCCTAAAGAAATGTTATAATTTTTTAATCCGTTAAATGTTTGAGTTGTCTGGTTTACTTTAAGAGAATTATCTTTAGTTTCAAAAGAAAGTAGGTTTACCTGATTAGAATATGTGTATTGAAAACCTAAACGTAAATAATTAAAAGCACTGAAAGTTATCTCATAATTATTGTAAAAATCCGGTTTTAAATAAGGATTTCCTGTAGTTGTATTGAATTCATCATAATATCCATTTATGTTAGGATCTAAATTAGTGTAGGGAGGGAGTGATATACTTTTTCTATATGATGTAGTAAAATTAAGTATAGGAGTTATTTTATATAAAAAGCTTATAGAAGGATACATTTTGTCTAATCGATTATTAATTTCTCGAACATATTCCTTTATATGACTTTTATATTTCAAATTTTCATAACGTAAACCAGCAGTAATATTTAATTTTTTAAAGTTTTTATTTACCTCTGTGTAAAAAGCATATTGATAATCATCATAATCAAAAGTAAGATTAGAAATATACTCCGGATATTCAAATATAGAAGAAGACTTGTTCATTAAATTATATTTTCCTGAACTTGATGAATGAGTGATAGAATATTTTCCACCTAAATTTACACTTAAGTCTATTTTTTTTATTGGAATTTCAAAGTTTGATTTTGCATAAAAATTATTATAATTCAAATCAATTTTATTGATAGAGTAAGAATTGATACCTGAATTATTTTGAGCATTTTTATTACTAGATATTTTATCATAATGAGAAAAATAGGTTGTAACATCAAATTTTGTTCCTAGACTGTCTAATTGAGTTTTATATTGAGTTATTATTTCGTGATTAGAGTTTTTGTTTGTGGATTTGTTAGTAGAAGATAAATCTATAGATTTAATAGAATTAAGGCTTTCAGAATTAGTAGTGTTAAAAAGATCATTATATGTATAACTATAATTATAATTAATAAGTAAATTACTTTTATTTCCTAATTTTATATTAGCTGAAGGTCGAAAATAATAATAACGATTATATCCTTCATCTTTTCCTTTTTGATAGAAAAAAATATGCGGAAAAAAATAAGTGAATTCTCTTTCATAATTATTTGTTTTGTTCCATTCCCTATAATTAAATCCGCTATTCAATTGTACACTTATATTATTAAGTCGAGAATTTATATTAATAGAAGGAGATATTTTATTATTTCGGTTAAAACGATAATTTAAAGTAGCAGCTCCATTAATACCTCTCAAAGCATTTCCGTTGGTAATAATATTAATAATTCCTCCTCCCGTATTTGCATCATAAGAAGCTCCGGGATTATTTATAATTTCAATTTTTTCAATAGAACTTGCTGGGATACTTTGTAAAAGATTTTCCAAGTCAGAACCTGTCAAACCTGAAGGGGAATTATCAATATAGATAGCCATAGATTTACCGTTGACAGTTAACTCTCCACCAAAACCTTTAATCACACCAGGCAGTTTTTTAACAGCATCTTCTATGCTTCCTCCGGATAATAAATCATTATCTTTTACCATATAAATGGTTTTATTTGCCTCAAATTTCACTAAACTTTTGCGTTCTCCTGTTATAGTAACTTCATGTATTTCCTTTTCTTTAGAATATATGGGTGCTTTATTAAAAAGAAATATTTCATTGATTTCTAAAGAATCAGAGGTTTTTTCAGTTATTTCGAAAGTAGATAATTCGGTTTCATAGCTCTTAGTTGTAACAATAAATTTATATTCACCATTAACTTTAGGAATAATATAATAATTTATACATTTATTAGATTTAAAAGTATTAATATCTATATAAGAGTTATTTTGTTTATACTGTAGGGTAATTTTTTTATTTGTACTATCTTTTCTACAAGGAATATCAGGATTTATAATTTTAGAAATAATAACTAAACTATCCTGAGTATAAGCAAACAAAGAAATAAAAAAAGAAAAGAATACAATAATTAAAAATTTCATGGAAATCTTTGTTTTAGTTACTTTATAAAAGATAAAAAACAAAGGTAATTAAAAATAGAATCCATTAATATAAATATATAATTATAAACATATTTTAAAGGTATTATTAAAAAATATAATAATAAAAAAATATAATTTATCTGTTTTAGAGTATATATAAAAAAAATGGAATCTGAACAATAAACAATGATTTAGAAACGTGCAAACTATTGTCTTCTATATTTCATTTTCATAGTACGAATTAAATCTATGACAATGATTATAATTTATTTGGATTAACCGCTTTTTACCTTTTAATACTATAATAAATCATTGCCAATCTTATATTCTATTATCATTTCAGCACCATCCGTCTATCAAAAACATGTCTTTGTCTACTTTTTTTGAATGCTAATAAAACTAAATATAGATTTACAAAATGTCAAATTCTATAAATAGTCGTAGATATGAAATATTTTGTTATTAGCTTTTTAATAGGATTCTTATGTTATGCTCATATAAAAGCACAAGTAACAAACGATCAATTTACTCAAACGATACGTGGCATAACCGTTGATTCTCAGTCCGGAAAACCATTATCTTTCATCTCAATTGGAATATCGGATATACCTGAGATAGGAACGACAACAGATGAGCAAGGAAATTTTATATTGAAAAATGTCCCGGTAGGAAGACATACTATTCAAGCAACATGTGTAGGTTACCAACCATTTTTTATTCGTGAAATCCTTGTAACTACATCAAAAGAAGTCTATTTGGAAATTCCGATGACGGAAAGTTCACATGAACTAAGTGAAATTACTATAAGCGCTTATGAAAAAGATGCCCCAATAAATAAAATGGCACTGACAGGAGCACGTATGTTAAGCGTGGAAGAAGCTAGCCGCTTTGCAGGAGGATTGGATGATCCCGCCCGTTTAATTTCTTCATTTGCGGGAATCGCATCTGCACCATCTTCAAATGGAATATCCGTTCACGGTAACGCGCCACATCTGCTACAATGGAGATTAGAAGATGTTGAAATACCAAATCCCAATCACTTTGCCGATATACAAACCCTTGGCGGGGGTATACTATCTTCACTTAGCAATAAGGTTCTTGGTAATTCTGATTTTTTCTCCGCCGCTTTTCCCGCTGAATATGGCAATGCAGTATCAGGAGTTTTTGATATGCGTATGAGAAATGGGAATACTCAAAATAGAGAATATACTTTACAAATTGGGACTTTAGGGATAGATTTAGCATCCGAAGGAGCGATTAATAAGAAACAAAATTCTTCCTATATTATAAACTATCGGTATTCGCTTATTGGTTTGATGAACAAGATGGATAAAGATTCAACCTCAAATCATTTTAACTATCAGGATTTGAATTTGAAATTAAACTTTCCGACAAAAAAAACAGGCACTTTTTCCGTTTGGGGTACTGCATTATATGATAGCTATAAGCAAAAATTTGAAAAAGATCAGGAAAAATGGGAATATTTTTCAGATAGAAATAAAGGTCAATCAAAGCAATATATGCTTTCAGGTGGATTAACGCATCGCTATTTCTTCAATGATAATACGATGTTTAAAAGCTCTTTGGCAAGTACATATGCGAAATATAATGTAAAACAGGATGTATTTGACGCCAATATGAACTCAACTCCTTATGGATATCTTGATAGTCATACTACCAATTTAATTTTCAACGCATCTCTAAATAAAAAATTCAGTCATAGATTTACCAATAAAACAGGATTTACTTATACAAAAATGTTTTATGGAATGAATTTGCAAAAAGCACCTCATGAAGCTTATCCACTCGAAACAATTTCACAAGGTAAAGGAAATACTGAATTAATATCGGGCTATACAAGCGCATCGTTTGGACTAAGCGATAGAGTGGTATTCAATCAGGGTATATACAGCCAGATTCTAACCCTAAATAATCATTGGACTATTGAACCTCGCATTTCCATGAAGTGGAAGAGCGGGGATCGAACCTACTTTGCAATTGCATATGGTATGCATAGTAGAATGGAAAAAATAGATGTTTTTTTTGTAAAAACTCAAAGCACAGGCAGCAAATCAATGAATAAAGATTTAGATTTCACAAAAGCGCATCATGCGATGTTAACTTATAGTCATAAATTATCAGACAATACTAATTTAAAGATAGAACCATATTTTCAGTATCTTTATGATGTGCCGGTAATAACAGATAGTTCTTACTCAGTATTAAACAGGGATCAGTTTTATGTTGAAGAACCTTTGGTTAATAAAGGGAAAGGAACAAATTTAGGTATTGATATTACTTTGGAGAGATATCTTAATAAAGGCTATTATTATTTGATAACTGCTACATTGTTTGATTCAAGATATAAGGGAGGAGATGGGGTTTGGCATAATACAAAATTTAACCGGAATTATATATTGAATGCTTCGGGAGGAAAAGAATGGATATTTGGAAAAAGGAAGAATAAAATACTTAGCGCCAATCTTAGGTTAACGTTACAAGGCGGTGACCGTTATTCTCCTTTAGACGTTGAAGCAACAATGAATGATCCTGATAAAGAAGCCAAATATAATGAACGAAAAGCCTACTCCAAACAATTAGGGGCAATGCTCTTGTTAAATTATACCTTGAGCTATCGCGTTAATAATAAAAAAAGATCGTATGAATGGGGCATTGTAGGTTTAAATGCGACAAGCGCAAAAGAATTTTATGGACACAGATATAATTTTAAAACCGGCGCAATAGAGAAAGATAGAGATTCTTCTTCGATAAGTAATCTCTATTATAAACTTGAATTTTAAATTATGATAAGTATTTTTAGATAAAAAGAATATAATATTGAAATCAAATAAAGAAAAATATAGTTTTCTGCCTGATTTATTGACAAAAAAACGGTTCGGAATATGGAGACATATTTTTCTCATTTTATCTATTGCGATTATTGAGATAAATAGCACTTTAATTACTTACGGTAAAAATTACTCTATTCTCGAAAATAAGATATATTGGATAATTCTTTTTTCTTTAATATTAGACATGACTATTATCTATTTCAATTTATATATTCTTGTTCCGAAATTATTATTAAAGAGTAAGTATTTGCAATACACAGTCACATTGTTAATATTAATAACCTTCTCTATTGTAACTAATCTGGGTTTTGAATACTTTATTTTCAAACCTAAGAATACTATATTTGATTCCTCGCTCACTTCTTATTCGGAGATAAATCTCATTATCGAGTTGGTTCGTTCGTTCTTGATATCTGGAATTTATATAGTGGGTATTTCAATGAGTGTACTATTTAAAAGTTGGCTAATGAATATTCAGCGTATTAATCAGTTGGAAACTGATGATTTACGCTCTCAATTAGAAAGAATGAAAGAAAAAGTAAGCCCATCTTTCTTATCCCGAATATTAAAGAAATCAGCTTCTCTAGCAATATCAGCGCCGGAAGAATCGTCTGCGATGCTTCTGAATTTAAGTAAGATACTTAGATATCAATTATATGATTGCGGCAGGGATAAAGTTTTGTTAAGTTCTGAGATCGTTTTTTTAACGAATTACCTCAGTCTTGAAAAAAACTATCTCGAAAATTTTGATTTTATTATCAATAAAAATGGGGATATGACACATCTTTTTATACCTCCATTATTGTTTCTTCCATTTATTCAGCAATCTATCATATCTAATCATGAGCTTAACAATAAATTAATTCTGCAACTTAGCTTTTTAGTAGAAAATAATCTTTTGCAGTTCAGTTGTATAAGCAATAACGTTGAGAATATAAATTATTCGCATGTTAACCATAGACTCGAATTATTGTATCATAATAAATATTCGATAAAAATACAAAATGAAAAAGAACTGACTATCCAAATCGCTATATAAATATGTTTGTAAACAGTATAAATAACACCTTTATCCCCAATATCCTGACCGGCTCAAAGTTCAGATTATTCAGGCATTTTATTCTATTGTTTATCATCAGTATTGTAGCATCTTGTATGAATCTCAATGGTGCATATAAAGCATCCTTTTATCAATATTATGAATGGTTGGTATTCTTTATAATATTTACCGGGGTTATATATATTAACATGTATGTTATGGTTCCTTCATTCTTATTGAAAAATAGAAGTTCGGTATATTTTATACTTTTGTTCTTAATTATTCTCATATTGTTACTACTAATATCACTTTCACAATTTGTATTTCATATTGTTGATTTGAGTAAAGGTATAAACTACGTTAGTCTCTTCCTTAGTTTGACAAACTCAATTATAGCCTTTGGTATTATTATTATTTGTTCATCAACATTTATTATTTTAAAAAACTGGATTATAAATAATAAACGGATAAGGGAACTGGAAACAATTACCGTAAATGCTGAATTACAACAATTGAAAAATCAAATCAACCCACACTTTCTTTTCAATATTCTTAATAATGTGAACATCATGATAAAACACAATCCGATAATGGCTGCAGAAATGCTTACAAAATTTAATGATCTACTATCTTATCAAATAGATGGCAGTACTAAAGAGTTTGTTTCCCTCGATGATGAAATCAGATTTTTGACCGATTATCTCGAATTGGAGAAATCTCGTAGAAACAGGTTTAATTATGCTATTTTAAAAGAAGGAGTATTACACACGATTAAAATACCTCCTATGTTATTTATACCTTTCATTGAAAATGCGGTAAAACATAGCTCCGGAAATAAAAACATGTCTTATGTTGATATCTCATTCAAAATAAATAACTCGCAATTATTATTCTTATGTGTAAACTCAAAACCCCAAAGCCCGCCGATTAAGACAGAAGGAGGATTAGGATTGGCAAATATAAGACGTCGTCTGGAATTGCTCTACAAAAATGATTTTGCTTTGAAAATACACGAAACCAATACAATATATTCTATTACATTAAATTTGAAAATATGAAGTGTATTATAGTTGATGATGAACCGATTGCTCGCTTGGGACTTGCAGCCTTAGTGGATAAAATCTCTCAGTTGCAGCTTGTCGGTAGCTTCGAAGATGCTGAGTCCGCATCTGAATTTATGTTAGATAAAACTGTCGATTTAGCATTTCTTGATATCCAAATGCCGGGAATAAATGGAATCAATTTTGCAAAAAAAATACCTCGAACCACTCTTGTTATATTCACTACGGCTTATTCGGAATATGCACTTGATAGTTACGATGTTGATGCTATAGACTATTTGGTAAAACCTATAGAAGAAGATCGCTTAGCAAAAGCAGTGCAAAAAGCCGTTGCTTATCATACCTTATTGATGAATGAAGAAAAGGGAAACATGGGAGATATTAAATCTGACCATATTTTTGTAAAATCAGAAAGAAAATTCTTCAAAATTTATTATAGAGATATCCTATTTATTGAAGGTTTGAAAGATTATATTATCATCCAGACAGAAAATAAAAGAATTATTACTAAAATGTATTTGAAAAACATATTAGAATTACTACCTCACAACATCTTTTTTCGTATCAATAGATCATATATAGTCAATCTGAATCGGATTGAATCTTTTAATAACAACGATATTTTCATCAATATATATGAAATTGGAATAGGAAACAATTATCGGGAAGCATTTTTTCAAAGGATAATTCCGGAAAAGCGTTAACATCTTACAAATTTCTAAAATAGACGAATTGGTATATTAAACGTGCTAATCTGTCTACTTTTTCATAAGCTATATGGGTGATTCATATATTTACAATATCTCTAATTCCCAATTATATATGGAAAAAGAAGTCTTAGTATTAATCTAAACATATATAATATGGGAAATTTAGTTAATTTGGACTTGTTTAAATTATTAATTAATAACTCATAAGAAAACATTACATCCACATGATGATTTTAGATTCCTGATAAAATAAAAAATATTTTAATGAAGTTTTCCTTAATATAGAAAAAAGGATACAAACGAAAAAAAATAATCAAATACAAACAGTAATATATTGAACATTTAGTCAAAGTATGTACTTTTTTAGAATAAAAAATAAATACTTATATTATAAAATTAATATACAGACTCGATAATATTAACTAATTTTATGCTATAAAAATAAAAAAATGGAGTATAAAAAGCTAGGAGATTCAGAATTATTTCTATCAGTAATAACTTTTGGAGCTTGGGCTGCCGGAGGATGGATGTGGGGTGGCTCCAATAGAAAAGATGCCGTAAATGCTATTAAATCAGGATTTGAGGTAGGAATTACTTCTATTGATACAGCCCCCATTTATGGACAAGGAACCAGTGAAGAGATTGTGGGAGAAGCTATTAAAGAATTTTCAAGAGATAAAGTTCAGATTTTGACAAAGTTTGGAATGCGATGGGACTTACCCAAGGGTGACTTTGTTGCACATAGTAAAGACAATTCAGGCAAAGAGATTGATATTTATAAATATGCAGGTAAAAAAAGTGTAATATATGAATGTGAACAAAGCTTAAAACGATTAGGAACAGATTATATTGATCTGTATCAAATGCATTGGCCGGAAACAATTACTCCTATTCAGGAGACATTTGAAGCTGTTTCAACATTAATAGAACAAGGGAAAATAAGATATGCCGCTGTTTGTAACTATTCTGCAGCTCAAATGGAAGAAGCAGAAAAATACTGCAATATAGTATCTAATCAGCTTCCTTATAGTATGATGAATCGTAAAATAGAAGCAGAGACTATTCCTTATTGCATAAAAAATAATAAATCTATTTTGGCTTATAGTCCTATGGAACGAGGTTTATTAACCGGAAAAATAAAACCGGATCATATCTTTGCTGCAGGAGATGGAAGAAGCAATATGAAAATATACCGACCGGAAAATATCCAAAAAGTAAATGAATTTTTAGACAGAATAAAACCAATTGCAGAAGAACATGGTGCTACTCTGGCACAATTAGTACTTAACTGGACAATAAAACAGCCGGGAATAACCATTGCTTTAGCTGGTGCCAGAAATGCAGAACAATCTCTTCAAAATGCAAAAGCGGCAGAAATTACGCTTACACAAGAGGATATTGACTTTATAAATAAAGAAATAGCAAAATTATAAAATAAAAATATGGAAAATCTTAAAGGAAAAAAAGCATTAGTTACAGGAGGTAGTCGTGGACTAGGAAAAGCAATAGCCTTAGCTTTAGCTGCTGAAGGAGTGGAGGTCGCTATTACAGGACGCAACGAAAAATCTTTGAAGGAAACAACTAAAGAATTGCAAACCAGAGGAATAAAAACAATGTATTCTGTTTTTGACATTTCAAATTTCCAGGAAGTAGAATTTTCTTTAAAAAAATTACAAAATGATTTTGGGACCTTTGATATTCTAATTAATAATGCAGGAATTGCAGCATTTGGAAGTTTCTTGGATATGCCTGAAAAGGAATGGATGAATATTGTACAAACCAATCTATTCGGACCTTATTATGTATCTAAAACCATACTTCCCTCTATGGTAGAAAAAAAAGGAGGAGATATAATTAATGTTTCCTCAACTGCAGGATTAAAAGGGGGGGCTACTACATCTGCATACAGTGTTTCAAAAGCAGGATTAATTTCTCTTTCCGAATCCTTGATGTTTGAAATGAGAAAACATAATATACGTGTGACAACATTAACTCCTAGTACAATTGCTTCTGATATGTCTGTGAAAGAACTGAAAATAACCGATGGAAATCCTGAAAAAGTTTTACAACCAGAAGATTTTGCAGATTTAGTGATTGATATTTTGATGCTTAACAAAAGAGCTTTATTAGCCAATGCATCCCTTTGGTCTACCAATCCATAAAAAAAGAAAAGAATTTAATTAATAAAAATAAAAGAAAAAGAATAAAAATAGTATGGGATTATTAGAAGAATCTAAATGGAGATATGCTACAAAAAAATTTGATCCTTCCAAAAAACTAGATCAGGACCAAGTAGATAAAATAGTAGAAGCAGCTTATCTAGCACCAACTTCATCAGGATTACAACCTTTTAAAATACTTATTATAACCAATACGGAATTAAAAGAAAAAATTTATCCTATAGCAAAAAACCAGCAACAAGTAATAGATTGTTCTCACTTTTTAGTATTTGCAGGTTGGGATAATTATACTGAGGAAAGAATAGACTATATCTATCATTTAATAACTAGTGAAAGAGATCAGGGTAAAGATCAATATAAACCTTATACCGATTACATTAAATCTATATATCTTTCAAGACCTGAACATTTAAATTTTGAACATATAGCACGTCAGGTATATATAGCGTTTGCCTACTCCATAGCTATGGCTGCCGAACTGAAAGTAGATGCAACCCCAATGGAAGGATTCAATAATGAGGCATTAGACAATTTATTGAATCTTCATGAACAGGGACTGAAAAGTGTAGTTGTATTACCGTTAGGATATAGAGATGCCGAAAATGACTGGTTAGTAAACCTAAAAAAAGTAAGACATCCAAAAAATGAATTTGTAATGGAAATAAATTAATAAATTACAAATATTAAGAATATGAAAATATTTATTTCCGGAGTTATTCCCCAAATTGGCGTGAAGATGCTTCAAGAAGAAGGGTATATAGTTGAGGAATGGAATCATTCTCAACCCATTACTTTAAATAAATTGATTGATAAATGTAAAGATGCAGACGGCTACATTAATGTTATGTCTCCTGTTTCGGGAAAGTTTTTAGAAGCCTGTTCTCAATTAAAAGTGATATCTACTTTTTCTGTTGGTTTTAATCATATTGATATTCCAACATCTACCCGTTTAGGTATTCCGGTGGGTAATACTCCTGAAGTATTGAGTAATGCTACAGCAGATACGGCTTTTTTATTAATGTTGAATGTTTCAAGAAAAGCATTTTTCAATTACCGAAGGATTATAGAAGGAAACTGGAAACCCGGTTTTTTATCTGTGGATTATTTAGGACAGGAATTGAACGGAAAAACTTTGGGAATATTCGGAATGGGGCGCATAGGTTTTAAAATGGCTGAAAAATGCAAGGGAGCATATGGGATGAAGGTGATTTATCATAATCGTCATAAACAAGAGCAAGCAGAAAAAGAATTAGGAGCTACTTATGTCTCTTTCGAAGAATTATTGAATCAAGCAGATGTATTGAGTATACATGCTCCTTTATCTGAAGAGAATGAAGGTATTTTTAATGATTCTACCTTTAAAAAAATGAAAAATACTTCTATTCTAATAAATACGGCTAGAGGTGCTATGGTGAATGAAAAGGATTTGATTCAGGCTCTTCAAAGCGGTCAAATATGGGGTGCAGGATTAGATGTAACAGATCCGGAACCAATGAAAGCAGATAATCCTCTGTTACAAATGGAAAATGTGGCAATTACTCCACATATTGGATCTGCTACGGTAGAATCTCGAAATGCTATGTCTGTATTATGTGCAAAAAATATAATTGCAGGAATAAAAGGTGAAAAATTACCCTGCGTAGTAAATCCGGAAGTTTATAAAAATAATTAAATTAACATATTCGCAATTAGTAATAGATAAAAAAGCGGTTTTAACCGTTTTTTTTATCTATTGAGTTTAAATTTTTTTAGGATGAATGATAAATTTTCATTAGTTAAAAAAGATATCATCAATTCATTCAAGGTTTTAATATTTTAAATATTTTATTTATAACAATTCAAAGAGTTTATTAATTAATTCAAATAAAACTCAAGGTAAATTTAAGATTATCGGGTTACTTCATCTATCAAATAAAAAATAGATTTAAAATTAATATCGCTGTATTCCTCCATTCCTATTTCACAAGTTCGGCTCGTAGAATATCCTTCAGAGCAACCTGTATGGATTTGTTCTTTTAAGTGTCTTTGTCCATGTTGATTAAGCTCCGGATAGGTAAATCCTCGATCTCCAGCAAATCCACAACAATTAGTTTGTATTATATTTACATTTTTTGCACATAGTTGGGTTAGTTTCATTAGATCGTTCATAAGCCCTAATTTTTTAACCGAACAGATAGGAAATATGGTGGCATTTTCCTTAGGATTTTTTACTTTCAATTTAGGCATTACAAATTCCAACATAAATTTTATAGGATCATATATAGGTAAATCTTTATGAGAAAAATGAGAATGTGAAGTATAATAACAAGGACTCATATCATAAAGTATAGGATATTTTCCATTATCTGAAGCTTTATATAGAGCATCTTTCAGCTCCATTGATTTTTGTTCAGATTCTTGAACGTATCCTTTGCTACTAAAAGGCATTCCACAACATAAAGAATTAAGATTTTCAGGATAAATAACAGTATAACCTGCACGAATTAATAATTCTTCTGTTTTTTGTGTAAGGGAAACTTCTTCTGTAGGATATTTTTCAGATTTTCCCATAGCACGATTAATACATGATGGAAAATATACTACTTTTAATTCATTTCCTTCATGTACAGCATTAAGTTTAATTTTTTTAGCAGGATAAGGCATAGCCCGGTTCCATAAAGGTATTTTGTCAAAAGATAATTTTCTTATCCCAGAAGATAGGAAGCTCATTAAATGATTACCTAAAAATTTTTGTCCAAAATAAGCCACACTAAGACCTGTTTTTAAAAAAGAAGAAGTCCTCTGAAAATGGTCTGCAATATAACGTGCATTTTTTTTCTCAAAAGAACGTATTTTTTCTTTTCTTAAAGCTTTTACAAAAATACCTGTATCTATGCCTACTGGACAAGCTAATAGACATAAACCATCAGTAGCACAAGTTTCATCTACATTATAGTTAGATTTTTCTAAAAAATGTTTTAAACGTTGAGTATTTTCCCCGGTTTTTTTTAATCGCGCTATTTCACGGCTTACTACAATCCTTTGTCTAGGAGATAAAGTAAGACCTTCAGAGACACAAGATGATTCACAAAAACCACATTCCATACATTTATCAATCAAGTCATGTGCTTCCGGCAGTGGTTTTAAGTTTTCTAAATGAATTTTTGGATTAGGGTTAATAATAACTCCAGGGTTGATGAGTTTAAAAGGGTCAAAAGTATTTTTTATTTGTACCATAAGCTTATAAGCTGTTTCTCCCCATTCTTTTTCTACAAAAGGAGCCATATTGCGTCCAGTGCCATGTTCTGCTTTTAAAGAGCCGTCAAATTGATCCACTACAATTACTGCCAGTTCATCCATAAGGTCAGCATATCTTTTTACTTCTTTAGGATCTGAAAAATCTTGCGAAAAAACCAAATGTAAGTTTCCTTCCAGAGCGTGTCCGAATAATACAGCATCCTGATATTTATATTTTTTGAATAGTTTTTTTAAAGCTGTACAAGCTTCTGCTAAACGTGGAACAGGAAAAGCCACATCTTCGATAAGACAGGTAGTTCCTTTTTTTCGGAGACCTCCGACAGAGGCTAGTAAACCCTTTCTTGCTTTCCAATTAAAATTATATTCTTTAGGATCAGAGGTAAATTTGTAGGGTTGCAATATTGGAATAGAATTTACAGATTTTCGAATTATAGATTCTTTTTCCTGTATTTCTTCTTTATTGTTTGCTTGTATATCTACTAGTAAGACCCCTACAGTTTCAGGTAAGGATTTGAAATATTCAGGTGCATCAGGGTCATTTTCTACCGAACGTATACTATCACGGTCTAATAACTCCACAGCAGATACAGGACTCTCACGTAATAAAGGAACTGCTTCACAAGCTTGTTCTATGGTTGTGTAAATTAGAAGAGCACAGGCTTTGTATTTAAAATCGGTAACCGTATGGTAAGTAATATGGGAGATAAAGCCTAAAGTTCCTTCAGATCCTATCATGAGGTGTTTTAGAATATCTATCGGGTCTTTATAATCCACAAAAGCATTAAGGCTGTATCCTGTAGTGTTTTTAATTTTAAATTTTCTTTTGATTCTTTCATAAAGTAAAGAATCAGAAGTTATATTATCTCTTATTTTTATTATATTCTGTATAATATCAGAATGTTCTTTTTTAAATTGTTCAATGCTGTAAGGATCAGAAGTATCTAATATGGATCCATCATATAGTATTATTCTAATATCTGCAATTGTATTATATGAATTTTGAGAAGTTCCACAACACATTCCACTAGCATTATTAGCCGCTATGCCCCCAATTCTGGCAGAATTAATCGAGGCCGGATCCGGACCTATCTTTTTAGCATATGGAGATAGGAAAATATTAGCACGCGCACCAACTATTCCAGGTTGCAATTGTATTTTATTACCCCCATCCAGAATAGTATAATTATTCCATGAATGAGTGGCAACTATAAGTACTGAATCTGTGATTGCTTGTCCGGAGAGACTGGTTCCTGAGGCTCTAAAAGTTACAGGAATTTTCATTTTTCCTGTGATTTTTAGTGTTTCTATGACTTCTTTTTCAGAATGTGCTTGTACAACGATTTTAGGGATAAGTCTATAAAAACTGGCATCGGTTCCATATGCCAGGGTTTTTAAAGGATCGGTAACTAATCTTTTAGGAGGTATTTTTTTAGATAGCTCCTTTAATAAAAGGGAATATTTTTCAGGTAACATAAATTTATATAAGGTTTTATTATATGGATAAAAGAAAGCTTAATTAAATCTCCAAGGTCAACTTTATATAAAGATTTTTATCTAAATTACTTACCTGATAGGCACCTAATCTACAATATACTCCGACTCCTATAATTCCCAATAAAAGTTTATTGGCTTCTACTCCAAACTCTTGGTAATAATCTTTGGGAACATCAAAATCTAGTAACTGATGGTCACTTTTATTTTTCATTGTTCCTATGAGACCGTTGTATATAAGAGCAAAGTGCAGAGATTTAAATTCACTGACTCTTATCGGTCTAAGATAATGAGTAAATTGGATTGATGCAAATTTATCTGAAAAAAATGAAGCAGGATCCATAGTTTCAAAGCTTTGAAACCCTCTTACACTAAATCTTCCCCAAAGATTGTGTCCATGTTTGGCTACCCCCATACCTTCGTAGGTATTCATAATAGGTGTTTCTCCGAATATGGCCCCTAAATTACCTGTTATTTTAGTATTACCTAATTTGTTCATAAATGTATATACGGCAGATAAATACAATCTATGTGTGGCTGTACTACGATCAAAAAGATTCCATGATTTGGAATAGGTTAAATAATAATATGGAGGGCTATCTTTAAATGTAGTTCTGCCGACAGGGGTTTCTAAATATTTAACTTTTGGAGCATATCTTAATCTTATAGCTGTATTAACAAAATTAAACCAGGTATCTTTGTTATAATCTTTAAAAAGATAATCAAACTCAGCACGTTGTCTTTGATAATCTACAGAAAAAGTAATATCTAAATTTTTGAAAAAATCTTGTTGATAGGAGAGTTCTAGTTTTCTATAACTAAAATAAGTGTCATTATATATATTGTTGGATTTAGCGGATATTTCATCTTTAGGGGTAAGGTACTTTATTTTAGTTCTACCTGCAGGTAAAACGTCAGTTTCTGCTTTAAAAGAGAGTTCTCCTCCTTGTTTCTTATTTATAAAAAATTTAATTTCTCCTCCTGCTTTCACTTCTTCATCTCGGGTTGCTTTGGCTATATATCCCCCAATTTGAAAATTGGTGCTCAATTTATAATTTGTATGTCCTCCAAGTTGATAGCGGAAAGATTCATACATATTATGGCTAAATAAATTATAGAGATCGAGACTAAAAAAGCTTAATTCTAATTCTCCGGATGATAAGCTTCTTAAAAAGCGAAGTTTAGATTCCAGTTTATATTTTTGAAAGATTTTATTTAACTGATTATATGTAGAAGCTTCTCTAAGAGTTAGACTATCAGTTCTTAAAGATGCAATTTTTTCATTTGAATTTTGAGATACGTTTTTATCAATTTGGTATTCATATCCTTGAAATTCTTTAGCGGTAAAAGATACCGGACTTTCAAAATTTAAAAAATGTGATTCTACTGTTGAGGTAGTAGTAAGTTTTGTTATAGTATGTAGTCCTTTAGGTAGTATTTTATTAATTTTATTTATAAAATTTTTACTCAGAATTTTTGTTTTCATATATTCTGATTCGGCATGCCATATTCCTTGGTACGGAGTGTAAACTATTTCATAATAAACATCAGAAATTTTTGATGTATTACCTAGTATTTTTACTAAAGCAAAACTTTCTGCATCTACAAAAATATCAAGATTTCTGTAAAATTGTGTTTCACTTTTACCTTTGGAATACATTAAAATTTCATATGTTTTTCTACCATTTATATTTAAACTATCTATGAATTTTACTACATTATTTTGTATTTCTTTAGGTTTTAGTATTTCCGGATATGTATTAACCATTGATTGAGACATTGATATGTTATATAATTCCGGATTATTTAATCCTCCTGCTTTATATGCTGTAATAATGGCTTTTTTTCCATATTTTTTATCGTATTTATATACCATAATTCTTTCTCCTATAAAAAGCAGATTTTTTTCCAAAAGTTGTTTAAAAGCATTGTTTAAACTATCTAATTTCCTTTTGGGATTTGTGATATATTTCACCGAATCGGAAGGTACATCTAAAGTAAATTTTACATAAGAGTTAAATCTATAATTTTCTAAAAAATCAGGATTATTTTTGGATCGATTTATCCAAGATTTTTGTATAATTTTAAGAGCCAAAGGATCACTTTTAGGGTTTGTTTTTGGTGGAAATAAATAAATAGTTTTATTTAATTTTCCTAAAGTTTCTGTTTTCTTTGCGAAACTATCTGCCAATATTAATATTTTGTCTTCTTTATTATTTATATAAAAAATACCTTGATCATTTGTTTTTCCTAATAAATTTTTTGATTCGTCATATATATGAGCATTAACTACGGGTTGTTTATTATTAATATTAACAACTTTAATTTGTAATTGGGCAAATGCTTGTGTAAATAGAAGGAGATTTAGAAAAGATATAAAAATTTTTCTACTCATAAAAATGGTTAGCTCGACAGATTTTTATTTATAAAATTATTCCTGCCCAATTTTAGACATTTAGAATACAAATGTAACAAAAGATATTTTATTTAATACAAAAAGCAATAATTTAATTATAAGAATAAAAAAAACCTATGCAAGCTTGCATAGGTTTTTTATTGTATAAAAGTTCAATATTGTCTTCTATTTAAAATAAAGATGTAGCTATCTGTACTCGAGCTTCTTTATTTGATGGATTCCACATAACAGTGGCAGATACAGGAAGTTTATATCCTAATACAGGAATATCTTTAGCGGCTTTAAACCCAACATTAACTATATCAAAATCATGTTTTCCATTTCCATAAAAATGGGACTGTCCACCATTTAAAGGAAAAGCTCCACCACAGAATAAGTTTACATTAATTTTTTCATTATCAATAATTGGATAGCTAAGTTCTACGTTAGTGGAAAATCTTTGATCTCTATCTTCATTTTCTTTTCTATCATCTCCAAAAAATGAAGAAACTAGATCTAATCTTAGAGGGAATTTTTCAGCAAAAACTACATATCCTCTTAAATCAAGTCTGTGCCCGGTGTCTTTTCTGTCATAATTCCAAATATCATTATTTGGATCCCCCTTCTTTCTTCCTGTAGAGTTGAATACATCCCAAATACCTATACCGTATCTTTTTGTACCATAATTTATGTAGTAATTGATTTCATGATAATGTTCACCATTATTATCTGATAACCCCATACCACCCCAAACTCCTATTTTGAGATTTTTGTTTCTATCTAATGAGTAATTTAGATCTACAGCAGCGATAGGAACATCAGAAACTATTATCCCTTTCCATAGGTGATTGGATTTTAATTCTAGGTTAAAATCAAATCGATCCAGGACTTTATCCAGATTATTTGTTTCCTGACCATAAGAAATTATGGTAAATATTGTTGTTGTTAAAAGTGCAATAATTTTTTTCATTTTTTTATAATTTTAATTTGTAAGTTATTATTTTTTATATTGCACTGAAAATGATTCTAGAGGAATATACCATTGATTGTTAATATTCCTATTATAGGACCTAATAAATAAAGCTATAGGTACAGAGATTAAAGAACTTAATCCAAAAATTGATGAATTTTCATTAATTTTAAAATACCCTATTAAAATGTAAAAAATTGTAAATGTAAGTACATAGATTCCTATTATTTCTGATATTGGATTTTTAAGATAATTTTTTATAGTTGGATTTGTACTAAATACATCTTTTTTAAAATTCGGGTTTTTAGTAGTATCTAAATTATTTTTGTATTGGATATATACTAAAATAGTTCCTAAAACAGCACCTATTAATTGTGAAATAATATTAATTTGTATTTCATTACATAGTAAGTTTTCTGCTATAGCTCGTTTTATTTTAACTTCTGGAATAGAATGTACTTTATTTATGATTACGGAAATTATTGCTCCCAGAAATACAATAAAAGTAAATCCGGAAGCAATATTAATTAACCTTGATCTATTACCTACAGTTTTTTTCAGTGCAAGATTTGTACAAACACTATTTCCTATTAAAATGGCTAAGAGTAATGTACTAATCAATTCTGTAAAATGTATATATAAAGGGACCATTTTGTTAATTCTTGTGGTTATTTATCTTCCTCATCTACCCAGTTAAGAACTCTGCCTACTGCTTTCTTCCAACCACTTATATTATGGGCTACATCTTCAGCTTTCATTTCGGGTTTAAATATTCTATCTATAACTCTTTGACTTTGAATCTCATCTATATTTTTCCAATAACCAACAGCTAATCCAGCTAAATAAGCAGCTCCTAAAGCGGTTGTTTCTAATGTTTTAGGTCTAACTACATTAAAACCAAATATATCAGCCTGAAATTGCATCATTAGATTATTAGCACAAGCTCCACCATCTACTCTTAATTCAAGGTCTTTAACCCCGGAGTCAGCTTCCATAGCTTTTACTAAATCATATACTTGATAAGCAATACCTTCTAAAGTAGCTCGGGCTATGTGTCCATCTGTTGTTCCTCTTGTTATTCCAAGAATACCGCCTCTTGCATAAGGATCCCAGTAAGGAGCACCTAATCCAGTTAAAGCAGGTACAAAATAAACCCCTCCATTATCTGGAACTGTTTTTGCTAGGTTTTCAGTATCCGGAGAGGTTTTTACTAGTTTAGCACCATCTCTTATCCATTGTACTGCAGCACCTCCTACAAATACACTTCCTTCTAAAGCATAATGTGTTTTTCCATTTATTTTCCAAGCAATGGTAGTTAAGAGGTTATTTTTAGACATTACAGGTTTTTCTCCTGTGTTCATTAATAAGAAACATCCGGTACCATAAGTATTTTTTGCCATTCCTGGTTTATCACATAATTGACCAAAAAGTGCAGCTTGTTGGTCTCCTGCAATACCTGCAATCGGAATTTTAGTAGAGAATAAGGTAGTTGAGGTTTCTCCATATATTTCGCTACTTTGTTTTACTTCAGGCAAAATAGATTTTGGGATGTTAAATAATTTTAACAAATCTTCATCCCATTGCATGGTATGTATATTAAATAATAATGTACGAGAGGCATTTGATACATCTGTAACATGCATTTTCCCAAAGGTTAATTTCCATATTAACCAAGTATCAACTGTTCCAAAGCATAATTTCCCTTGTTCAGCTCTTTCTCTTACTCCGGGAACATTATCTAATATCCATTTAACTTTTGTTCCTGAAAAATATGCGTCAAGGATTAATCCTGTTTTTTCACGAATTTCTTGCGTTAATCCTTGTGCTTTTAATTCATCACAATATTTTGCAGTTCTTCTGTCTTGCCAAACAATAGCATTATAAACGGGCTCACTGGTTTCTCTATCCCAAATGATTGTTGTTTCCCTTTGGTTGGTAATTCCTATTGCAGCAATGTCTAATCCAGAAACGCCTTTTTTTGCAATTGCTTCTGCTGCTACAGAAATTTGAGAAGACCAAATTTCTTCCGGATCATGTTCAACCCAACCTGGTTTAGGGAAATGTTGGGTATAATCCCTTTGTGCAACAGATGTAATTTCACCGCCATGGTTAAATAAAATAGCTCGAGAAGAGGTAGTTCCTTGATCGAGAGCTAAAATAAATTTTTCTTTCATTTTTTTGTGTTTTTAGTTAAAATTTTAGTTAAAAATTACCTTTACTATTGTTGTATAATACAATTTGATAACTTAAACCAAACCAGTCATTTGCAATTTTTGGTCCACCGGTTTCATCTCGGTGTTGATAGAAAGCAGTTATTTTTGCCATTCTAGGGCTATTTGGATATACGTAATAGTTTACTCCAATAGTATAAAGGTTTAGTTTTTCATAGTTAAATCCTGAAATTGCTTTATTTCCTTGATCATAATATTCATATCTTGCTACCGGTTCAATATGGTTTGTAACGTTATAGCCTACTAAGAATGAATATCCTAATTTGTTTACTTTTATAAAGTCATGTTTTGTATAATCTAAATTTCCACCGGCAGATGATGTTAAATTGTAATCTCCTGTTTTAGGATTAAAGAATCTAACTTGTTTGTGTGTACCATAATCAAATTTAAATTTATATTTATTAGGGTTTATATAATATAGATAACCTGAATAAGCCCAAGATTGTTTATATCCCATACCAGGAAGGTTTACGCTACCCATATGACCTCCGAATTCAATATTTTTTATAGGGAATAAGTGTAATGAGAAATCCCAACTTTTAAATTCTAGTCCATGATTTCCTTGGTCTACATTTGGGCCATCATTAAATCCAGACCAGTATCTATCTCTATTACTATCGCTGTTATGCCAAAAGAAAGAGTATTTTACCCATTTCCATTTACCATAAAGATCTATACCATAGTGTCTTAAGTCAGGAGCTCCTTGGTCAGTACTTTGATTTTCTGAGGTGTAAGTGAAATCGACTAAGTCTATGTCATAGGCAGAGGTTTCATTTGCAGCTCTGTTTCCAGCACCTTTGAAACGCCCAATTTGCACTCCTAATAATTTATGAAAATCGTATTTGATAAATGCGTCTGTAATTTTATTAGCATGTAAATTCCAAGTAACACTAGCACCTAACTTTGGTGTAATTTGCATGTCGGTGTGCAAAAATCCAATTTTAAATGCTCCCGGTTGGAAGTTGTAACTAGAATTTGCTTCTTTATAAACGTTTTTATCGCTAGGAACTTCTTGATATATAGTTTCCAATACCATACCAATTCCGTATTTAAGGGTAGGGGTAAAGCTATTTTCATCACCTCCTAATATATCTTTAAGGAAATTAAGTTTAATTCCATCTTGTAATGCTGATCCTTCGCCGGTTACACGTTGTATAAAAGGTTTTTCTGTACGAGCAATTGTATCATAGCTCATTAAATTAAGAGTTCCTGTAGAAGTGTTTTTTACAATTTCGGTATTTTCATTTTTAGTTTTTATAGCTTCTTCTAAGGCTTTATTTTTTTCTTCAAGTTCTTTGTTTTTAACATTTAGAGCTTGTTCTAAAGCCTCTACTCTTTTTTCAAGATCAGATTTCTCTTGCGAGTATAAAGAAAAAAAAGGAGTTAATAATATTAAATATAAAAGTTTATATTTCATAATGATGTGTATTATTAATAAGGTAATTTATTTTGTAAAAATAAGGCAAAGACTAATATTAATTGTCTTTACCTTATTGTTATTTATCATATCTTTTAATGAGTCAAATCATTCTATTATTTAATTCTTTCAAAAATATATACTTCATGGATTTCTTTATCGTACCCAGGATAAAATCCTGAAGGCATTCCCATTTTTATGATAGATCCTCTGTTATTAAGAATTAATAAATCATTATTAGTTGGATCAATAGTAATTCCTTCTATCTCACCTTCTTTTTTAAACTCAGGAATAGATCTAAATAAACTTACATTGGTTCTTGTTTGGTCATCAGATGTATTAACGTCTGCTATGTAAATGTTATCGGGTTCGTTTAAGTCCGCATCTCCATCGTCTGCAGTAATTAATACTTTTCCGTTATTATAAAAAATTCCTTGTTGCCATTGTGGAGAAGGCTGTAAATGAATTTTGCCTATATATTTTTTATTTTTCAAGTCATATTTGTATATATAGTTACCTTGTGTCCAATCTGCCATCCAAGCTATATCATTTTGTTTATCAATGGCGATACCGCATACTTCTGGTTGTTCAATTTGTCCGAAATCGATAGAATATTTATAATCTAATGTTTTAGCATCATATACAGCGATTTGTATATTTCTAACATTTCCGGATTCAAAAAATTCAACGCCTGTATAAACTTCTCCATTATATACATCAATATCACCGAAATGGTTTACTTCTTTTTTAAAGTATATAAAAGGTTTTTCATTTTTGGTAATTAATTTTCCTGTTTTATCATATTTAAATAGAGCAGTACTACTAGATACATAATAGAAGTCTTTATCAGCAGCTATACCTTGTCTGCCATCTACAGTAATTACGTTTTTTAACTTGTAATCTTTTCCAGATTTTGCAATCTCTTGTGCATTTATTGTTGTAAATCCTAACAATAAAGCAGCCAATAATAATTTCTTCATGTTATTGTTTTTATTATTTAAGTGTTATATTTTATAAATTATACTAATATTCTGTGAAATGATCTCATATTATAATGAGTACATTATTACAAATGTTTAGTTATATAGAAAAATTATACTGTTTTAAATAAATATAATATTTAGGAAAAATTTTAAAATGTTTTTTCATTTTAATAAATTTTTTTAATAACCTAATGTTGTTAATACTGTTTTTGCATCTTGATATGCGGGCCCACCGTTTCTTAAGCCTTTGCTATGATAAAATAATATTGTCATGTCTGATTGATTGGTAAACATCCCGTCAGAGTTATTGAAATATTTTTCCATTTGTTCTTTATTATCAAAAGAGTAAGGGTGTATTTTCATGCCAGATTTATGTATTAAATCGGCTTGCCAAAAATTCAATAATTCTGGCCAGTTATCCGGAGGAGTACCACCAGCTATAGAAGGTCCAATGAATTGTGCTAAATTATCTAAACCAAAATTAATGTGTTGTATATAGGTTGATGTTTCATCATTGTGAATATCATCAGGACCCGTTCCTTTCCAAAAAAGTAGTGCTGTTGGTATTTTTCCGTTAAATATACTTTTTAGGATTAATAAACTTTCATGAGAAAATGTTTGTAATACAACTTTACCATTTGTATTTCCCACATTTATTTTTCCATTTTTAAATTGTGCTGTTTCTGTTGCTGGTTGTGTGTTAATATTCCAACCTAATCGGTTTAATTCTTTTTCTAAAGCTTGTTCTATTCCTGGATTTAAAGCAGGTTCTTTAGTTTCAACATAAATTCCGGGTCTATTTCCGTTATCATTAGGGTCTTGCTCATATTCAAAATTATAAGATCCGTCTGAGTTTTTGCTCCATATTCTTTCACCTTGTGCATTTCTTTTTAATCTTTTTCCTTCTGCATACATAATAAGGTCTTCAAGAGTAGAAATATATTGATGTTGATTTTTAAAACTAGACCTTGCTCTGTCTGGATTGTCTTTATTAAACCAACTTCCGGCATCAAGTTTTAATAATTCTTCATAAGTAAATGTTGAAGTTGGGTCTTTGGCACGGTTAGGATATATATCTTTAATATTTGTGGTCCTTGTCATTACATTATCATGCATAACTAAGATGACCCCATCTTTAGTCATCTGTAAATCGGCTTCCAAATAATCAGCACCTATATTTCTGGCCCATCTATAAGCGGATTCAGTTGACTCCGGTGCCCAATAGGATGTTCCCCTATGAGCTATGATAGCATTATCAGGAACATAATCTCTAACAATTTTCATTTCAGCCGTTAGTGAATGTAATCTTTCGCCACGTAATGGAAGTGCATTATCGTCATCGTCACTGCATGCTATTGTTAGCATACTTAAACAAGATAAAAGAGCTATTTTAATGGATTTCATAAATTATTGATTTTGTGGTTTAGTTAAATATTTATGGCTTAGAAGTATCTTTATTTTTTCTTATTTTCCATTGTTTAGTGTGATAATTAATATTTGAATCTTCTGAATCTTTACAATAAACAATGATACCGTCATTCTTTTCCCAATAAGATTTTACAGTGTATCCTCCAATTACTCCATCTTCTTTCGGACGTACAACTTCATTATCTGGATTAACTATAATTTTTAGACCTGCAGATTCATTAAGCATATCTAGATCACCACGACTATTTCCGCCAACGATAAGTGGCTTGGTTTGAATAAAAGTTTCTATTGTGTAAGCTTTTCCATCGTCTTGAGGTATAGGTAATATTATTTGTTTGGTTGATAGATTGTTTTCAATTACAGATTTCACTCCCAATACATTTAACGGAGGTATTTCCAATTCATCTGAAACAAATTTTTGATATAGCAGCTCTGGAGAAGCAGTTAGTATCCAAACTTCAAAACCATAATTTTTCAGGTTTTTAATTAGTTCTTTCATTTCGGGATACATCTTATTTTTGTAGGTTTTTTGATAACAATCTACACCTATTTGTCTAATTTCTTCAGGAGATAATCCGGAAAGAAAATGAACACGGTCTTCTACATAATTTTTTCCAACATTATTACCATCCTTAACCATTCTATCCAGAATTGCTAACTTTTCTTTAGATATTTCATCAGTTTTTCCTCTGTAATTATTATCTGCATACATATAAAGTGCTTCATCAGCAAGATAATATGGTACTTGACCAAATACGGTACCATCGCAATCAAATACAGCTACTTTTCTTTCTTTAGATTTTATTTGAGAGTTTAAAAATTTTTCAATTTTTGTATTTGCCTCTTTAGACCAACCTTGAATATAGCTGTATTTTTGCGCATTTATTAAAGAAATTTGGGCTAAAAAAATATATAATAATAATTTTTTCATTACTTTTTTGTTTATTTTTTTAGCATTTTAAGTTTTGATTTTTTATTTTCATCTGGAATAGTAAAAGCCATTAAAATAGAAGCTATAATACAACTTCCAATTAATAATTCAAAACCGGCACTCCAGCCATAGTGTTCTGCAATATATCCCATAAGAATATTGGATAGAACAGCGGTTCCTATAAAATAACCGAAGAAACCGGTAAATCCGGCAGAAGCTCCTGCTGCATTTTTAGGAGCTAAGTCAAGAGCATGTACTCCAATCAACATTACTGGACCATAGATTAAAAATCCTATAGATATTAAAGCTATGATATCTATCATCATGTTATTTTCATTTTTCCAATAAACAAAAACAGCAATCATTACTAACAGCATAAAGATAATTGTAGTAACCGCTCTTTTCCCTTTGAAAATTTTATCGCTAATCCATCCACAAATAATGGTTCCAGGTATAGCAGCAAATTCATAAGCAAAATATGCCCAGCCTACTTGTTTGATATCGTATCCTTTTACTTCTTTAAGGTACGTTGGAGCCCAGTCTAATACACCATATCTTACGAGATACACAAAAGCATTTGCCAGTGCTACAACCCAAAGAATTTTATTGTTTAAAACATATTTAAAGAATATTTCTTTTGCAGATAATACTTTTTCAGATTCTTGGCTATAGTCTGCAGGATAATCATTTTTATATTCTTCTATAGAAGGAAGTCCACAAGATTGAGGATTATCCCTAATTAATGCATAAGCAAGTAAGGCAATAAGTATAGCAATTACTGCAGGAACTCCAAATGTACCAAATTTCCAAGAATGTTGGATTCCTAATAAGGCTATATAACCGGTAGCACTAGAAGTTACAGGGCCAATTAACATTCCCCCTACATTATGTGCCGTGTTCCAAATAGACATTTTACTACCTCTTTCAGATGAAGAGAACCAGTGGGTCATAACTCTACCACAGGGAGGCCATCCCATTCCTCCAAACCAGCCGATTAAAAATTGAAGAATTCCAATAATAAAAACATTGGAAACTCCAAAATTAGTACCGGCAATAATTATAGTTAAGGAAGCTAATATTAAACCGAGGGATAAAAATTTACGTGCATCACTTCTATCAGAAATTCCTCCCATGACAAATTTAGAAATACCATATCCAATACCATTACAGGCTAAGGCTGCCCCTAAATAGTCTTTAGTGTATCCAAATTCTTTTTCTAAAAATGGCATAGCTAGAGTCAGGTTTTTTCTAACTAAATAATAAGCAGCATATCCTGCATAAATACCAATAAAAACCTGAAGACGTAATTTTTTGTAAGATGCATCTATTTCAGATTCTGGTTTACGCTTTATAGGCTTGGGAGGTGTTAAAAAATTTGACATTTTTTTTAATTTAATAATAGTTGTGTGTTTAAGTTATATTAATTTTTTGTTAGTAATCTACTAATAAATAGCCTTTGGCTAAATCTCTAAATTCATTTACTTCTTTTTCAATCCATTGATTATCATGCCCTAGTTCTTTTGCCATAATTTTAGCGACTGTTTCTGCACAATCAATGGCCGCTCTTGCGTCTATAAATAATAAACGTACTCTACGAGCCAGGATATCTTCAACTTTTTCAGCCATTTCTGTTCTTATAGCCCAAATGATTTCTGCTTTAGTATAATCATGATTAGGGTGTATTTTTTCAGCATATTCACTGTTTTCTTGTTGTAATTTTAAAATTTCAGGTATATCTGCCCCATAAATGTATAAATGATTAGTTCTATCTACTTTTTCAGCAGGAATATTTCCATGTATAGAAAGATTTTCTGTTTTACATGGTTTATTAGGAATTTTATTTATTTGTATGGCTTTATTAATAAAATCTTCAGCCATTTGTCTATAGGTAGTCCATTTTCCTCCTATTATTGAAATCAAACCGGTATTAGAAACCATTATTTTATGACTTCTGGATACCTCTTTTGTACTTTCTCCTTCTTTTTCAGGAGCAGCCAAAGGTCTTTGACCAGCAAAGACTGTTAAAACATCTTTTCTTGTAGGTTTTTTTGTTAAATATTGGGAAGCGGTAGATAATACAAATTCAATTTCCTGTTCCAGAGCTCTAGGTTCTAAACTTGGGTGTTCTACTAAGATGTCGGTAGTACCTACAACAATTCTATTGTGCCAAGGGACAGCAAATAATACACGTCCGTCGCTAGTTTTAGGGATCATTAAAGCACTATCTCCTGGTAAAAAGGATTTATCTAAGACAAGATGAATTCCTTGGCTAGGAACAACAGTTTTTTTATGGTTAGGATCATTCATATTCAAAATGTCATTGGTAAATACTCCAGTGGCATTAAAAATTGCTTTTCCTTTCACATTATATTCGTTTCCATATAATGCATCTTTTACTTTTACTCCAATTATTTTCCCTGCATTGTCTTTTAATAAATCAGTCACTTTTATATGATTAATAACGGTAGCGCCATTTTCTACGGCTGTTTGTGCTAGGTTAACCGCTAATCTTGAATCATCAAATTGACCATCATAATATACAACCCCTCCTCTAAGTTTTTCTTTTTTAATAGTAGGAAGCTGTTCTATAGTTTTTTCTTTATTAATATGTACAGATTTTCCTAAACTTAGTTTTTTTGATAACATATCATAAAGTTTCAGACCTATCGTATAGAAAGGTCCGTCAAACCATTTATAGATAGGAATTACGAAAGATTGTTTTTTTGCTAAATGGCTAGCGTTTCTTTCTAATAGCCCTCTCTCTCTTAAAGCTTCTTTTACTAAAGATACATCTCCCTGGGCAAGATATCTTACCCCACCGTGAACTAATTTTGTAGATCGGCTTGATGTAGCTTTAGCAAAATCATTTGCTTCAAATAAAATAGTTTTATATCCTCTGGTAGCTGCATCTACAGCTGTACCTAAACCACTGGCTCCTCCTCCGATAATTATTACGTCCCATTCAACATTAGAGTCGTTTAATTTTGATATTTGCTCTGTTCGTTTCATTTTAATTATTTTTTTATTCTTTTCATGTGTGCCGTAAATATACAAAAAAACAATACGAAACCAGAATGTTTTTTTTAATGATATTTTTCAGATTTGTAGTAAACCTACTATTTATATGTAGTTATTTGTTAAAAAACAAATAATTATTAATATAATATTAATAAATAATATAAAAAATATATAAAAATATCATTTCAAATTTATATAGGAAAATGTATAAAAATAAAGAAAAAGTTAATTTATTACTGTTATTTTTTCGTTATATTTAGCCCAAAAACGAATCATGGTTAAGTTAAATGGAAGACAACAGATAATTATTGATGAGTTAAATGATCAAAATTTTATTAAAGTTAATGATCTTTGCGAAAAGTTAAATGTATCTGCTGTAACTATTCGTAAAGACTTGCAATATCTTGAAAATAAAGGATTATTATATCGTACCCATGGTGGAGCAAGTAAGCAATCTTTATATGCTTTTGAAAAGAATATCAATGAAAAGGAATTCGTTCAAGTTGCTCAAAAACAAAAAATAGCGAAAGCGGCATTACAATTTATAAATGATCATGATTTTATTATTCTTGCTTCTGGGACTACAGTTTATTATCTAGCAAAAATTATTTCTGGATATGAAAAGTTAACGGTAGTTACTTCAGCCTTACAAGTTTCAATGGAGTTAAGTAATGATCCATTTACGGATGTGATTCAATTAGGTGGAGATTTGAGAAAAAGTTCTGTTTCTGTTATTGGAGCTATTGCAGAATTAGAACTTAAGAATTTTTCATGTAATAAATTATTCATAGGAATAGATGGGATAGATTTAGATTTTGGATTATCAACTTCTAATTCTACTGAAGCTCATTTGAATAAAGTAATGATTGATCAATCTGAAAAAGTCATCGTTCTGGCCGATTCTACTAAAATCAATAAAAGAGGATTTGGACAGATTTGTTCTTTGGATAAAGTGGATGTTTTAATTACAGATAATGATATTTCCGAAAAAGATTTAATTTCTTTTGAAGATCATGGTATAGAAGTAATTATAGCTAAATAGAATAAATTTAAATTAAAAAAATCTTACAATTTTTGTAAGATTTTTTTAATTTAAATGATAACTTATTAGTCTTCTATAGCATTAGCTAAAATACTTATCGGATTTTCGCATGCTTTTGTTGTAAACATTTCAATTTGCCACTTACATGTTTCACAATCTGTAGCAACCAAGTCAAATCCACCTTCTTCAATTTGTTTGAAAAGAGGATCCCCTATTTTTTTGGAAACTTCATGATTTTCTTTTTTAAATCCAAACGTTCCGGCAATTCCACAACAATTAGAATCTAAAACAGTAACTTCAGCATTCGGAATTAGCTTAAGTAATTCTATAGAATAATAAGACCATCCTAATTTTGCCATGTGACAAGGTGTATGATAAGCAATTTTTAATGGTTTATTTTTAAATTTTAGCTGAAGATTAGTATTACTTAATAGTCTGTAAACATAGCGAGTTGCTAATTCTATTTGATCTTTTACTTTACTGTTATCTACACCCAAAAGATGTGGATGTTCTTCACGAATAGTAAAAGTACATGATGACGATGTAGTAATGACTGGAAGTTTTTTATCTATTACGGATTTACGAATTTCTCTTTCATCCAACTCAGCATTTTTTCTTGCTTTGTCAATAAAACCATTAGAAACTAAAGCAATACCACAACATCGTTCTTTTTCAAGCAACTGAACTCCTATTTTTAATGAGTTAAGTACCTTTATCATATCTTTTCCTAATTGAGGGTTGTTATAGTTAACATAACATCCGTGAAAATAAGAAACCTGCGTAGAAAATTCTTTTTGTTTTTCAGCTACTTTTTTATACCAGCTTTTAAATGTTCCGAAAGAATATTTAGGTAGACTTCTTCTTTTATCAATTTTTAAAACAGGCTCAATTAGGCTTTTAATGGGTTTTGCTGATGTCATTGCATTTACAATAGGAGCAAAAGGAGTGGCAAGAGAACCCATAAAATCAGTGTGAGCTAAAATAGCATCTCTAAGAATTGGCTTTTTCTTACTGTATTTAATACGGGCCAATTGGATAATATCCCCAATTTTAACATTTGAAGGGCATGCCACTTCGCATCGTTTACAATTAATACAATATTTTAAAGATTCGTCATAAAAATTAGCGTCTTTTAATCGTAATCTTTCTCCATCTGGTCCAGCTTGTTTTGGTCCGGGATAATCTGGATTAACTTTAGAAACGGGACAATACACAGTACAAATAGTACATTTTATGCATTGTTCGAAATTATTTTCACTTTTATTGAGTAATAGGTTCATGAGTTTTTTCTTTGGTTAAAATTTGTTCAGCAACATGTAGGGCAGAAAGTATGGATACTCCAGCTCCGCATCCTTCTTTTAATGGATTAAAACCACTAAGAGTGGCTCCTGCAACAAATAAGTTGTCGATAGGTTGATCATCTTTTATTGCATTAAAGTTAGAATTTGTTTTCACACCAAATTGCTGGTAATTTTGTCTATCAAATAAATTAGAGTTGTACCAATCGGCTCTATCAGTTAAATAATCGGTATCTAAATTAAATACTGGCTCATATACTTGCTTAGTATCAGCTATTAATCCTTGGCTGAAAAAGCTTCCGGAGGAAAGTATTATATTTTTAGCAATAAATGGAATATCTCCATGATTATGTGTATATATTTTAGATACATGGTATCCTTCTACATCAGCATGAACTACGTTATCTCCCAGCATGTAGATTCCACCTAATTTTGTAAAATAATTTTTTAAATATTGTTGTGTGCGAACACCTACTAATGATGGCGGAAATGTAGGTACCAGAAGAATGGGTTTTCCTATTTTTTTAATGAGTGTAGGTAAGATTTCAGTATTTTTAAATCCAATGCAATCAGGGAAAATAATGGCATCACTATTTTTACTGTTTTCAGAAAAAATTTTAGCTAAAGTATCCATGTTTTCTTCTTTGTCAAAAACAATGGAAAGATTAGTAGATCTGAATTCACTAGGATTTTTCCTTACAGCATCTAATTCAGGAAGGTTAAAGTATTTTATTTCAGTTTCAATATGAATTTTTTCAAGAGCTTCAGAAATAAATTCAGGATGAAAATCTAGAAACCCTTCTATATTAAGTATAGAAACTTTTTTCCATGGAAGTTTTTCATTATCTTCATTATAAGCAAAGTTTGGCATAGTTAGCCAGGTAGGCTTTAATACCCCCATAGGAGTAATCCTGTAATGATTTTTACTAGAAGTACCATGTGCAGGAATCTCTATTTCTAAAAGAAATTTTTCTGCTTCTTTTGCTAATTTTACAAATTTGGATTCACCGATTTTCGCATATGGGTGATTAGGGGCTTGTTGAGCAAGATCTTTTATAGAAGCTTCTGGGTTTTGAACAGGACTTCCATCCGGTAAAAAATTTAACAGATCAAAAGAACCCGAAAAAAAATGTAAGGCGCTTTGTCCTGAAGATATAATCGCACATTTTTGTCCGTGCTGTAATAAGCGGATCCCACTAATTAAACCTGTTAACCCACCACCTATTATTACTGTATCAAATTTCATCTTTTGCTTTTTTAATTTGTTCTTGAGATAAATTTAAACCACATACTCCTTCATATACCCAACTTGTAAATTCACTTTCCCTTAAAGTATCCCCCCAAGCAATGGGTCTGATTCCTTTCCATCTTTCGTTAAGGAATATAGATAAATCTTCTTTAGATTTATCTGTATTTAATGCCTGATAGTGGTTCATAAGTCCTGTAGCTCTACAGGCACAAAGTTCTCCTTGGCAGGTTCCCATACCAACACGGGTTCTTCTACGAAGATCTATAAGGTTATTTACATGTAATTCTTGAATTGCATATTCTACTTCACCGGCAGAAACTTCTTCACATTCACAAACTAAACTGTTGGCTGTAACTGTATTTTTTGACAGATTCTCTGCACGATCACCCATTCTGTATATGGCAGATTTCCTAATAGAAGAAGGGAATGATGCCATTTTTTGATTTATCTCTTCTGTGCTTTGTTGTGAACCCGGAAGATTTTCATCGGCAGTAGTACATGGAGTGGAATTATTTAATTTTTTACACACTAAATCTGTAGCCCATTCTGCCATTAATCGATAGGTCATTAATTTTCCTCCTGTAATCGTTATAAATCCTTCTAATCCGTCACGGGTGGCATGGTCTAGCAAAACAATACCTCGGCTTACATTACGACCAGATGGGTCATCATCGGAAGCGACCAAAGGCCGAACTCCTGCATATCCTCTTAAAATTCGGGTTTGAAGTAGGATAGGAGCTAATTTTTCTCCTTCTCGGATTAAAATATCTACTTCTTCAGGGGTAACATACATATCATCTATTTCATCATAAGGAACATGTGTAGAAGTAGTTCCGATTAAACATATGGTATCTCCAGGAACTAAGATGTCAGCATCTGCAGGTTTACGGCATCTGTTTAATACCATTTTATTTACCCTATGTCCAAAAATAAGTAAAGCTCCTTTTGCTGGGAACATTTTTATTTTTAGATCTGCATATTCAGCTATTTTTTGTCCCCATATTCCTCCAGCATTCACCACTATGGTGGCATATAATTCTTTTTCTTCTTTTGTTTTATGGTCGTATACTTTAACACCTATTATACGATTTTGTTCTTTAATTAATCCTAAAACTTCATGATAGGTTAAAATTTCTGCTCCATGATCTTTGGCATCCATGATGTTAGAAAGTGTAAGTCTAAAAGGATCTACAGTACCATCGGGAACTTTTACAGCGCCAATTATAGAAGGGTTAGCAGAGGGTTCCATTCGTAAAGCTTCTTTAGGATCAATTGCTTGGGCATCAATTCCTGCTGATTGGCAAGATTCAATAAATTTAGTTTGATAAGCAATATCATCTTCAGGGAGAGTTAAAAATAACCCGTCAGTTTTCTCAACACAATGACTGGCAATTTTTTTAAGAGTCATATTCTCTTTAATACATTCTTCTGCGGATTCTCTATCGGTTACCGCATAACGACTTCCACTATGTAGTAACCCATGATTTCTACCGGTAGCTCCTCCTGCGATATCATGTCTTTCTAGCATAAGTGTACGTAAACCTCTTCTAGCACAGTCTCTTGCAGTTCCTGCGCCAGTTGCACCCCCTCCAATAATAATTACATCCCAAGGGTTGGTTTTACTTGAATTTAAAGATTTTATATTCACAATGATTTTTGTTTATTTTTACACTTCAAAAATACGAAAGGAAACGAAACAAAGTGTAAATTAAACATGTGATATAAGTCATTTTTGTTTATATGTTTTCATTCTAAATTAGGAACTATTGATAGTGTTTTATCATTTTATATTTTTTTCAAAAACCTTTATTATAAAATGTTTGTAAAAAAAAATGATAAAAAATGTTATTACATTGGCAAAGTAAAACCATATGAAATCTAATTATTACATATTAGTTTAAATACAGAAAAGAAATTTTTTGCTTTATAGTGTTTAATTAGAAAAGGAAAAAGACTTTAAAAGGGTTGTTTTTAAAAACAACCCTTTTATAATTTTTAAGTAAATTTGGGGAATTGTTTAAAATTGGGTTTTCGTTTTTCCAAAAATGCTTTTTTACCTTCTTGAGCTTCATCCATTAAATAATACATTAAAGTGGCATCACCAGCTAGCTGCATGAGCCCATGTTGTCCATCTAATTCTGCATTTAAACATCGTTTAATCATACGTAAAGCCATCGGGCTTCTTTGTTGCATAATTTGACACCATTCAATGGTTGTATCTTCTAATTTCTCAAGTGGAACCACTTTATTTACCATTCCCATTTCCATTGCTTCGTTTGCTGTATATTGCTGACATAAAAACCAAATTTCTCTTACTTTTTTTTGTCCCACGCTTCTGGCTAGATAAGATGATCCGAAACCTCCGTCAAAACTGCCTACTTTAGGTCCTGTTTGCCCAAATTTTGCATTTTCAGAAGCGATAGTCAAATCACAAACTACATGTAGTACATGACCACCTCCTATGGCATATCCGTTTACCATGGCAATTACGGGTTTAGGTATTTCTCTTATTTTTTTATGTAAATCTAATACATTTAATCTGGGAATACCATCTTCACCCACGTAACCTCCTATGCCTTTCACGTTTTGATCTCCTCCACTGCAAAAAGCTTTATCTCCGGCTCCGGTTAAGATTATTACATCTATTTCAGGATGTTCACGGCAATAATCTATTGCTTCTAACATTTGAAAATTAGTTTCCGGGCGAAAAGCATTGTAAACTTTAGGTCTATTAATCGTTATTTTAGCAATTCCTTCCCAATATTCAAATAAAATATCAGAAAATTCTTTTATAGTCTGCCAATTTCTAGCCATTTAATTTATTTTTAGTCAAATTTACTAATTTTAAAGAAATAGTTTTTCAAGTCTTTGTTTACAAATTATTTTTGAATGATTTTATCCATTGTTGTTTTATTTTTTTAGGAATTATTAAATAACACAGTCCTAATATTATAAACCATAAAGGGGTGTATGTAAGAGCTTGTTTAGTGTCTTCTTTAAACCAAAAAGAAATTATTAGTAATAGGAAAAAAATTAATGAAATATAGATTGAAAATAAACCTCCGGGAACTTTGTATTTTGATTTTTGATGTAATTCAGGTTTTTTTTTTCGAAAGGAAATATATGCAAATAAAATCATAGACCAGACGAAAACAAATAGAACAGTGGCAACTGTAGTTACTAAAGTAAAGGCATGCATAACATTTTCGTTTCCAAAATAAAGCAGCAAAACCGATGGAAGTAGACAAATACATGAAAAAGTTAGTCCCCAAGCCGGAACAGATGCTTTAGATAATTTTTTAAAAGCCTTAGGAGCTTTTTGTTTTAAAGATAGTCCATAAAGCATCCTACTTGTAGAAAAAATTCCGCTATTAGCAGAAGATGCTGCAGAGGTAAGTACAACAAAATAAGTTATATTAAAAGCCGAGGTAATTCCTGCAAAAGAGAATAGAACAATAAAAGGACTTTTATCGGGATTTATAGTTCTCCAAGGCATTACAGACATAATTACAGCTAATGCTAAGACATAAAAAAGTATTATTCTTATAGGGATGGCATTAATTGCTTTAGGTAATGTTTTTTCAGGATTATTAGTTTCAGCTGCTGTTGTTCCCACTAGTTCTACACCTACAAAAGCAAAAGCAGCAATCTGAAACCCAGCTACAAATCCAGCAAAACCAGTAGGAAAAAATCCCCCATCATTCCAAATGTTGCTAAGGGAGGTTGTTACTCCGGAGGGAGGTGTAAATCTGTAAATAATAAAAAAAATTCCTATAGCTATTAAACTTATAATGGCTAATATTTTTATAATGGCAAACCAAAATTCTGTTTCTCCGAATAATTTTACGGTTAGTAGGTTTAAACATAAGAAAAAATGTATACAGACAAATGCAGGAATCCATGGGGCTACCATTCCAGGAAAAAGGTATTCTACATATCCAGAAATAGCTATTAAATCTGCACTTCCAGTAACTATCCAACAAAACCAATATGTCCATCCCATAAAAAATCCTGCCATTGGACCTAATAAGTCTGAGACAAAATCTACAAAAGATTTATATTTTAAGTTAGATAAAAGTAGTTCTCCCATTGCTCTCATTACAAAAAATAAAATAAAACCAATAATTGTGTATACTAATAAAATGGAAGGACCTGCTAAATTTATAGTTTTTCCTGAACCCATAAATAGTCCGGTTCCTATTGCTCCTCCTATTGCAATGAGTTGAATATGTCTATTTGTAAGATTTCTTTGTAATTTTTTGTTAGAATCATTCATAAAAACAGGTAAGTTTAATTTAATATATCATTTTGAAAAAGGGAAAGTTTAAAATTAGGCTTTTTTGTTAAATATCTCAAATTTTCATTGTTTTAATTTTATATGTTTATGAATTTAGGATAATAACATGTTAATTATTAGAATAATTATTATTTTTTCATAAAAGTTTTTTGGTAAGGTTATCAAATAATTAAATCAGATATTGTTCTAAATAAAAGATTTATCTATATGTTTATAAATTATACTTATTTTAAAATAACACTAAATTTTATTTTTTAAATTAATGTATATATATTTATTTTTATTTTAATTATTACATTTATTTATATTTAAATTATATTTGTAATAAATGGAATTGTTCTTTAAATGGTTAAGATCTTATTAAAAAAGCATTTATGCTATCACAATTTAAAATTTAAATTATGAAAATATTTTTATATTCTCTTAAAAGCAATTTTTTGTTTTTATTTTTAATTTTCATATATGTAGGACATGCACAGTCTATACCAAGTTTTGAAACTTTAAAAGATACGTTACAAGCAACTTATGGAACTTCTAATAAACATTTTATTAAAACAACTTATGAAATGAGTTGTGGGGAATACACATTGGCATCAAGCGAGTCTGAAAAAGTAAGTGGAATGAAAGCTTATATAGAAGCAGTCACCTTAAAATCATCCTCAGGAAATATAACTATAAAAGTAGAAGGAAATCCTGATAGTACAAAGGACATAACTTTAAAGCTTCCGCTTTTAAATTCAAAAAAAGATACAATACAAACTTTAAAAATAATAGTTTCTGTATTAAAAATAGATAAAAAAGTGGAATTAATGCTAAATTATGGAGAAAATGCGGATACTAAAGTAGAAATTCCTTATTCTTTATCAAGTGGGAAACAAATTATACAGTTTTCTTCTGTTCAGAAAGATGGGCTAGTTTATATAATAAATGGAACTACACTGAAATCTTCTGGTAAAATTAAAGTTTTAGTAAAAGGTAGTCCCAAAGATTTTATTGCAAGTTCTGTACATATTCCAATTAAAAATGAAGAAGGATTGCTTATACAAAATAGTGAAGTTTTAATTTCCACGTTTAAAATAACTTGTCCTAAAGATCCTGTAATAGTTGAAGCAGGGAAAAAAATTGATAACCCCTTACTAGTTCAATATAATATGAATTTGGTGGGAGATAAAAATTTTTTTGATATTGCTCCTAAGGTTTCAGATACAATTAATGGGCTAAATGGTTCTGTTCCTGCCCAGAAGCTTATTAATTCGGGAGGAACTGTCAAGGTAAATTTATTAGGAATACCGATAACAAATACAAAAGTTCCAATTAGTATAAACAAAATTGATTGCAAAGTTTCAGTTCTGGTTGATGCTGAACTTATGGTTGAAAATCCTATTAATGCAATAAAAGCTGTAATTAGAGATCCATTAAAGCAAATGAGAAGTATATCCTATATATTAAAAGGAGACTCTATAAATCTTGAATCTTCCAATTCTATTAAAGTTAATGGTTTAACAGCATATCTAGACGCTGTGAATTTAAATACGTCTATAGGAAAATTAAATTTTAGAGTTGAAGGAGTTCCAGAAAAAACAGGTATTATAACTTTGAAATTACCAATTAATAAAAAAGGTGGGAAAGAGATAAACACCTGTGAGATTACTATTAAAGTTGAGGATAATAATGAAAACCCAATTATTTATTCAAATTTATTTAATTTAACAATAGCAAAGGATCAATCAATTAATGCTGATTTAGAAATAGGATATTTGTTTAAGGGAGAAAAATTTGAGCTAAAAGCAACATCTGCAGAAGTTAACGGGATCAAAGTAAGTATAAAATCAACGATGCTTTCTAAAGCTACAAATAAATTAGGGAAATTTTCTATAGAACTATCAGGTAAATTAATAAAAGCTGAGAAAACGCTTTTAAGCTTGCCTTTAAAGAGTAAAAATGATGAGATTTTATATATCGTAGATATTGTTATAAATACTTCTGATTTTAAAACGGTTCTTGAAGAAAAAGATACAGAATTCACTTCTGTAACTGTAGATAAAAATAATAATGTTTGGGTGGGTACAAAATATAAAGGATTATATTTTATGGATCAATCTAAAAAAGACACAATTTTCTCAAAAATTACTATTAATAAAAATTTAGATCAATCCTGGATAAGGTCATTAGCGGCAGATACATTAGGAAATTTATGGGTAGGACATAGTGGAATACAGTCTTCATTTGGTTTTTTTCAATTAGGAGGAGTGGATAGAATTAATATTAATAATATATCAGATCAACGACATTTTAAACCCGATCAGGACACCTATAAATTACCATTTCTTGAAAATGATGGTTTGGGAACCCGTAATACATTACAAGTAATTGTAGATCCATATAACATAGTACGAGTATCACAGGGGTTTCATCATATTCTTTATTCTGGAATAGGCTCTAAATATATTATAACTCCTGGAAGTTTTGCTTCAATTTCAGCTTCAGATACTAATGGGAAATTTATTCCTGTGGGTACCTACTACAGGCAAGATTCTGGCATTTCTTTTCCAGATAATACATATGATCCGCCAATTAATAAACAAGAAGGAACCCGAAATATTTATTCCATTTCTGCTGATAGTTTAGCAGTATGGATAGCTGTAGAAAGTTTTGAATTTGAAAAAAAGCTAATTCCTTCTAAAATTATGAAATATGGTTTTGATAATAAGTTAATAGCTTCTGCTACTATTGATCAATTAACATTATCAGGTCAATTGACTTCTGTATATTCTGATGGAAAAGTCGTATGGATAGGCTCAAATTCAAGTGAAGGTAAATATGCTATGTATATAATGTCTACTAATGAGTTAAAATTGAATAATGATAACAATATTATTTTTCCCAAATCAAAAGTGAATCCTGCGGGAATATGGGGAGATAAATATGGGAGAGTTTTTATTGGTACTACAGACGGCATGATTGTTTATAATGGAGTTGGAGATTTATTTAATTATAATTCTTATAAACATTATGTGAACTTATCTCTTTATCAAGGGAAACTACCGAATAATTCTCAATGTTTAGTTGATATTCCTTTGATTTCAAATAATATAAAAACAGGAGTGGTAGATGGCAAAGATCCTAACTATGTATGGCTGGTAACTGATAAAGGTGTTGTAAAAGCACATATACCTATTGCGGAAATGTATGCTTATCATGTACAAGATATAGATGTTACTAAAGATCCGGATAAACCCTTTAAAGAAAAAGTAAACGGAAAAACAAACCATGTTTTTTTAACACAGTTAAAAGAGGCTAGTGCTAAAGAGAATCAAAATAATAATGATGAATCTACATTTTCAGTTACTTCAGATGGAAGTCCCTCTACAATATTTTCAATTGTGGGTTATAAACCATCTGTTTTTTACAAAAAACATCAATTTAAACTGGCTATTGGAGATGAAGAGGGAAATATTATTGAGGGGGATGAAAATAGTGATGAATATATTAAAAAATATGGCAAGTTAACTTTAAAGCCGGCTAAATTTTATAATGGAAATATAGAAGATTTAAATTATGTTGATATTTTGTATCAGCATCCAAGCTATATAGATGAAAAGGATTTAGACAAAGGGAAAATAGAAAAAAAATACAGTTTAATACTAATAAATAAAGATTTTCCTAAAGAACCATTAAAAACTCGATATCCTATTAAATTTACTCTGTCACCTGTATTGTTAATACACGGCGCATGGTCAGATACTTTGGCTTTAGATAGTATACAAACTAACATGTTGGATAAAGGATATACCCGTAATCAAATACTTAAAATATGGAAAACAGATAAAAACACGGCAGAAATATCATATAAGGAGATGATAGATGAGATTCCTAATTATATTGATCTGTTGAAAGGATCAGCTTCTAAAGCAAATATGTCGGTAGGAAAGGTAAACATAGTTGCCTATAGTCGTGGAGGATTATATGCACGCGGATATATAGAAAGTCTTTCAGATAAAACTCCATACAGATTTGATATTAATTCATTAATTACGGTAAATACACCACATAGCGGTACACGATTAGCTAATGCAGTAGTAGATCAAAGAGTGATTAGTCCCAAGATAAAAGTTCCTGTAGTTCCAGAAACTGAGTTTAATTTTAAAAAGATTAAATTTAAAGATGAAAGTTCTCTTAAAATAAAAGATATCTTTCAGATGGTTCCTTTTATGTCTGAAGCTGAAAGTAAAACTCTTTGGGGCGCAAAAAATATGATGGTTGCGAAAGATTCACTTTCAGGGGCATATAAAAAAGAAGAAACAGATTTAATTGAAAAATTAAATTCAAAAGAAAATCTAGCTAAATATAAAGAAGCAAAAGTTCCGATTCATACATTTACCTCAACTTTTGATAACAAACAAAAATGGTATGAAAATCAGACAACGTTTACAAGAGTTCCCGAAAAATTATTTGCAACTTATCTACTAGGGAAATCAGTAAATTATTTAGGTAAAAAATCTAAAAACCCTTTACCATATGTAAATATTTTAAAAATTTTATATGATAATGAATCCAA
Organism: Apibacter adventoris; assembly: GCF_002964965.1. NCBI lineage: Bacteria > Pseudomonadati > Bacteroidota > Flavobacteriia > Flavobacteriales > Weeksellaceae > Apibacter > Apibacter adventoris. Next base: position 47,601 of record NZ_PSZN01000024.1, read on the forward strand.
TGATTATGTCGTTCCTACTTCAAGTATGACTGCCGGATTATCCGGGAAATATACTAGTGAGTTCCCAGATTTAATGCATATAGAATTACCAACATTTAAAATTAAAGGAATAACAAAATCTTTGGAAATACAAAATGAAATAATTGAATTATTAAAACAGGATGTAAGAAGTGAGTCAGGAAGTTTTTCTCAAAATATCCAACCCAAAGAAATAAAATATAATTTTTTATCCAATTTAAAATTGGATGTAAATAATAGTGAAAGTAGACTGGCAATAAATCCTAAATCGTTTATATCAAATTCTTTGAATCTATCCCCTGGGGATAAAGTTTCTTTTGATGTTTATCAGGAAAATATTGACCAAATGCTTATTACCATTCAATATTTAGGTTTAGAAGGAATATATTCATTCTCAATTTCAAATAATAATTTAGAATTTAAAAATACATTTACCTTTGAAATACCCAAAGGTTTTTCCTCATCTAGAGGTTTTTTTGTTACAGTATATGGATACAAAGAAGGATATATGGTAGCAAAACATATAATATTTCCTAAAGTATATAAACCAGAGACTTTGCTAGAGAAAATACGATTTTCTAAAACTGAGGTTAAGTTGAAAAAAGGGAATATTTATAAGTTTGATTTATTGGGTACATTTGCTGATGGAGTTGAAAGGCGCATTAATAATAGAGAAGATATTATTAACTATAAAATTTCAAATGAAAAAGTAATTAAGAAGATAGATAAAGAAAATATTGAAGGAATAAAAGGTGGAGAGGCAACTTTGAGTGCACATGTAGGTATGTTGAAAGCGCAACTTAACATTATAATAGAAGGACTTATAAAATCTCCATCAACAAAAGTAAGCGATTTTCATTTTGAAAAAATAAAACCTCAAGACATAAAATTAGTTTGGAAAACTACAACGGAGTACAGAGCGCATTATTTTACTTTAGAAAGAAGTATGAATAATGAAAATAACTATATAATTATTAAACAACAGCCAGCTAAAGGAATTACAACGAATGATCCGAAAAATTATGATTTTACAGATGAAAATATTTCCGGTCATATTTATTATAGATTAAAATTGTATAATTTAGATAATACATTAATATATTCTAAAGTTATAGAAGTATCTGAACTAGTTTTAGATTGTTCCGATTTAAATACTTTGCAAATTAATGTAGGAGAAAAGTTTGATGTTTTAAAAGAATTAAGATATAATATAAAAGGAAATGTGCCAATAAGTTTTACAGGATATAAGAAGGTTTTAAATGGATTGATCATAGAAATAGGTAAAGAAGGACGAACAATAGAGTTAATTGAAAAAGGAATAATTCCAGTGACCATAAGTGGAACCCCGACGCAAACCGGCATAATACCAATAGAAGTAGAAACAAAAAGTTGTAACATAACAATTCAGGACAAAACGTTACCACAACCTGGCAAACTAACCTTGGATTGTAATAGTTTAAATGGAGCCACCTTAGAAGTAGGAAGTTCTTCCAATAAAACATTACAATTAAAATATACAGTAATCGGAAATCCTATAAACTTTACAGGCTATAAGAAAACGGAAAAAGGGATAACAATAGAAGTAGGCACAGAAGGGCAACAGATAAGTTTATCCGGAAGTGGAGTAATAGCTGTAACTATAAGTGGAACTCCGACACAATCAGGTTCTTTATCACTAGAAATAAATAACAGATCATGTGATTTATCTATTGAAAATAAACAAATTAAGAAAAATGAGTTAAAATTAGTCCCTAACCCATTGAATACTCCAGTAGGCAGCATATACATTAATTCTGATTTTGAAGATAATCATGCAACAATTACTATTTTTGATGTAAGTGGTAAAATTATATATATAAAGAATTATATTGTTAAAAAAGGAGAACAAAAATTAGAATTTAAGTCTCCTGTGTTGAGTGGGATATATATAGTACAATTTAAAAGTAGTAAAATAACCAAAACCCTTAAATTGATTGTAGAGTAGAAGATAAAAGAACTTTAATCAATAAACCCTATTATTTAAATAATGGGGTTTATTGATTTATAATTAATTTTGTAAAAATAGATTTAAAAATATGGAGAATCAGATATTGCATTCTAAAATATTTGCTAAGCCAGGAACAATTCCAATTTTAATTTTTCATGGATTATTTGGTATGTTAGATAATTGGGGAACATTAGGGAAAAAATTTTCAGAAAATCAGGAAGTACATCTAATAGACTTGCGAAATCATGGGAAAAGTTTTCATACAGAAAGTATGAACTATACAGAAATGTCTGAAGATATTGTAAACTATATGAATCATTATTCAATTGAAAAAGCAATATTATTAGGGCACTCTTTAGGAGGAAAGGCGGTAATGGAGTGTGCAATAAAACATTCGGATTTAGTGGAAAAGTTATTAGTTGTAGATATAGCTCCAAAAGCTTATCCTCCTCATCATCAGGAAATAATAAAAGCTCTTAAAAGTGTAGATTTTTCTAAAATAAAAGAAAGAAAAGAAGTAGAAAATATTTTATCACAATATATTCATGAAACAGAAGTGATTCAGTTTCTTATGAAAAACGTGTATAGGACAGATAAAAATCATTTTGATTTCAGATTTAACTTAAACACGCTTTCCAAAGACTATAATCAGTTAATTAACAAACCTATTTCTTTTGGAAAGTATGAAGGCCCTACCTTATTTATTTCAGGAGAAAAATCAAATTATATTCTTCCTGAAGACGAATTTTATATTCGTCAACAATTTCCTAAAGAAAAATTAGTTATAGTTTCCAAGGCATCACATTGGGTGCAAGCAGATAATCTAAATGAATTTTTTGATGTTGTAAACGACTTTTTATTAAACTCTTAGCTATTAATTTATGAGATATTACATAATTGCAGGTGAAGCCTCAGGAGATTTACATGCATCCAATTTAATGAAAGAAATAAAAAAATTAGATAGTCAGGCAGAGTTTAGATTTTGGGGAGGAGATTTAATGCAGCATGAAGGAGGAAATATGGTAAAACATTATCAAGAATTGGCTTTTATGGGTTTCTCAGAAGTAGTTTCTAATTTAGGAACTATTTTAGGAAATATTAAATTCTGTAAACAAGATATAAAAACATATAAGCCGGATTGCGTTATATTCATTGATTATCCCGGATTTAATCTTAGAATTTGTAAATACGTAAAAAAAATTGGAATTAAAACATTTTACTACATATCTCCTCAAGTCTGGGCATGGAAATCCGGAAGAGTAAAAACCATAAAAAAATATGTAGATAAGATGTTTGTTATTCTTCCATTTGAAAAAGATTTTTACTCAAAATATAAATATAATGTTGATTTTGTAGGACATCCTTTATTAGATGCCCTCAATAGCTTACCTGAGTTAAATGAAAAAATTTTTAGAGAAAAAAACAAACTTTCTAATAAACCTCTTATTGCTTTATTACCTGGAAGTAGAAAACAGGAAATAAAAAAAATGTTATCGGAAATGTTATCAATAGAAAAAGATTTTCCTGACTATGAATTTGTAATAGCCGGAGCCCCTTCTATAGATATTAAATTTTATCAACAATTTTTAAATTCACATGTAAAAATTGTTTCAAATCAAACCTATAATTTATTAAGAATATCAAAAGCAGCTTTAGTAACTTCAGGAACAGCGACTTTAGAGACAGCTTTATTAAATGTTCCTGAAGTAGTTTGTTATAAAGGAAGCCAGGTTTCTTATGAAATTGCAAGAAGATTAATCAAACATATTAGATATATATCTTTAGTAAATCTGATAATGGATCGTTTGGTAGTGGCTGAACTAATACAGAATGATTTAAATTATAAAAATTTAAAGTCAGAGTTGAATAAAATTTTAGAGGAAAAGAATGAACAAAAATTAAAAATAAAATATAAAGAACTTCGTCATAAATTAGGAGATTCTGGAGCTTCAGAAAAAACTGCTCAATTGATTATAAAGCTATTAAACAATTAACAATAATTTGTATTTATATATCTATTACTTTAATAGAATTAATAATTAAATTCATGTAAAAAAACTTAATATATTTGTAACCAAGTAAAATTAAAATAAAAGAATATGATTAAAGTTTCCCCAGAAGCACAAAAAAAAGTTATAGAGCTTATGAAAGAAGAAGGCTTTGATTATTTAACTGATTTTATAAGGGTAGGAGTTGAAAGTGGAGGTTGCTCAGGTTTATCATATAAATTAAGTTTTGACCGAAATCATAAACCCGAAGATAAGATATTTGAAGATAATGGAATTAAAATATTAGTTGATAAAAAATCATTTCTTTATTTGGTTGGAACAACACTAGAATATTCTGGCGGATTAAATGGAAAAGGCTTTGTTTTTAATAATCCTAATGCGCAAAGAACATGCGGATGTGGAGAGAGCTTTGCTGTTTAATATTATACATATGAATTTTTAATGAAAAATAGAAATTATTTTTCATTAATTGCAGTTTCTAAATCGTTAGTTAAACCTAGAATGTAATTATTGTATTTTTTTAGTTCATTTGAATCCGTAACTAATTTTTTTGAGATGAATTGTTCTTTTTTAGTCCATTCCTTAGCTTTTAAACCTAAAGATGTTAGTCTTGGAATATCTTTGGATTTTATAGCTTTTATATATTCTTTGACATAAGCATCATAATCTATTACATATTGTTGAACTTCTTTGTCTTTAAAAATTGGAATTTGAATTAATGTTGATCTTTCATTGGTAAGCCCATCAATAGCTTCTAAAGAGGAAGAATCTTTTTTAATTATATTATTAGTAAATTCGGAAATTTTTTTGGATTCTTTACAGGAAATAAAATAGATTAAACAAATAATAAAAGATAATGTAAAAGATAATAATTTGTTCATGAAAATAATATTTTTTTCTATTTTATAAAAAAAATAATATTAGTATTATAATTAAAATTTATTGCACAAAATAGAATAATAATTTCGCAAAAATACATTAATTATTTTTACCACATAAAATCAAATATAATTAATAAAAAAAGATAACAATAATAATCATAATATCAAATAGGCATAAATATTAATTATTTAAACACGATATAAGCAAAAAATAGCATATAATATAAAATTTATAAGAGTATTGTTAAAATATTTATGAATAAATAAAATGAAAAAACAGAAGTTCAAATATTTTAAAGGTAAAATCATATTATTAATAAAATCTATTAGTTACATATTATATAAAAAATAATCTTACTATTTTTGTGTTTAAAACTAATCTAAATTAGATTTTATCAATATAGTTTAGCAAAATGAGTAAAACAAAATATACAGAAGAAGAGTTAAGGATAGATCTTGAAAATCAAGAGTACGAATATGGTTGGGCAAGCAACTTGGAATATGAAGATTTTCCTATGGGATTAAGTGAGGAAATAGTGAGAGAAATTTCTGAAAGAAAAAATGAGCCTGAATGGATGTTAAATTGGAGATTAGAATCTTTTCATATTTGGGAAAAGATGATGCCTCCCCATTGGGCTAATGTGTCTTTTAATGAACCAGATTTTCAGGCAATAAAATATTATGCAGTTCCTAAAAAGAAAAAAGAGTTAAGTGGTTTAGATGAGGTAGATCCCGATTTATTAAAAACGTTTGAGAAACTAGGCATATCTTTAGAAGAACAGAAAAGATTAACAGGTGTAGCAGTAGATGCTGTTATAGATAGCGTTTCTGTAAAAACAACTTTTTCAGAAACGCTAGCAGAAAAAGGAATTATATTTTGTTCAATTAGTGAGGCGATACAAAAACATCCTGAAATAGTAAAAAAATATTTAGGGAAAGTAGTGCCTAGAGGAGATAACTTTTATGCCGCATTAAATTCTGCTGTTTTTTCGGATGGATCATTTTGCTATGTTCCCAAAGGAGTAAAATGCCCTATGGAATTGTCTACTTATTTTAGAATAAACCAATCTGGAATTGGGCAATTTGAAAGGACTTTATTAATAGCGGATGAAGGAAGTTATGCTTCTTACTTAGAGGGATGCACAGCGCCACAACGAGATGAAAACCAGCTTCATGCTGCTGTAGTAGAAATAATAGTCTTAAATGATGCAGAAATAAAATACTCTACAGTCCAAAATTGGTATCCCGGAGATAAAAAAGGGAAAGGAGGGGTTTATAACTTTGTAACTAAACGAGCATTATGTGAAAAGAATGCAAAAGTTTCGTGGACTCAAGTAGAAACAGGTTCAGCAGTTACTTGGAAATATCCTTCCTGTATTTTAAAAGGAGATAACTCTATAGGAGAATTTTACTCCATTGCTGTAACCAACAATTTTCAACAAGCCGATACAGGAACAAAAATGATACATATAGGAAAAAATACTCGATCAACAATTATCTCAAAAGGAATTTCGGCAGGAAAATCACAAAACAGTTATAGAGGATTAGTTAAAGTACTTTCTGGAGCAGATAATGCCAGAAATTTTTCTCAATGTGATTCCTTATTAATGGGCAATAATTGTGGAGCACATACCTTTCCCTATATAGAAATAAAAAATAAAACAGCTCAGTTAGAACATGAAGCGACAACATCTAAGATTGGAGAAGACCAGATTTTTTATTGTAATCAGCGAGGAATAGATACCGAAACAGCTATAGCTTTAATAGTCAATGGATTTAGCCGAGAAGTACTAGATAAATTGCCTATGGAGTTTGCTATTGAAGCAAAGAAGCTTTTAGAAATTTCCTTAGAAGGCAGTGTAGGATAGAATTAAAAATTTAATTAAAATTGATTCGATAAGTTCCAGTAGCAGGACTTTTCCCTTTATCGGCTTTAACATATTGTTTTATCCACTTTATACCTGTATTAACCAGACATGTATTACTAATTCCTGATTTTCGGTTTACAGAAGTCACATTTCCTGTTTTATCAACAGTAAAATTGAATATAATAGTTCCTGTGCCTGAGCAATTATAAGGTGGTACACTTCCTCCTCTTCCCATGGTTCCTGGTATAAATCCAATTAAATTACGGCCGTTTCCAAATCCTTCTCCACCTCCACTACCATTTCCCATTGGATCTCCTTGATTTTGCCCAGGTTTACCATTACTTCCATGACCAGTAGAGGAATTGCTATTTCCTTTACCTTTTAATAAAGCACCAATAGCCTCTGTTCCTTTAATATTTCCGCTCTCTTTTCCATTTCCTGTTCCTTTAGACGATTTAGATTTAGTATTATATTTTTCAGCGGAGTTTTGTTTTGTATTATCTTTTGAGGATTTTTTTGTATTAGAAGTAGAGGTAACCGTCTCTTTAGAAGAAGTATTGGTAAGGTAAGAATTTTCTTCTTTCTCTATTTCATTTGAAGAAGCTAGGGCTCCATCTTTTCCTAAAGGATCTCCTCCGTTTCCTTTTTGTAAATCCTGATCGGCAGGCTCTTCATCTCCTAAACCAACTGCACTTGTTCCATAATCTGAACCTAAATCAGAATCAAAATTTATATCTATATAAGTAGTGGGGGTTGTAGTGAAAAAAGTAGTATGGAAAGTTAGTATTAAAAATAAAATAATTCCTGAAATAAAAAGTGTAATAAGAGCACTGATTATTTTTTCATTTTTATTATTTTCGTATGATGTTTTATTACATGTCGGCATTCTAGGCTTATTCTTTTTGAATTTGCGGATTTGTAGCAATTAAAACACGATATTTATTTCTATTAGCAATATCCATAAGGAAAATAACATCCTTATGTAAAGCATCTGCATCTGCTGCTATTACGAAAGAAGGAGCTGGATTTGAAATGAACATTGATTTTAAAGTGGGTTCAATCTGTTCCTTAGCAATTTCTTTTTTATTCAAAAAATATTTTCCATCTATAGTTACAGTTATATATAATCTTTCAGCTGGCATTTCCTGGCCTTTGGCATTTGGTAATTTTACATTAAGGGCGGATTGACTAGCAGACGCTGTAAGCATAAAAAAGGTTAATAACAAAAAAATTACATCGGTAATAGATGCCATACTAAATTCTGCAGATATTTTATTTCTACTTCTTAGTTTCATGTTTAAATATCTATATTTGGGTAATAGGTTTATTTAATATATCTAGGAAATCTATAGCAGTTACTTGTAGAGAATATACTAATTTGTCAATTTTAATAACTAAAATGTTATAAAAAAGATAAGCTAAAAGTCCTACAATAAGCCCGGCGGCTGTATTAGCCATAGCGGTATAAATACCACCGGCAAGCATTTGAGCACTTGCCTGATTTTCCGAACTAGTAGCAAAAAAAGCGATAATCATTCCTATTACTGTTCCTAAGAAACCCAACATAGGAGCAGCACCGGATATTGTTCCTAAGACTCCTACATTTTTTTCTAAATCAAAAATTTCCAATTGGGCAGTATTTTCTATAGCATCGCTAATATCACGAGTGGGTTTACCAATTCTCATAATTCCCTTATATAAAATACGACTTTCAGGGGTATGTGTTCTTTTGCATAAATCTAATGCTACGTTTATTTTTCCGTCATGAATTAGATCCCGAACATCATTTAATAATGTTGAGTTTTTATTTGAAAATTTTTTAATTGTAAAATACCTTTCAAAAAATATATACAGTGTAATCATAAATAACAAGAATAAACATATCATTACAAATATACCTATAGGTCCACCATGTGTAATCATATCAATTAAAGAAAAAGATTTTTCCTTAATTTCTCCTTGTATTGCTACTGCCTGAATCTTTTGCAAAGAATCGTTCATAAATAAATTTTTTTGATTAAAATAAATTAAAAAATAGAAATAGAGTTATTTTACCCTAATAAAGTGCACAAAGGTAGGAATTATTATTTTTAATAGACATAATATAATGAAATAAGTATATGCTATATAATATAAAAATGAGAAATAAACAGAAAATATATGCAATCATTAATTAATACAATTCTTTAATTGGAATATGTTCTATTTCTACACCCGCATTTTTCAAAAATTCAATTCCGGTGATATCTGAGTATTCATGAATATAAACTATTCTTTTTATACCTGATTGATGTATTAATTTGCTACACTCCCTACATGGAGAAAGGGTTACATATAAAGTGGCACCTTTACATGATTGAGTAGATGCGGCTACTTTTAAAATGGCATTGGCTTCAGCATGAAGAACATACCACTTTGTGTAGCCTTCATTATCTTCACAAATATTTTCAAATCCGGTGGGTGTCCCATTGTAACCATCAGAAATAATCATTCGGTCTTTCACAATTAGAGCTCCTACTTTTTTCCTTTCACAATAAGATAGATTCCCCCATTCTAAAGCCATTTTTAAGTAAGCTATATCATATTTTGTTTTCATAAAATAAAAATACTGTTTTTTAATAAATATATCTTTTTCGTTAGTTAATAAATTAAAAACTAGTCAAATATGATATATTGCTATATTTTGTATTAAAACAATATTTATTTGTTTAAATTTTAACAAATAAAATATATGGAATAATATTTGTTATAAAATAATTTGATTTTACATTAATATAAAAAACAAATATTATATAAAAAACATTATAATGGAAAAACAATTATTTAGTTCGTTAAATAAATTAATCACTCCGGAAATTATTTCTAAAGTTTCTTCAGATTTGGGAGAAAATTCTGGAAAAGTGACTTCTGCAATTGGAGCCATCATTCCCAGTATTTTTGGGTCTTTGGTAAATAGAGGCGAAGATAGTAATGTAGAAAATGTTTTAAAACAAGCAGGCAACTCATCTATTTTGTCAAATATTACAGAATTATTTTCAGGAAAAACAAATCCTGAAACACAAAATATAGGTTCAAGCTTTTTAAATACTCTTTTTGGGGATAAAATAAATTCTTTTTCTGGTATTATATCATCCTTTTCAGGTTTAACCAGTGATAGTACCAACAAGATTATAGGAATGATTTCTCCTTTGGTAGCAGGTTTTTTAGGTAAAAAAATGCTTTCTGGAGTAAGTCTTAAAAGTATATTAGAACAAATTTCATCAGAAAAAGATAATTTTTTATCCTCAATACCCTCTGGATTAACCAGTGTATTAGGAATATCATCTCTAGCGGGTTTAGGGAGTTCATTTTTAAATAAAACAGAATCTCATACAAAAGAAGCAGTAGATCATATGAAAAATAAAGTTGAAGACACTTATGAAGATTACAAAGCTAAGTTAAACAAAAAATCAGGAAGTGGTTGGATTAAGTGGTTAATAGGTATATTAGTACTTCTTCTTTTGCTATTTTGGTTATTTTCTAAAAACAGCTGTTCTAAAAAAGAAATGAATCCCGGAGCAAATTCAAATAAAATTTCAGATAGTACATCTGTTAAAGATTCAATATCATTACAAGAACAAAAACTAAAGCAACAAAAGCAATTAACACAGATTTCATTACCTAGTGGTTTAAAAATTAACGCATATCCCGGAGGAATTGAAGACCAGATAGTAAAATTTTTACAATCTAATGAATATAAAAATAGTACCAATGACGATTTAAAAAATAAATGGTTTGATTTTGATGCGATCAACTTTGAATTTGGGAGCGGAACTCAACTGACTCCTGAATCGGAAAACCAAATAAAAAATATTGTAAGTATAATTAAAGAATTTCCTAATACTAAAATTAAAATTGGAGCATATACAGATAAAAAAGGAAACAGTAGTGCAAATCTTAAACTTTCTCAACAAAGAGCAGATGTTATAAAAGATATCTTAATTAAAAATGGATTAGATAAACAAGTTGTAGGAGCAGAAGGGTATGGAGATCAATTTGCTAAAGTCGATATTAATGCTTCGGATGATGAAAGAGCTAAAGATAGAAGGATTTCTTTAAGATTTGATAAATAAATATTTACATTACACAGACCTTTTTGAAAAATTTATTTTTGAGAAATTAATCGATACAAAATTAATAATTGTTTAAAAAGTGGGGGTTCAAGCTTAAATATATATTTCTTATAAAAATAAAAAAGCCTGATTTTAAAGCAGGCTTTTTTATTTCCAATTTTTATAATCTTCAATAGATTTACATGTACAAATTAAATTTCTGTCTCCATGGCCATCATTAATTTTTCCAAAAGAAGGTCAAAACTTATTCTCTAAAATACAATTTAAAGTATAAGCAGCTTTTTGTCAACTATAAGAGTGATTCCAATGATCAGAAGTAACTTCAGCAAGTGTATGAAGAGCATTTTTGATTATACAATCTTCTATTGAGTACTTTCCAGTTTCAATAATTTCATCTATTTCTTTTCTAATTGAGATTAAGGCTTTTGTAAAACGATCTAGTTCAGCAATACTTTCACTTTCTGTAGATTCAATCATTAATGTTCCTGGAACCGGGAAAGAAACAGTAGTGGCATGTAAGCTATAATCCATTAAACGTTTAGCAATATTTCCAACTTCTATTCCCAAAGATTTAAAAAGTCTGAAATCAATAATCAGTTCATGACCTACTCTACCAAATTTATTAGTGTAAAGAATTTGGTAATATAGAGCTAATTTACTTTTCAGGTAATTAATATTTAATGTATAGCAATTGTAGTGGTTTTTTTTAATCCTTCTGCTTTTTGTTTTAATTACTGTAAAGATTTGAGTATACATTACTTTAAAAAATAAAAAATTTATTAGATTGTATTTGATCTTTCGGTTTGGATTTATATAGCATATGAATAACTTTAGCAGTAGCCGTCCCCTCATCCAAAAAAGATGCATTAGAAATAGAAAAACCGATTAAGTCGGAAATTAATGTTTGAAAATTCAGCAAGGCTTCTAATCTTCCCTGAGACACTTCTGCTTGGTATGGAGTATAGGCTGTATACCAACTAGAATTTTCAAAAATATTCCTTTGGATAGGAGCTGGAAGGATGGTTCCAAAGTACCCAAAACCTATAAATGAACTGAAAACTTTATTTTTAGAAGCTAGATATTTGGATAATAAAATCCTATCATATTCATATATAGTTTTTGGCAGTTCTAAATCTTCTTGTCCTAAAATATTTTTAGGCATAGCCTGAGAAATTAATTCATATACAGAAAAATCATTAATTTCTTTTAAAATTTTCTTTATATCATTTTAACTGATTCCTATATGTTGTAAAGAAAAATCAGAAGTGTTCATCTAATTAAATTAAATAAGGGTTATATAATTTCAAAGATAAACAATTGTAAGATTACGATAAAATTTATTTGAGTTTTAAAATATAAAATAATATCTTCTATCTTATTTTTCACATGATATATTTCAGAGAATAAATTTTGTTTATAAAAAAAATAATATATATTTTTGTTTCATCTAAATAAAATGGGAAAAATTATAAATATAACAAGTTGGTGGCGTTTTCAACTTCAAAAGTTGTGAGTCAGCAGTTATGTCTATAATATTGAATAATATTAAGTAAAAAATAAAGGCCTATCGTACTCACGATAGGTTTTTTTATATATAAATAAAGACCTATGCAAAAATATCATGTAGATCAAAATGGATTTTATGGAGAATTTGGAGGAGCGTATATTCCGGAAATACTTTATGATAATGTAGAAAACCTAAAAAATAATTATTTGAAAATACTGGAAGATCCAAAATTTAAAAAAGAGTATTATTCATTATTAAAAGATTATGTAGGACGTCCCTCTCCCTTATATCTTACTCGAAGACTATCCGAAAAATATGGTTGTAAAATTTATTTAAAAAGAGAAGATCTTAATCACACAGGTGCACATAAAATTAATAATACTATAGGTCAAATATTGATAGCCCAAAGAATGGGAAAAACAAGGATAATTGCTGAAACAGGTGCAGGGCAACATGGGGTAGCCACAGCGACAGTTTGTGCTCTAATGGGAATGGAATGTATTGTATATATGGGAAAAGTAGATGTTGAAAGACAAAAACTAAACGTAGAAAAAATGCATATGTTAGGAGCTACAGTAGTTCCTGTCACCAGTGGCAATATGACATTGAAAGATGCTACTAATGAAGCTATTCGTGACTGGTGCTCCAATCCTTCAAATACATATTACATCATAGGATCTACAGTAGGACCACATCCATATCCTGATATGGTAGCTAGATTACAGGCAATTATTAGTGAAGAAACTCGTAAACAATTATTGGAAAAAGAAAAAAGAGAAACTCCGGATTATGTTATAGCTTGTGTAGGAGGAGGTAGTAATGCAGCAGGGATGATTTACCATTTTTTAGATGAACCTTCTGTGAAAATAATTTTAGCAGAGGCTGCCGGTAAGGGGATAGATTCAGGAGAATCGGCAGCTACTATACATTTAGGAAAACTAGGAATTATTCATGGAAGTAAAACACTTATTATGCAGTCTGAAGATGGTCAAATAGAAGAACCTTATTCTATTTCAGCAGGATTAGATTATCCTGGGATAGGACCTATGCATGCAAATTTATCTAAAATTGGACGTTCAGAAGTTTTAGCTATTACAGATGATGAAGCGATGAATTCTGCTTTTGAGTTAACTCGTTTAGAAGGAATAATTCCTGCAATTGAGTCTGCTCATGCCTTAGGAGTATTAAATAAAAAGAAATTTAAAAAAGAAGATATAGTAGTTATTTGTTTATCCGGTAGAGGAGATAAAGATATGGAAACCTTTATAAAAGAACAAGAGAAAAGAAAATTAGAATAAAATGAAAATACAGGTAAAGACAAAAAAATTATTGGCAGACTTACAAACTCCTGTAGGTATATATTTGAAAATAAGAGATGTGTTTCCAAAATCTGCCTTATTAGAAAGTTCTGATTTCCATGCCGGAGAAGATAGTTTTTCATTTATTGCATTAGATCCTATAGCTTCTTTTAAAGTACAAGATTATCAAATAACCACAGATATTCAGAATAAGAGACAAGTACAAAAGATAAATACTCAATTAACTATTGAATTAGCCAATTTTATAAAAAGATTTAAAATAGAGGGAGAAAATCCTACAGGGATTAATGGCTTTTTTGGATATACATCCTATGATAGTATACGTTATTTTGAATCCGTAGATCCTATAAATAAAAAATTGGAAAATGCAGAAGTTCCGGAGCTCTATTATATTTTTTACCATTTTATATTAGTTATTAATCATTTAAAAAACGATTTAACTATCATCGAAAATATTCCAGAAGGAGAAAATAGTAAAATGGAAGAATTAGAAGCATTATTACAAAATAATAATTTTGCTTCCTATAATTTTAAAACTCAAGGAAAAGAAAGCAGCTTCATTTCTGATAATGAATATAAAGAATATGTAAAAAAATCAATACAACATTGTAAAAGAGGAGATGTTTTTCAAATAGTGCCTTCTCGTTGTTATTCCCAGTCATTTATAGGAGATGATTTTAAAGTATATAGAGCATTACGATCAATAAACCCATCTCCATATTTGTTTTATTTTGATTTTGGTTCGTTTCGTATTTTTGGTTCTTCACCAGAAACCCATTGCAAAATATCTAAAGGAAAAGCTTATATAGATCCTATAGCAGGCACATATAAAAGAACAGGAAACGATGAAAAAGATCGAATTCTTTCTGAAAAATTATTACAGGATGAAAAAGAAAATGCAGAACATGTAATGTTAGTAGATTTAGCAAGAAATGATTTAAGTCGTAATTGTCATGATGTAAAAGTAAATTTTTATAAAAGTGTACAATACTTTTCTCATGTTATACATTTAGTATCTAGAGTAAGTGGAACTATAGAAGATGGAAAAAATAATATTTCTGTTTTTGCAGATACTTTTCCTGCGGGAACATTATCTGGAGCCCCTAAAGTGAGAGCTATGCAATTAATACGAGATATTGAAAAACATATGAGAGGGATATATGGAGGTTGTATCGGGTATATAGGATTAAACGGAGATTTAAACCAAGCGATAACCATTCGATCTTTTCTAAGTAAAAATAATATTTTGTATTACCAGGCTGGGGCCGGAATAGTTTCCAAGTCCAACCCCGAAGATGAACTTCAAGAAGTAAAAAACAAATTAGGAGCATTAAAAAAAGCCGTTGATTTAGCAGAAACATTAAAAAATTAAAAAAATAAAACATATGAAAGCATTAATTGTTGTAGACATTCAAAATGATTACTTTGAAGGAGGGACTATGGTTTTGGATGGAGCTTTAGAAGCTAGTGAAAAAGCAAAACAAATAATAGAAAAATTTAGAAATGATCGTTTACCGGTTATTCACATACAACATATTGCCCTTAGTCCAGATGCAACTTTTTTTCTACCTTATACTAAAGGGGCTGAATTTCATCCAAATGTAAAACCCGAAGGAGGAGAAATTGTAATTACTAAGTATTATCCAAATAGTTTTTTAAAAACAGATCTTCAAAAATATTTACAAAAATTAGAAGTAAAAGAATTAGTAATTTGTGGAATGATGACTCATATGTGTATAGATGCTACTACAAGGGCCGCAAAAGATCTTGGATATGAATGTACACTAATAGGAGATGCATGTGCAACACGAGAATTGGAAATTTCAGGAATAAAAGTTGTTTCCCAGGAGGTTCATGCAGCATTTTTATCAGCTTTGGATTACTATTATGCAAATGTTACTACAGCTAACGATTATTTAACAGCTAATTAGTAAAATGAAAAAAATATTACTCTTCGATAATTATGATTCTTTCACGTATAATCTGCTTCATCTAGTTAAGGAGCAGGGATATACAGAAGTAGATGTTGTGAGAAATGACCAAATAACGCTTCCAGATATCAAAAAATATGATAAAATTATTCTGTCACCAGGTCCCGGAATTCCTTCAGAATCAGGGTTATTGTTACCCTTACTTAAAGAATATGCCCCTAAAAAGTCAATTTTAGGGGTCTGTTTGGGGGAACAAGCGATAGGTGAAGCATTTGGAGCAAAGCTTGTAAACCTTCAAGATGTATATCATGGCATAGCAACAGAAATTAAAATTATAGAAGATGATTATATTTTTAAAGGATTATCGTTACCTATGATAGTAGGAAGATATCATTCTTGGATTGTGAGTCATGATAATTTTCCAGAAAGTCTTACTATAACAGCTGTAGATGAAAAAGAACAAATCATGGCTTTAAAACATAAAAAATATGATATTCATGGAGTGCAGTTTCACCCAGAATCTATATTAACTCCACAAGGAAACACAATAATCAGGAATTTTTTAGAAGCATAAGAAAAATAAGAAATAAACTTATGAAACAGATATTAAATCGATTATTCGAGCACCAATACCTAAACAGGGATGAGGCTAAAGAAATACTTACCAAAATGGCTGCCGGAGAATATAATGAATCACAAATTGCTGCATTTATAAGTGTGTTTTTAATGCGGAGTATTAACATAGAAGAATTTTTCGGTTTTCGAGATGCTTTGATGAATTTATGTACAGATGTAACACCATTACAAAAATATGATCCGGTAGACATTGTAGGAACCGGTGGTGATAATAAAAATACTTTTAATATATCTACTCTCTCTTGTTTTGTTGTTGCAAGTGCCGGATATAAAGTAGCGAAACATGGAAATTACGGAGCCACTTCTGTTAGTGGAGCATCTAATGTAATGGAAAAACATGGCGTAAAATTTACCTCTGATGTAAGTCTACTTGAAAAATCTCTCGATCAAACTAATATTGCGTATTTACATGCACCTTTGTTCAATGAAGCTATGAAAGTAGTAGCTCCGGTTAGAAAAGCTTTAGGAGTGAGAACATTTTTTAATATGTTGGGGCCTGTGGTAAATCCCATAAAACCTAAAAGAAATATTTTAGGAGTTTTTAACCTTAAAATGTCTCGTTTATACTATTATATATATCAAAATACCGAATGCGATTATACAGTAGTACATAGTTTGGACGGATATGATGAAATATCACTTACAGATAATTTTAAAGTAGTTAGCAAACTAGGTGAAAATATATATTCTCCCGAAGATATAGGTTTAGAAAGATGTAAGCCTATAGAGCTTGATGGAGGAAAAACACAAGATGAAGCTTCCAAAATTTTCGATGATGTATTAAATAACCAAGCGACTATAGCCCAGAAAAATGTAGTATTGGCAAACTCTGCTTTTGCTATACAAAATATAAATCCGTTTTTGTCTATAAAACAATGCATTCAGCAAGCTAGAGAAGCATTGGAAAGCGGGAAAACAAAAGAAACGTTTGTTAAATTTTTAAATTTAAACAGTTAAGGATTATATTTCTATATTTTAGGAATGTATATTTTTAATACTTTCTAAGAGCAGAAAAATTCACATATAAAAATAATATTTACTTCTTTATAACAATGATATTTTTTAGAGAGCTTTATTAGAGATAAATCCAAAGTAAAAATTAATAATTATAATTCTGTTAGGTTAAATATTAATTTTAGAATCATATCATAGAATAAAAGTTATAAATTATAAACCATAATGGAAAACATATTAGATAAAATTATTGCAAATAAGAAAATAGAAATCGGGCAACAGAAGGAACTGTTTTCTTTAAAAGAAATCGAAAATAAAATTCAATATAGCAAAAAAGTACTTTCATTTAAGGAATCTCTAAAACAATCATCTACCGGAATTATTTCAGAATTTAAGAGACGTTCTCCATCCAGAGATTGGATTTTTAAAAAAGCTAAAATAGAGGATGTAATTCCTTTTTATTCAGAAAACGGAGCCAGCGCTATATCTATCCTTACAGATTTAAATTTTTTCGGAGGAACTTTACAAGATTTAGAAAAAGCTAAAAACATTACTGAAACGCCGCTTCTTAGAAAAGATTTTATGATAGATGAATATCAATTATATCAAGCAAAAGTATATGGAGCCAGTGCTATTTTATTAATAGCAGCAGCACTGACAATAAATGAAACCAAAAAATTAGCAAAAAAATCTAAAGAATTAGGATTAGACGTTTTATTAGAAATACATAATGAAAAAGAATTAAACCATATAAACGAATGGATAGATGTAGTTGGAGTGAATAATAGGAATTTAAAAACTTTTATTACTGATGTACAGGTTTCTTTTGATTTGGCAGAAAAGATACCTGATGAATTTGTTAAAATTTCTGAAAGTGGAATATCTTCTACACAAACAGTTAAAAATTTACAACGAGTTGGTTATAAAGGGTTTTTGATGGGAGAAAATTTTATGAAGACAAAAGACCCTGGAAAATCATTAAAGGTATTTATAGAAGAATTAGAATCTAAATAAGTTTTTCATTTATGAAGATCAAAGTATGTGGAATGAAAAATCCAAATAATATTGAAGAGCTTTCTTCTTTATCTATTAATTATATGGGATTTATTTTCTATCCAAAATCACCAAGGTATATAGCAGGTTTGAAACCTGAAATATTAAATATTTTGTCAGATAGTACTAAGCGTGTAGGAGTTTTTGTAAATGAAAAAGTTGCCTCATTATTTAAAACAATTGAAAAGTATGGACTTGATGCAGTTCAATTGCATGGCAATGAAACCCTGCAATATTGTGAAGATTTAATAGAAACTTTTCCCGAAATTACAATAATAAAAGCATTGAGTATTTCGGATATCAAGGATATAGAAAAAACAGATGAATATGAAGAAGTTTGTGACTACTTTTTGTTTGATACGAAAACTTCTCAATATGGAGGTTCTGGACAGAAGTTTAACTGGGAAATATTAAATTCATATAAAGGGAATAAACCTTTTTTTTTAAGTGGAGGTATTTCAATGGAAGATATAGAAGAAATAAAAAATATACAGCATCCTAATTTATACGGACTTGATTTAAATAGTAAATTTGAATCAGAACCAGGTTTAAAAGACCTTTATTTAGTAAAAAAATTTATTAAAAAAATTAAAAATACTCAATAGTATGAAACATTTTTTTATCATTTATAAATAAATCTAGCCAGATTCCAATAAAATCTCTGCAAAAAAAATATATAAAATCTCTAAGTTTTGGAAAAAAATTATTTAGTATTTAATAATAAATTCAAAGAAAAAATAAGACCATGAATAGAATTAAACAACTTTTCGAAAGAAAACCAAAAAACATATTTTCCGTTTATTTTACTGCCGGTTATCCTAAATTAGAAGATACTGGGGAAATAATTAAAGAATTAGAAAATAATGGAATAGATTTAATAGAAGTAGGAATCCCTTTTTCAGATCCTATGGCAGATGGGCCCACTATTCAAGAAAGTGGAACTCAAGCTTTAAAAAACGGTATGTCTTTAAAAGTTTTGTTTGAACAAATTAAAGAAATCAGAAAAGAAGTAAATCTTCCTTTAATTATGATGGGCTATTTAAATCCTATTATGCAATTTGGGTTTGAACAATTTTGTAAAAAATGTAATGAAGTAGGAACTGATGGAGCTATTATTCCAGATTTGCCATTTAATGATTATATTAAAGAATATAAACCTATTGCAGAAAAATATGATATTAAAATCATCATGTTGATTACCCCTGAAACATCTGAAGAGAGAATTAGGTTAATTGATGAAAATACTGACGGATTTATTTATATGGTATCTTCTGCTTCTACAACAGGGGCACAAAAGAGCTTTGATGAAAAAAAACAAGAATATTTTAAAAGAATTAATTCAATGGAATTGAAAAACCCAAGACTGATAGGTTTTGGAATTTCTAATAAAAAAACATGGGATGCTGCACAAAATAACGCTAATGGGGCAATTATAGGAAGTAGATTTATTACTTTATTAAAAGAATCATCTACTATCAATGAGGCGATTATTCGGTTAAAAGATAATTTGAATAATTAATATATTTAGAAAAATAATAAACTTCTATAAATTCATATTATTTCTTTTAATTTATAAATCAGTTTGTTTTAACTATAATATTTATTATGATAAATATTTAAACTTTTGTTAAATCTTTATCATTAAGAAAATTTTTAAAAAAGAATTTTAGATATTAAGTTAGCTTCTTTTATTTGTTAATTTAAAAGGACCTACATTTCATTATAAAATTATTTTATTCTCTTATTAAGCTATTGTTATTATTTTATTTTTTTATGAAAATATGATCAATTTATTATTTAAATATTTCAAAATATAAATAGATTTCTTATATGGTTCTTTACATATTCAAGTATAAGAAATTTATAATTCAGATCTATAATTCAAAAGTCATTACTTTAATATTTAAATAACGTAAATATTAAACATTATTGTTTTAAAATTAGCATAAAAAATATATTAATAATAATTTAATATTATTTAAATAAATTATATTTATACTTTTATAGTTATTTTATCCTATATTTGTTAGGGGATTACAAATCAAATATTTTAATAACTAAAAAAATGTATTTTATGAAGTATTTTTTACGCTTTTTTATTTTCGTATTTTGTTTAAGCGTTTCAGCTAAACAAATAGATGTAGCAACAGCAACTTCAGTTGCAGAGTCTTTTATAAATGAGAGTTCCTCTTTAAGTAAGAAGAATGCAATCATTTTAAATTTGGTATATACCTCAACCTCTAGTAGTAATGCAAAAACAATTAAAAAACCATATGTATATTATTACATTTTTAATATTAATAATGATCAGGGTTTCATCATTGTTTCTGCAGATGATGTGAATACACCAATTTTAGGGTATTCTACAACTGGTAGTTATAATTCTAAAAATGTTCCTGATAATTTTAAATCTTGGATGGAAATGATTTCTTTAGGTATGGAAAAAGCAATAATAAACGGAACAACCCCTACAAAAGAGATTCAAAAAGAATGGAAAAATTTTCGTCAAGGAAAGAAGATTTATACTAAAGCATCTAAAACAATAGTGGTTGAGCCATTAATCAAAACAAAATGGAATCAATCATATCCTTACAACAGTCTATTGCCTTATTCCGGATTATATACAGGTTGTGTGGCTACGGCTACAGCACAAATTATGAACTATTATAAATATCCGAAATCTGGAGTTGGTATTATACAATCTTATTCTATTTCAAATGATAATACCACATATTATATTCCTGCTATAGATTTATCAAAATATACTTATGATTGGTCTAATATGCTAAATACTTATGATTATACATCCTCAGGAAATGATGTGCAGAAAAAAGCAGTAGCTTTATTGATGTATCATATTGGTGCCAGTGTTAAAATGAGTTATTCAAAGTCAGGAAGTGGTGCATATTCAATGGATGCAGCAAAGGCATTAGTTACTTATTTTGGTTATGATAAAAGTTTAGAATTAAGATCACGAGACGATTATGGTTATTCAAATGATTTAAATAATGCTTGGGATGAAATGTTAAGAAAAGAATTAAAAAATAAACGTCCGATATATTATGATGGACGAGGAACCGGTGGGCATGCTTTTATTTGTGATGGTTATGATGACCAAGGTTTTTTTCATTTTAATTGGGGATGGGGAGGATATCAAGATGGTTATTTTAAAACAACAGCAACTTTAGATTATACCAAAAATCAGTCTGCTATGTTTAATATTAAACCTAGTACTGGAAATATTAGTATTCCTAAATTAGAATTGAACAAGGATTATACATCTATTTCTTCAGAAGTTACATCTGGTAAAGGCGGAGCTAAGTTTTCAACTAAATTTAGTTTTAAAAATGTTTCTTTATTTCCTTTTCAAGGCTATTATGGAGTAGCATTGACAGATGAGAAAGATAATATTCAATATATTCTAGCTCAATCAAATCTTTCAGAATTAAATTCAGGATATTATTATAAAGAATACAATTTTTATGAATGCGTTATTCCTTTAGGGGCTAAACCTGGGAAATATAGATTAAGAATGGTCTCTAAAGTTTTAGGACAGAATGATTGGGTTATAGTAACCAGTCCATTGTCAACAGTTATTAAATATATACCATTTGAAATTTTAGTTGGAGAGGAAAAAGCTAAACTTCAAATTTTAAATAATACACCACTTTCTGCCTCTAAAAGTTCAGCTAAACCTAATGAGTCTTTTTTAGTTAAGCTAAGTTTTAAAAATTATTCAAGAATACCATTTAGAGGATATTATGGTATAGCTCTAACAGATAATACAAATACTATAAAATATATTTTAGCACAGTCAGGTCTTTCAGAATTAAATCCTGGATATTATTATAGATTATATAATTTTAATTGTTTTATTCCATCAAATGCAATGCCAGGCTATTATAAATTGAGAATGGTTTCTAAAGCTCAAGGAGAGCAAAACTGGTCTTTAATTAATGCGGAATCTTCTTCTGTTATAGACCAGATTCCGTTTGAAATTTCTAATAATAAGACTTATATGAATTCAATATCTGATAAAATTAATATATATCCTAATCCTGTGCTAGATAAAATGTATATACAATCAACCGTAAATATTACAAAAATAGTTTTATATAATATGTATGGTAATTTGGTTTTACAAGCAAGTGAAAGCGAATTGAAAAATAAAATGATTGATTTAGGAAATCTTAATAGTGGAATTTATATTGCACATATATATACCAGTCAAGGAAAAACTATATATAATGTAATTAAAAAATAAATATTAATTTGTATAATGATTAAGAACCTTTGGAATTATTCCAAAGGTTTTTTTATGTTAAAAAAAAATTTAATTTTAAAAGATAAATAAATTAAAAATAGGTAAGAAATAAATAATTAATGATGATGTTATTATATATTAATTTAACCTATAAGTTCAAAATCCAGTTGTTTTTTTTCTAAATTAGCCTTTGTTACCTTAACGTTAATATTATCACCCAGTTGTAGCTGATTTCCTGTTCTTTGTCCGATAACAGAATAAGTTTTTTCATCATATCGGTAATCATCATCCCGGATATCCCTAAGTCTTATTAAACCTTCAGCTCCAAATTCCCGAATTTCAACATAAATACCAAAATCAGTAACACCTGAAATAACCCCATCAAAAGTTTCTCCTACATGCTGCTCCATGAATTTTACTTGCATATATTTAATACTGTCTCTTTCTGCATCAGCTGCCAGTTTTTCCATTTCACTGGAATGCTTTGCCATTTCTTCAATAGTTTCTTTATTTGCAGAAGGTTTATTTTCTATAAATTCTTGTAATAAGCGGTGAGCAATAATATCCGGATATCTACGGATAGGAGAAGTGAAATGGCTATAATAATCGAAAGCTAATCCGTAATGGCCTATATTTTCTGTCGAATATTTAGCTTTAGACATAGTACGTACAGCAAGAGTTTCAATCATATTTTCCTCTCCTTTTCCTTTAACATCTTTCAAAAGTTTATTAATGGACAGATAGGTGTCTTTTTTATTAGTAATATTTATATCGTACCCTAGTGTATTTACAAATTGTTTTAATGATAATAATTTGGTCGGATCCGGATCATCATGAATTCTATAAATAAAAGTTCTTCCTGTAGGATTTCCTTTTTTATTTGTACTTACATATTTAGAAACCTTTTGATTGGCCAGAAGCATGAATTCTTCAATTAAATGATTACTGTCTTTGCCTATTTTAAAGTAAACTCCGATCGGATTTTTGTGTTTATCCAATTTAAATTTAACTTCAATTTTGTCAAAAGAAATAGCTCCGTTTTTTAATCTTTTTTCACGCATTATTTGAGCTAATTCATTTAACTTTTTTACTTCTTCTTCAAAATCTCCTTTTTTCCCTTCAATAATTTCCTGAGCTTCTTCATAAGTAAATCTTTTGTCAGAATGTATTACTGTTCTTCCAAACCATTGTTTTTTTACTTCAGCTTTATTATTAAGTTCAAAAACTGCAGAAAAAGTGTATTTATCTTCATTAGGACGTAAGGAACAGACGTTATTACTTAAAATTTCCGGTAACATGGGAACCACTCTATCTACTAAATATATTGAAGTTGCTCTTGAGTATGCTTCATTATCTAATAATGTTCCAGGTTTTACATAATGAGATACATCAGCAATATGGATACCTATTTCCCAATTTCCATTCTGAAGTTTTTGAATGGAAAGAGCATCGTCAAAATCTTTAGCATCAGCCGGGTCTATAGTGAAAGTTGTAACACCTCGCATATCCCTTCTTTTTAAGATTTCTTCTAATTTAATAGAAGTATCTAACTGTTCTGCTTCATATTCAACTTCATTTGGAAATTCACTAGGCAAACCATAATCGGCTAAAATAGCATGAATTTCCGTATCGTTTTCTCCAGGATCGCCTAATACTTTAATAATTTTTCCGTTTGGACTGTCTTCTTTATCATGCCAGTTAACTAATTCAACTAATACAATTTGTCCATTTTTAGCGCCTTTGAATTTTTCTTTAGGTACAAAAATATCTGTATGTAATGAGTTTTTGTTTACTATAACAAATCCAAAATTTTTAGTATTTGTATACTCAAATTTCCCTACAAATTGTGTTTTAAAACGTTCTATAACTTCTAAAACTTCAGCTTCTGGCTTTCTGTTTTTAAATTGATGGACAATTACTTTAACTATATCGTTTTGAAGGGAATGTCCGGTTTTTCCTTTAGGGATGAAAATATCTTTTTCGAGCCCGTCTACCATTAAATAAGCATTTCCATTTTGATTAAAGTCTATTTTTCCAATTACATATTCTTTTTGTAGGTTGATTTGATATTTTCCTTGTTTAATTTCTAAAAGTTGTTTTTCTACAACTAACTTTTGAATTGCTTGAATTACCAGTTCTCGTTGTCTTGGATTTTTTTTATCTAATATACTGGAAATTTGTTTGTAATTATAATGTTTACTGGGATGTTTAATAAATATTGATAGAATATTTCGTTTTAATTCCCTTAATTTTATAATATGTTTGGAGGGTATTTTATTCTTTTTTTTTGTCATAATTTTTATTATTACATATACTTATTTTTAAATAAAAAAAAAATATTAAAAATTATAATTTTTATAAAAAAATAAGTAATTATATATATCAAAAAGAGTTCCATTTATTTTAAATAATTTTTAGATAATAAAGTTTATTTACAATAAAAAGATTAATATAAACATATTTGGATATTATAAACTCGAATATATATTACAATTATAAGTTTTCAGAATAAGTTTTTTTAAATTAATTTAGACATTTCTAAATTTAGAAATAAAATTTAAGATTTTATGAATGGTTATAGGATTATTAAATAGAACTTAAATTTTAAGATGATCAAAATAAATTGAAAAATAAAAAAAGAAAAGATAGGATTACTACCTTTCTTTTTAAATTTTTTGTTTTTATATAAGATTTAAACTTGAGAAATACTCAGAATTTGTTCTAAAATTTTTTGTGTTATTAAATACGTTGGTTTTACTCCTGTTAATCCTAATCCGCCAGAGGCTAGTGTGCTTCCTGTTTCTAGTGGGTTATCAGATGCATAGTATGCGTACCTTAATTTAACATTTTCTGATATGTGATGTCGTATTTTGGAAGCAACTTGTATAGCTTTTTGGTAATGAGCTCCTTCCATTTCCAGCCCTATAGCTTTCCATGAAGTTTCCATAAAATAAGTTAAAACATTTTTATTTTGTAATGAAGTTCCTAATACGGTAATCATAGCACCTTTAAACGCTTTAACATTATATCCGCTAAAATCTTCTAAGGTAAGCTCATTGTAAAAAGGATAATTATCAGCAGTTCCTTCAAATATATGTGAATCCGGAATCATGATATCTCCTTTATTTCCAACTAATATTCCAGCCTTTCCTAAAATGGAAATGGAATCTACATTTAAGTTTATTTTCTGTTTTAAAGTTTTGTAAGGTCTTAACAGCTCATCCATAATTTCAAAAGCTTGTTCTCCAAAAGCATAATCAAATACAATTAAAACATCATCTTTGTTTATATTTTTTATGTCTTTAAATGCCGTATTTTTAAGGTTTACTTTTGAAAGATCAAAGATTTGTACATCAATATTGGATCCGCTATTATCTTTTATAAAAAACATTCCGTTTTTTAATGCATAATTTTTAACAGTTTCTACTAAATCAAGATTTTTACTAAGTTCTTCATAAAGTTTTAATTCTTCATCTTTATTGCTATATTTTTTATTAAGTGCATTAAATGCATATAACATATTGTTCACACTATGCATGTTAGAACTAATAATATGCAGTTTTTTATCTAAAAGTTTAAGTTTTGAGAGATTTTTTTTAACATTTTCAGCCCATTTTTCTCCAAAGAGGTGATGCCCAACTCTTTCTTTTAAAATGGAACTAAAAAAAATCTCTCTTCTACGAGTACCCAAAAAATCTTCTTTGCTGACACGTCCTAAGTTATAAATAATTTTTATAAACCGATCAGGGTCATTTGTTTCCTGTAAGCTTTTGTAAGCTGTTACTACTTCATCAAAACTTCTTCCTAAAATAGTGGATATATGAGCCAAAATTATTTCACGTTCCTTCCTTTTTAAAGGTTCGGTATTAAGGGTAGCTTTTTCTATGGATAACCAAATTCTTCTTGCTTTTCCATTAAAGTCATGAGTCCTTTTGTAAATCTTGTCAGCTTCATTATACAAAAAGGTTAGGTGTGTAAGTATATCATAAATTTCGGACCTCCCCAACAAAACTTCAATATTCATTTGATTATCATCTATTCTGTAACAGGTTCTTCTTCTTTTTTTAGGAAAGATGGGAGGAAAAGAGGATTTATGTAATCCTTCATTTGAAGTTAAGAAAATAAAAGAACATTCTTCAATTCCCTGAGGCAGACGATCTAAAACATAAATAAGTCCATTAAGCTCTACTTTGTCAGAATCTGCCATAGAGCCATAAATTTCAGGGTTTAGTTTTAATAAATAGTTTCTTAATTCTATACCGGATGTTCCGGTAGGTTTAAATCCGCCTCTGTTAAAAAGATGGCGCATGGTTATATATAGACGTTCAATAGTATCGGTGGATTCTCTTGCTTTATATAATATCATCTTAAAAAAATTTTAACAAAGATAAGATTTTACTTTTGTTTATATGTGTAGTTAGTGTATTGGTATAAATTTATAACAATATTAATTGAATAATTTTAACTATTTTCAATTATATATTTGACAGATTGTGATAGAATTTGTTTAATAACAATTAATTGAAATTTTAATATCAAATTTTATTTTTTTAAATTTGAAGATAATCTAAAAAAATATTAAAAAGGCTTGTATGCAATATTATTTTAATCTCTGCTATTGCTAAAATCTATATTATATGTAGAAAAAATATTTAAGAAGTTTTCTTTAGTTTTATAATACGTAAAAAGAAAAATCACTATAAAAACAATATTTTATAGTGATTTTTATGATTATAAATGAGTTTTTATGTAATCGGTCATTTTTTGGTATAACTGAAAACGGGTTTTTCCTCCATAAATTCCATGATTTCTGTCCGGATAAATAGCCATATCAAACTGTTTTCCATATTGTATAAGTGAATTAATCATTTCAACTGAATTTTGAAAATGTACATTATCATCAGCTGTACCATGTATAATTAGATAATTACCTTTTAAATTTTGAGAAAAGTTAATAGGGGAATTATTATCATATCCGGATGAGTTTTCTCGAGGTGTTCGTAAAAAACGTTCTGTATAAATAGTATCATAAAATCTCCAGTTTGTTACAGGAGCAACAGCTATTCCTGTTTTAAAAATATCCCCCCCTTTTGTCATACATAGTGAAGTTAAATATCCACCAAAGCTCCAACCCCATATTCCTACTCTGTTTTCGTCTATATAGGGTTGAGATTTTAGCCATTTAGCCACAGCAATCTGATCCTCAAGTTCATAATTACCTAAGTTTTTATAGGTTATTTTCTTAAAATTTTCACCTCTTCCTCCGGTACCTCTTCCATCTGCTGAAACTATAATGTAACCTTGTTGTGCTAACATTTGATGCCACCAATAGTTAAATGGATCCCAGGAATTGTTTACAGTTTGTATTCCAGGTCCGCCATATACGTACATTAAAACAGGGTATTTCTTATTAGGGTC
This sequence comes from Apibacter adventoris, assembly GCF_002964965.1. Lineage (NCBI taxonomy): Bacteria > Pseudomonadati > Bacteroidota > Flavobacteriia > Flavobacteriales > Weeksellaceae > Apibacter > Apibacter adventoris. The sequence goes on from NZ_PSZN01000024.1 coordinate 75,558, forward strand.
AAAATTTTTAGGTTTAATGATATAAGCATATAGATTTTCTCCTTTTTCGTTGGGAATATTTATAAATTCTAAAAGTCGAATTTCTTTTTTACTGGCAAAAGAGAGTAAATTTGAATTATCTTCAAGAGTTTTTAGAATATTTCCTGAATTATCTCTTAATGTATATACCGGTGGAGTGTTTGCTGTACTGAATTTATCTACAAAAAAAGAAAAATCTGAACTGAATTTAGCTTCATGAGTACCCTTTTCTTGAGTAATAATTTTTTGTTTAGCAGTTTTAATTTCAGCAACTCCTATAACTCTGTTATTGGGTCCACGTTCTGTAGATTGGAAAAAGATAGATTGGTTTTTTTTATCAATGCCCAGCACTTCAGTAATTTCCCAATTTCCTTTTGTAATAGGTTTAAATAGTTTTCCGTTTGAATCATATAAATATAAATGATTAAAGCCATTTCTTCCGGAATTAATAATAAAATCACCACTATCTAGAAAACCTAAAAATATATTATCCGTGTCAATCCATGTTTTAGAAGATTCGGAGAATAATTTTTTTAATTCACCATTTTCAGGATTTATAGAGGATATATCCATCTTATTTTGTAAACGGTTAGAGGTAATTAACATTAGATTGCCAATTGGCGAAAATCTAATTTTTATAATATAGTAGTTTTCAATAGTATTTAAAGTTATTGGTAAAGTAAAATTTTTCTCTAAATTATATATATGTAAGCTAACTTTTGAATTTTCTTCTCCCGCTTTAGGATATTTAAAGATTAAGTGTTCCGGATATAAGTTTTTGTCATAAATAGGAATATCAACTTCTTTTACTTTAGATTCATCAAAACGGACAAATGCAATATATTTTCCATCAGGAGACCATTGAAAATTTCTTACAAATCCTAATTCTTCTTCATATACCCAATCGGAAATTCCATTTATAATTTTATTTTTTATTCCATCTGTAGTTACCTGGGTAACTTTACCTGAAGTTATCTCTTGGTAGTAAATATTATTTTCGAAAACAAAAGCAATTTTACTTCCATCTGGTGAAAATGTAGGTTCTTGTATAGGGTTGCGATCAAAAATTTTGCTATAGGTTTGAGTTTTTACATTATAGAGTTCGTAGACACCTAATTTTGAACGTCTATATATGGGAATAGCTTTTTTTTCTAATAATAAAAATTGTTCATCCGGGCTATATAGATAATCTGAAAATTTTCCTTGCAGTACGGTTTCGGTTTTTTGAAAAGATTTATAAGAATATTTGTTTATTCCATCATCTGATAGAATCGTGTAATGTTTCCCATCTTTCATGGAAATATAATTATCAATAGTCTTAGGATAGAATTTTCCACTCCATATTTCTTCTAATGAAATTTGTTGGGAAAAATAATTAGGCATAACAAATTGAAAACAAAGAGCTGTAAATATAAACTTAACAGAGTTATTTAAATTCTGGAACATTTTAAGATTTTTTTAGGCTTATAGTTAGTAAATTCAATTAATTAAAAAAATATGTAAAATAGGTGTATATAATTACTTTATTAACGATTTAATGTAAGGTTTTATTTTCTATTATTTTAGGAGACCATTCTTCTAAAAATTTTGTTACTTTATTAATATCATATCCAGAAGTTCCTTCATGCTCTAATAAATCAGATTGTTGAGTGTGGATTCGTTCTCCTTTTTCGTTTAATATTACAAAAACCGGAAACCCATACTGTTCAGGATTATCTAAGGCGGTTAAAATTTCTTCATTTTTGTTTTCTTTAGAATAGTTTACATGATATACAAGGTAATTTTCATCAATAATATTTTTTAAATCTTTGTTTTCTTCAGTTAATTTATTGAATCTTTGACACCAAATACACCAATTTCCGCCAATTTGCAATAAAACATATTTATGTTCTTTTTGTGCAGCAATAACAATAGAATCTATTTTTTCTTTTGCATTATCTTGAGGATTATAAATTTTTTTATTTTGTGAACATGAAAATAAATGTACACATAATATAAAACTGATAAGTAAAGGTTTCATAAAATTATTTTTTTTGAGCATTATCTTTTACTTCGTCTTTTAATTGTAGTAATTGTTCCTTTGTTAATTTCTTTTCAAGATTTTTAATAACATTATCAAATATATGTTGCATACTACTACCATCAGTATAATAATAAGTATAACTATCCTGAAATATTTCTTTTGTTGTATTATGTTTTTTAAAAATAGTAATATAAGTATCAAAAGCAATTTCTTTACTCATTGGAATATTATCAGGAGTTTGTTTATATAAATAAATATCAGTTAAAATATCAGTCATTTCAGATTTAGAAAGTAAATTTTTAGGTTTATCTAAAGCATGTTGACAAGAGAAAACAACAAAAAAGAAAGGGAATAAAAAAAATACAGATTTCATAATTTTCCGATTAAAGACATAATTTTCATTTTTATTACTCCAAAAACAGCTTCACTAATAATAGCTCCGTTCATTTTAGAATGTCCTTTAGTTCTGTCTGTGAATATAATAGGAATTTCTACAATTTTAAATTTTTTACAAAAAGCTCTGAATTTCATTTCTATTTGAAATCCATATCCAACTAATTTCACCTGATTAAGAGGAATATTTTCTAAAACTTTTCTTGTAAAGCAAACAAATCCGGCAGTTGAATCATGAATAGGTAAGCCTGTAATAAGTTGAACATACTTAGAAGCAAAAAAAGAAAGTAATACTCTATTCATAGGCCAATTTACTACATTTACTCCTTGTGAATATCGAGATCCGATAGCCATATCAGCTCCATTTTTGCAGGCTTCATATAATCTAATTAAGTCATTAGGATTATGTGAAAAATCGGCATCCATTTCAAAAATATAGTCATATTTGTGATTTATAGCCCATGTAAAACCATGAATATATGCACGCCCCAAACCCTCTTTATTAGTTCTTTCTTCTAAGAATATTTGTTCAGGATATTGAACTTTCATATCTTTAACAATCTTTCCGGTACCATCAGGAGAAGAGTCATCTACTACCAATATATTAAAACCCTCATTTAAGTTTAATACTGCATAAATTATATCTTTAATATTTTCCTTTTCGTTATAAGTTGGTATTATAACTAGTTTTTTATCGGGCATTTTTGAAATTTCTAAAGTGTAAACAAAATTAATTAAATTTAATATTTAAGAGTTATTTATATAAAAAATAAGAAAATAATAACATATGATTAGTTTCATTTTCGGATTCTTCAAAAAGAGAAATTAAATTTTGAAATTTATCTAATTTTTTCGGAGATAAATGATGAAATTCAATTTTTACAGGTAACTCTATCATTCCGGTTAAAACATCCCAAAGACCATCTAAATTATCAGGAATATCTGGAGGTAAAATAAATTTTTTTTGAAAAGTTTTATAAAATCCGGAGAATGTTTGAATATTGTTAAAGTCAAAAATTATTGTTTTCATTTTAGAATAAAGCTTTTATAATGATCATAAGTAACAAAAATTAATCCATCATTAGAAAAGATTACTCTATCAGTTCCCCTGTTTCCACAAGTATAGTTTAAATCGGCTTCAAACCATTTTCTTCCTTTTTTATTTGGGAGTTTTTGTTGTCTATTATTAAAATAATCTCCACCTATTACTTTATTAGGAATAACCTCACATAAATTACCTTTTTCAGGTTTCCAACCTAATTTTCTAGCTTCATTTTTAGTAATGTAATAACTAGGTAAATGATTGTTTTTTTTGAGATATGGGATTATATATTTTTCAGCACTTAGTGCTTTTACATTAAATTGATTTTTATTTATAACTTTATGAGTTATAGTTTTTGTATTATAAAAAACAATCAATATTCCTAGTAATCCAATAAATAAAAAATAAAAAAAAGTATTTTTTTTGTATTTCATATTTAAATATATAAAAGTAAAATTATCAAAAAAAATATAAGTTTATTATTTTTGAATAAATATATTTATACAGGATGGATATTGAAAGTGATAAAAACTCCAAGATTAAGGATTTAGTAAAACTACTAGATAAAAGTAGAAATCGTAAGACTCAAAGAAAATTTATAGTAGAAGGTATACAAGAAAACTTTTTTGCTCTACAAGAAAAATTTCAACCTTTAGAATTTTTTATTCAACCTCAAATATTTCTAAATTCTTTAAAATTGCCAAATAATATAAAAGTTTATGAAGTATCACAATTAGTATACAATAAAATTGCTTATAGGAAAAATACAGAAGGAATAGTAGGTGTTTATAAATATAAAAATCAATTAGTAGAGAATATAAATCTTCCAAAAAACTCATTTATATTAATTATAGAATCTGTTGAAAAGCCAGGAAATTTAGGAGCTATATGTAGAACAGCAGATGCTTTTGGTGTTGATGTTGTGTTTATTTGTGATGAAAAAACTGATATTTATAATCCAAATGTTATAAGATCTTCAGTAGGTAGTTTTTTTAATATACCTATTATTTCAGAAAAAAAAGAAAGAGTTTTTGAATATCTGTTAAAAAATAATATTTCTGTTTATGCTACTTATATGAATGAAAAGGCTATTTATATACAAGAAGCAGAATTATCAAAATCTTGCGCGATTCTTTTTGGTACCGAACATTCAGGAATTTCAGATTTTTGGGAAGATAAAATTAAACAAAATATTTTAATACCCATGAGGGGGAAAATTGACTCTTTAAATGTTAGCAATGCAGTTTCTATAGCATGCTATGAAGTAGAACGGCAAAGAATTACTTTAAAAAATCGTTAAAAAAAATAATTTTTGTTGTATTTTTTTATATTATGTCATAAATATATATTATTTTTGCCTCATAATTTATTAGTATGTTTTAATAGTTATGCTTTTATAAGGCTAACTAAAAGAAGTTATTGACGCTAACTTCCAAAAACAGAAAGTAGTTATAATTAAATAAGTAACACTAACTGTACATTTATGTTTGAAATTTTTAAAGACAAATCAGGTGCTTTTCGTTTTAGATTAAAAGCAAAGAATGGGCAAACTATCCTTGAAAGTGAAGGTTATACCCAAAAGACAAATTGTCAAAAAGGAGTAAGTTCTGTAAAAAGAAACTCAAAAAATGAAGATCGTTTTGAATTAAAGCAATCTTCAGACAAAAAATGGCTATTTAACCTAAAAGCAGGCAATGGTCAAGTTGTAGGAACAAGTGAGCTTTATGACAATGAAACAAATGCTAAGAATGGTGTAAAATCGGTAATGACTAATGCGCCTTTAGCAGAAACCATTGATTTATCTAAGTAATTAAAAGATAAGTCTAATAAATATGCTTTTAAACATTTGTTAATTAAAAATAAAACTGTGAAGGGGAAAAATAAATTTCTTCACAGTTTTATAATTTTTATACTAAGATATTTTTTATTCTTTTAATAGCTTCAGTAAGGTTTTCTTCAGATGCTGCATAGGAAAGTCGAATACAGTTGTTATCACCAAAAGATACGCCACCCACTGTTGCTACATGAGCTTTTTCTAATAATAATAAGGCAAAATCGTCTGAATTATTAATTTTAACTCCTTGAATAGTTTTACCAAAATAAGCTGATATATCTGGAAAAAAGTAAAAAGCACCTGCTGGATTATTTATTTTAAAACCTGGAATTTCTTGTAGTAATTCAAATACTAAATCTCGTCTGTGTTTAAAAGCTTCTGTCATGTAATTTATAACTGAAGGGTTTGCTTCTACAGCTGTTATAGCCGCTTTTTGAGCAATACAATTAGGTCCGGAAGTCATTTGTCCTTGAATTTTGTCGCACGCATCAGTTAACCATTTAGGAGCACCCATATATCCAATTCTCCAACCTGTCATTGAAAAGGACTTTGAAACGCCATTTATAGTAGCTGTTTGTCCAAAGACTTCAGGAAATTGAGCAATACTTTCATGCTTTCCTTCATAGTTAATATATTCATAAATTTCATCTGAAATAATAATAATATTTGGATGTTTAGCAAGTACTTTAGCTAAAGCATGTAATTCTTCTTTGGTATATACAGTTCCGGATGGATTACATGGCGAGCTGAATAAAAAGGCTTTGGTTTTAGGCGTAATTGCATTTTCTAACTGCTCAGGAGTAATTTTAAAATCTGTATCAATAGTTGTTTTAACGACTACATTTTCTCCTCCGGCTAATTTTACCATTTCAAAATAACTTACCCAGTAAGGGGCAGGAACAATTACCTCATCTTTATCATTTATAATAGAGAGTAAAACATTAATTATAGATTGTTTTCCCCCATTGGAAACTATTATCTCTTCAGGTTTATAATCTAAATTATTATCACGTTTAAACTTTTGAGCAATAGCCTTTCTCAGTTCAAGATAACCAGGCACAGGCGTATAAGATTTAATACCATCTTGGATTGCCTTTATTGCAGACTCTCTCACAAAATCAGGAATACTAAAATCGGGCTCACCCAAAGTTAAACTAATTACATCTATTCCCTGAGCTTTTAACTCTCTTGCTTTGTTAGACATTACAAAAGTTTGGGAATAACTGAGACGGCTAATTCTGTCTGATAATAAATTCATGTTAGAAATTAAATTATTTTAGATTTTTTTGATACTCAAAAATACAGTATTTTATTTTAAATATAATTTTTTTTAACATAATTTTTAGTTTATTATAATAGTTTCATTTTCAAAGGGTATTTGATATTTTATGGGAAATATTTTTTGTGTATTTTTGTATTCTTAAATTTAAAATTTGGTTTGGGGCGAAAAAATAATATTTTAATAGAAAACTTAGAACTAACTACAGCAGGAGCTAAAGGTATGTCAATAGGAAGGACAGAAGAAGGAAAAACCGTTATAGTTGCTAATGCGGTGCCTGGTGATGTAGTTGATGTTCAGCCTTTCAAATCTAAAAAAAAATATATTGAAGCTAAAATTATAAAAGTTCGGAAATATTCCAAAGATAGAGCTGAGCCTGTATGTGTACATTTTGGGATTTGTGGCGGATGTAAATGGCAAAATCTTTCCTATGATAAACAATTGGAATATAAAGAAAAAGAAGTTTTCAATAATATAAAAAGAATTGGAAAAATAGATAATTTTGAACTACTTCCTATTTATCCATCGGAATACCAATATAACTATAGGAATAAGATGGAGTTTTCTTTTTCAAATTCAAGATGGTTAACTTTAGAAGAAATACAATCAGATCTACAAATAGAAAATAAAAATGCTTTAGGCTTTCATATACCTCAGCAATGGAGCAAAGTTTTAGATCTAAAAGAATGTTATTTACAGGCAGAACCATCGAATCAAATTAGAGAGGCAGTAAAAAAATTTGCTATAGAGCAAAATATGAATTTCTTTGATTTTAAAGAGCGAAAAGGTTTTTTGAGAACCTTAATGATACGTTCAAATTCGAAGAATGAAATAATGATTCTAATACAATTTTTTCAAAATATTCCAGAAAAAATTGAATTGTTATTTAAGTTTTTAGAAAAAGAATTTCCACAAATAAAAACGATACTTTACACAATAAATTCTAAAGGTAATGATAGCATTTATGATCTGGATATTGAAGTTTTTTCCGGGAATGGTTTTTTAGAAGAGGAAATAGAAGGATTAAAATTTAAAATAAGTGCAAAATCTTTTTTTCAGACAAATTATAAGCAGGCAATTAAACTATATGAAATTGCTCGAGATTTTGCAGATCTAAAAGGAGAAGAAATAGTTTATGATTTATATACAGGAACCGGTACTATTGCCCAGTTTATATCAAGAAAAGCAAAAAAAGTTATTGGGGTAGAATCTGTTTATGAGGCTATTGTTTCAGCAAAAGAAAATGCAAAATATAATAATATTCATAATTGCAAATTTTATTGTGGAGATATGAAGGATATTTTTACCGATGAATTTATTTTGCAAAATGGTCACCCGGATGTTATAATAACTGACCCACCCAGAGATGGGATGCATAAAAATGTAGTTGAAACTATAATTAGGATAGCTCCTCAGAAAGTAGTTTATGTAAGTTGCAATTCAGCTACTCAGGCAAGAGATTTAGAGTTGATGAAAGAAAAATATGATGTAATTAAAATACAGGCAGTAGATATGTTTCCGCAAACACATCATGTAGAAAGTGTAGCTTTATTAAAATTAAAATAATTAAAAAATGTTTTCCAAAAAGATAAATTTGATAATTATATATATTTTAACATTTTCATTTATTTATTCATGTGTTGATGATGATGTATGTGATAAGATAGCCACCCCACGACTAACCATAGCATTTGTCGATTCCTTAAATCAAAAATTAAAGAAAGATTCAATATTTATAGATGAAGTGAATTTGGACAATACCATGTCAAGACATGTTTTTTCAGGAATTGATAGTATAAAAATTCCATTGAATGCGCTTTCAGATAAAACTATATTATATTTGTATGATAAAAAATCTACCCCAGATTCTATTAAAAATATTATAACTGTTACTTACCAAACAGAGCAAGAATATGTTTCAAAAGCTTGTGGTTTTAAAATTTTATATAAAAATGTAAACTTTGATCCAACAAGATTAACAAACATAAAAAAAATTACTTCAAAAACAACACAAATCCGTGAAGAGTCTAAGAATCTATATATTACTTATTAGTTTTTTTATAGGAGTTTTGGTTTTTGCACAAACAAAACCAACAGACACAATAAAAAATGAAAACCCTAAACAGCTTTTTATTGGAATAGATTTATTAAATCCTGTAGTCAGTTTTTTTTCTGATAAAAAGAACTTTAACGGATATATTTCTTACAAAATTAAAAATAGATGGGTGACTTTTTTAGGATTGGGATATGAAAAAAATATATATAAGAAAAACGACTGGGATGTTGAAGGAAAAGGAATTTTTGGAGAATTAGGATTTAATTATATATTAACTAATAATTATGAAAAAACTGGAGAAGGTTTTTATGTAGGTGCTCGTTTAGGTTTTTCTCCTTTTAAACAAAATATAAAAAAATATCCAATAAAAGGAATGAACTCCAATAATCAAATACAGCCAATAGGTAATGGATCTCTTTCAGAATCAAATGTAAGTTCTGGTTGGTTGGGATTAATTGCGGGGGCAAAAATACAATTGGGAAATTCTCCTTTTTACATAGATTTTATGGCAGAGCCTAAATTTATACTTTATTCCAAAAAACAAGATGATATTGATAATTTAGTGGTTCCCGGATATGGAAAAGATAAAGGAAATATGAATATTTCTCTTTTTTGGGGAATTAGTTGTAAATTGTTTTAAATATAATAATACTAACTTAATAATATAGATTACACACTATTTAATAATAATGAATATTACAATTGTAGGTACCGGTTACGTAGGACTAGTTTCCGGAACTTGTTTAGCAGATTTAGGACATAGCGTACATTGTGTAGATATAAATAGAGAAAAAGTAGAAATGATGCAAAAAGGCAAGGTTCCTATTTATGAACCTCAATTGGAAGAAGTTTTTCTACGTAATATAAAAGGAGGCAGATTATTTTTTACTACAGAACTAAAAGAAGCGATGAAAGTTTCTAATGTTATATTTCTAGCATTACCAACTCCTCCTGGAGAAGATGGTTCAGCAGATTTGTCTTATGTTTTAAATGTCGCTGAACAAATAGGAGATTTAATGACAGAATATACTTTAATAGTAAATAAAAGTACCGTTCCGGTAGGAACTTCTGAAAAAGTAAAAAATTTAATTCAAACAAAAACAAAATTTCCTTTTGATGTAGTCTCTAATCCAGAATTTTTAAGAGAAGGTTATGCTGTAGAAGATTTCATGAAACCGGAAAGGGTTATAGTAGGTGGTAGCTCTCAAAGAGCATTTGAAATCATGGATCGTATATATTTACCATTAACTAATGCTGGTATAAAGATGATTAAAATGGATGAAAAATCATCTGAATTAACTAAATATGCGTCAAATTCTTTTTTGGCAACAAAAATAACCTTTATGAATGAAATAGCAAATTATTGTGAAAAAGTAGGTGCAGATGTAGATAAGGTTAGATTTGGTATGGGATCAGATGAAAGAATAGGAAATCGGTTTTTATTTCCGGGATTAGGTTATGGAGGCAGTTGTTTTCCTAAAGATGTAAAGGCCCTTATTAAAAGTGGAAAAGAAGTCGGACATAATTTTCAGATTTTAGAATCTGTTGAAAAAATTAATCAAAAACAAAAAACTATATTAATACCTGAAGTAGAAAAATACTTAGGAGGGTTAGAAGGAAAAAATATTGCTATATGGGGGCTTGCATTTAAAGAAAATACTGATGATATTAGAGAAGCTCCATCTTTGGAAATCATAGAACAACTGTTAGAAAAAGGAGCAAAAGTAACAGCATATGATTCAATTGCCTCAGATAATGTAAAAAAAATATGGAAAAATAAAATCACTTATGCAGATAATATGTATGATTGTATTGAAGGAGCAGATGCTTTAATCATTGCGACAGAATGGGGAGAATTTAGGAATCCGCATTTTAATATTTTAAAAGAAAAAATGAAAAATAGAGCCATTTTTGACGGTAGGAATTTATATGATTTAAATGAATTGGCATTTCATGGTTTTTATTATAAAAGCATAGGAAGAAAGTTGATAAAAAAGTAGATAAAAGGATCATGAAAAAAATTATTATAACAGGAGGAGCAGGTTTTATAGGTTCTCATGTAGTAAGAAGATTTGTAAATAAATATCCAGAATATAAAATACTTAATCTAGATGCATTAACCTATGCAGGTAATTTGGAAAATCTTAAAGATGTGGAGGGAAAATCCAATTATCAATTTGTAAAGGCAGATATTATCGATCAAAATTATATAAATCAAATATTTAATGAATTTCAACCAGATGGAGTTATTCATTTAGCAGCAGAATCTCATGTAGATCGGTCCATCACTTCACCTATGGAATTTGTTAAGACCAATGTATTAGGTACCGTTAATCTTTTAAATGCAGCGAATAATATTTGGAAAGGAAATTTTAAAGGTAAAAAGTTTCATCATGTATCAACCGATGAGGTATATGGGGCTTTAGGTGAAACCGGATATTTTACAGAAAAAACAAAATATGATCCACATTCGCCATATTCTGCATCTAAAGCTTCATCAGATCATTTTGTTAGAGCCTATTCAGATACTTATGGACTGCCTATATTAATTACAAATTGTTCTAATAATTATGGGCCTAATCATTTTCCTGAGAAGCTTATACCCTTGATGATTCACAATATTATTCATCAAAATCCTTTGCCTGTTTATGGTGATGGGAAATATACACGTGATTGGTTATTTGTCATTGATCATGCCATAGCTATAGATTTGGTTTTTCATGAAGGAGTAATAAATGAAAATTATAATATAGGAGGCTTTAATGAATGGAAAAACATAGATTTAGTTAAATTACTATGTAACCTAATGGACACTAAATTAAACAGACAAAAAGGAGAAAGTGAAAAATTGATTACTTTTGTAAAAGATCGTCCTGGACATGATCTTCGTTATGCAATTGATGCATCTAAAATAAATATAGAGTTGGGATGGAAACCATCTGTTACTTTTGAAGAAGGATTAGAAAAAACTATAGATTGGTATTTAGAAAATGAAGAATGGCTAAATCATGTAACCAGCGGTGAATATCAAAAATATTATCAAGAACAATATAATTATAAATAATACATTATGATAAGATCTTATATAATATTACTTTTAATTACATGTTTTACTGTTTCCTGCTCAAAAAAAGAAGAAAATAATACTAAATTGAGTATTACTCAATATCAAAAAGATAGCTTATCATTCGATTTACCCGTAGGGTGGAAAGTTAAACAAGATTATACAAATAAAACAGGTAGGTATTTAGAATTAGATAAATATTCAGATTATAAAGTCAAAAGTACTTTAGCTATAGGTATATTACATGATAGTGTAATTTCAGATTCAGTTATTACTAGTCAAATTAGGCAATTGCAATTTTATTATCAAAAAGTGAATTTTAAATTATTAGAACAAAATAAAAAAATTCAATTAGGTAAATATACTGCAGTAATGACATCCTATGAGGCAGATGATACTAAAAATAAAGTTTATGGTAAAATTTGTGTAATACAAAATAGTAACAAAACTATATCAGTTCAGATTGTTGATAGTGAAACAAAAGAAGGTTTATCTGAATATAATACTATTTTTAATACATTTACAATACGATGAAAGGAATCATACTTGCAGGAGGGTCAGGAACAAGGCTATATCCATTAACTATTGCAGTGAGTAAACAATTAATGCCTGTTTATGATAAACCGATGATTTATTATCCGCTATCTGTACTTATGGAAGCAGATATAAAAGACATACTTATCATTACAACTCCACATGATCAAGAGAGTTTTAAAAAATTATTAGGAGATGGATCTGATTTAGGATGTAATTTATCTTTTAAAATGCAACCAGAACCTAATGGTCTAGCACAAGCATTTATAATAGGTGAAAAATTTATTGGGAATGATTCCGTTGCATTAATACTAGGAGATAATATATTTTATGGAGCTGGCTTAGGAAATTTATTAAGAGAAAAGACAGAGCCTAAAGGAGCCATAGTATTTGCATACCATGTAAATGATCCTGAAAGATATGGTGTTGTAGAATTTAATGAAGATATGAAAGCAGTTTCCATAGAAGAAAAGCCAAAAAATCCAAAATCTAATTATGCTGTTCCAGGATTATATTTTTATGATAATCAGGTAGTTAGTATGTCTAAAGATTTAATTCCTTCAGAAAGGGGAGAATATGAAATTACAGATATAAATAAAAAATATTTAGAAAAACAGGAATTAGAAGTCGGAATTATGGATAGAGGAACTGCATGGTTAGATACAGGAACCTTTGATTCTTTACATGATGCTACAGAATATATTCGTGTAATAGAAAAAAGACAGGGGATTAAAATAGGCTGTATAGAAGAAACAGCCTATAAAAGAGGTTTTATTACTAAAGAAAAACTATATAAAATTGCAAATAAATATGGTAAGAGTGGCTATGGTGAATATTTAAAAGGAATCAATTATTAAAACATTAACTTTATATAGTAATGAATAATGCGCAAAATTGGACAGAAGAAATAAGCCCCAAGCATTCCTTATTTGATTTTAAATTAAAAGAAACATGGCAATATAGGGATTTAATAATCCTTATGGTTAGAAGGAATTTTGTAGCAAATTATAAACAAACCATTTTAGGACCTTTATGGTTTTTTATAAATCCTATTTTAACCTCTTTAATTTTTACTGTAATTTTTGGAGGTATAGCAGGAATAAAAACTGATGGAATTCCTGGAATATTATTTTATTTATCAGGTTTAACCCTTTGGAATTACTTTCAAGATTGTTTAATAGGAACCTCAAATGTTTTTAGAGACAATGCCAGCATTTTTGGTAAAGTATATTTTCCAAGATTAATAATGCCTTTATCCATAGTTATAGGTAATTTATTAAAATTTGGAATTCAGTTTCTTTTATTTATAATCTTTTTGATTTATTATTTACTAAAAGGCGTAGAAATACACTGTAATATATATATGCTCTTACTTCCTTTTTTATTAATTCTTATGGCGGGAATTGGGTTGGGGCTAGGAATGATTATAAGCTCTATGACAACTAAGTATAGGGATTTATCCTATTTGTTGTCATTTGGGGTATCGTTGCTAATGTATGCAACTCCCATTATTTATCCAATGTCTATGATTTTTAAAAGAATTCCCGAAAAATTTCATTGGATAGCTATGGTAAATCCATTATCTCCTATTATAGAGGCTTTTAAATATGGGTTTTTGGGACAAGGAATTTTAAGTTGGGGAGGGTTGTTATACAGCACAATATTTACCTTTTTAAGTTTATTTTTTGGTATTTTAATTTTTAACAAAGTAGAAAGAAGTTTTATGGATACCGTATAACTTAAAATAATTAAGATAAATAAGCCTTTAGTATTTAAAATAAATTATGTCAAATTTAGCAATAAAACTTGAAAATATATCGAAATTATATAGACTTGGCCAAGTTGGGACAGGTACTTTACAACAAGATATTAAAAGATGGTGGTGGAAAATGAGAGGAAAAGGAGATCCTTTTGCTAAGGTAGGAGAGGTTAATGACAGGTCTACTAAAGGTGTTTCAGATTATGTATGGGCATTGAAAGATGTAAATTTTGAAGTAGAAAAAGGAGAGGTTTTAGGAATTATAGGAAGAAACGGAGCAGGGAAATCTACACTATTAAAAATATTATCTAAGACAACATCTCCTACATCTGGAAGTATAAAAATTAATGGAAGAATAGCTTCTTTATTAGAAGTAGGTACAGGCTTTCATCCTGAGTTAACAGGCCGGGAAAATATCTATCTTAACGGAGCTATTTTAGGAATGACTAAGAGAGAAATACGCTCTAAGTTTGATGAAATAGTAGATTTTTCTGGAGTAGAAAGATATATAGATACTCCCGTAAAAAGATATTCTTCCGGGATGTATGTTCGTTTAGCCTTTGCTGTAGCCGCACACTTAGAACCTGAAATTCTAATAGTAGATGAAGTATTGGCTGTAGGAGACGCTGAGTTTCAAAAAAAATGTTTGGGAAAAATGAAGGATGTGAGTGTAAATGATGGTAGAACCGTATTATTTGTAAGCCATAATATGGCAGCTGTTAGGACTCTTTGTAACCAAGGTCTCGTTATGCAGAATGGGTCAATTTCTTATATAGGAGGAGCTTTAGAATCTGTGGAATACTACCAAAAATTATCTAATATATCTACCTTTTTTGAACATAAGGGAAATACAGAAAATGCTCCAGGAAATAATAATATTAAAATTCTAAAATTTGAAACTAAACCTACAAATGGAGATTATTTAACTATTTCTTCAGGAGTAGACTTTGAGTTGGAATTTTATAATAATAAAACAAATATAAATTTAGATGTAACTTTTGAATTAATTAATTCAGATGAAATAGCAATTTTTCATATAGGTGAATTAATTACTGTAGATAAAGATTCGAAAAAAGGGATATATAAAGTACAAGGGCAAATACCCACAAATTTATTAAATGCAGGAACCTATAAATTTAATTTAATTTTCGGAGAAGATCAAAAATATCCTCTTTATATCCAAAATGAAGTTATTCAATTTGAAATATTGAATGAAAGTTTAGGATCTAATTCAAATATTTCTGCCGGGATTATAAAACCAAAATTAAACTTTTCAAAAACATTTATTGATATAAAATAATTAAAATTACAGAGAAATAATATATATTGCCACTACTTATATCTTGATGTATTTAAATATAATGATGTCCTATATTAAAAAAAATATTAAAGCGATTTTATTAAGTAATCATTGGATTGATTACTTAATATTTTATTTAATATTTTTTCTAAGAAAAAAAATATTCAGGATAAAAGCTGTTGTTTATAGAATTGATAATATTTTAAATTACAATAAAAATATAATAACGATATTAAAACAAAAAGAAGTATTTCTTTCTGTAGGCCCTAAAACAATTGAAGAAAAACCAATTTGTAAGAAGGTGAATTTAGAGGCATTATGCTTATATAAATTTGATGATGCTATAGTTAATGCCAGATCATCTTATATAGTTTATAAAAATAGATTATTAACAGAAAGTAAATTTAGTAACGAGCGATTTAATGAAGGATATATAATGTTTCATGGATTTAAAAACGCAATAATAAAAGAAAATGATATTATTGATTTAGAAGAAGCATTTTTTTTAGGGGGAAATGGCTGCTGGAATTGGTACCATTTTTTAATAGAAATAATATCGAAACTTATTTTTAAAGATGAAATACCAACTAAACATATTGTTTTTAGTAATGACATATTAAAACATGAAAGCATGTGTAAAGTAGTGGCTATGTTGTTAGGTAATGATTATAAAATTACATATTTAGACGTAGATAAAAATTACAGGATCAAAAGACTATATTATATTAATAGTATTTCTTATGTTCCTTTTAATCTAAAAGATAATTATAAACCATTTGGAATAGAAGATGTTTATATGCACTCAGATATTTTAGTAGAATTAAAAAATAAACTTGTAGGACATTTAGAGATAAAAGATTTAAATTCTCCAAAAAAAATATTTATTAAAAGAAAAAAATATCGATTGGCTAAAAACCAGGATAATTTGATAGAAATATTAAAAAAACATGGTTTTATAGATATATTTTTTGAAGATTTAAAACTACAAGAACAGATGAAAATTATATATAATGCTGAATTTGTAATAGGGGTAACTGGTGCTGCATGGGCGAACATTATGTTTGCTAATAAAAATTTAAAGGCCATTTGTTTTATGCAGGATAATTTTACTACTTTTTCATGCTATTCAAACTTAGCTAATATTTTTAATGTTGATTTAAATTATTTTTTCTATCATTTAGGATATACTGTAAATGAGCATCATAAGAGTGGATATGAATTAGACATTAATAAAATTGAGAGTATATATTTAAAAATGCAAAATGCAAAATTTAAAAATAATTAATTTAAAGAAAATAGGATCTTCATCATTAGGCTATATTACAGTAGCAGAAGAATTAAACAATATACCATTCGAAATAAAGAGAGTATACTGGACTTATTTCACACCTAATGAAGTACAACGGGGAGGTCATGCACATAAAAATTTAGAACAAGTTATTTTTGCTGTATCTGGGATTATTGAGTTTACTACCGAGGATATTCGAGGGAATAAAAAGACTTTTGTTTTAGACTCCCCTGAGAGAGGATTATATATTCCTAAACAAATTTGGAGAGATATTAAATTTTCACATAATGCAGTCCTTTTATGTTTAGCTTCAGAACATTATGTGGAGGGAGATTATATTAGAGATTATAATGATTTTTTAAAATTAAAAAATGATTAAAATTCATCCAACCTCAGAGGTGCAATCTAAAAATATTGGAGATAATACTTTAATCTGGCAGTTTTGTGTGATTTTACAAAATGCTGTAATAGGAAAAAATTGTAATATTAATTTTAATGTATTTATAGAAAATGAGGTTATAATAGGGAATGATGTTACTATAAAGTCCGGAGTTCAAATTTGGGATGGTATAACTATTGAAGATAATGTTTTTATTGGACCCAATGTGACTTTTACGAATGATTTAATTCCCCGGTCTAAACAATATCCGGAAAAATTTGAGAAAACTATTATAAAAAAAGGAGCATCTATTGGAGCCAATGCTACTATTATAGCAGGTCATATTATAGGGGAATATGCTCTTGTTGGAGCAGGGAGTGTTGTTACCAAAGATATTCCTCCTTATACCGTTTGGTATGGGAATCCCGCTGTAAAAAAAGGTGATATTACTAAAGAGGGGCAAATTGTTAAAGAATGAGAAGAAAATATTTTTTTTAAAAACATATTATTTTACTTTTTTTTATACTCTTCTATATTTAATAAATATATTTTTAACAATGATAAAATTCTTAGACCTACAAAAAATAAATCTTCAATATCAAAATGAAATTGAAAATAAATTAGTAAAGGTTTTCCGTTCCGGATGGTACTTGTTAGGCGAGGAAGTTAAAAACTTCGAACAAAATTTGAGCGAATATATAGGAGTGAAAAATATTATAGGGGTCTCAAATGGTTTAGATGCTTTACGTCTAATAATTAGAGGATATAAGGAGTTAGGAGTAATGAATGAAGGTGATGAAATAATAGTGCCTGCAAATACTTATATAGCTTCTGCATTAGCTATTTCGGATAATAATTTAGTTCCGGTATTTGTAGATCCTAGTGAACATACTTTTAATATAGACATCTCAAAAATAAAAGAAAAGATCACATCCAAAACTAAAGCCATTATGATTGTTCATTTATATGGGCAAGTAGTATTTTCAGAAGAACTAAAATCCTTAGCACAAAAATATAAATTAAAAATAATAGAAGATAATGCACAGGCTATAGGGGCAGAATGGCAAGGTATTAAGACAGGGAATTTAGGAAATGCTGCCGGATTTAGTTTTTATCCGGGAAAAAATTTAGGTGCATTAGGTGATGCAGGAGCAGTAAGTACAAATGATGAGGATTTAGCAGAAGTTATAAGGGATTTGGCAAATTATGGATCACAAAAAAAATATATAAATAAGTATTGTGGATTAAACAGTCGATTAGATGAAATGCAGGCAGCGGTATTAAATATTAAACTTAAGTATATTGATAAAGAAAATCAGAAAAGAAGAAAAGTTGCGTACTATTATCTACAAAATATTAAAAATCCGAAGATAGTTCTTCCTGCAATAGATAATTGTAGTACCAATAAAAGTCATGTATGGCATTTATTTGTAATCCGTTCTCAAAAAAGAGATAGTTTACAAAAATATTTAGAGGAAAAACAAATTCAAACGTTAATTCACTATCCGATACCCCCACATAAACAAGAAGCTTACAACGAATATGAAAATTTATCTTTACCGATAACAGAATGCTTAAGCAGAGAAATTCTAAGTTTGCCTATAAGTTCAGTTATAACATTACAAGAAATTGAAAAAATAGTAGAGTATATAAATCAATTTTAAATGGATTCTTCACCCCTAATTTCTGTTATCGTTGTTTCTTATAATCACGCTCATTTTGTGAAAAAATGTTTAGATAGTTTATTAAATCAGACATATAAAAATTGGGAATTAATTATTGCAGATGATTTTTCTACAGATGATTCTACTCTAGTCATAAAAGATTGGTTGTCTTCTAATAATTTAGATGTAAAAATTGTATTTCATAAAAACAATAAAGGATTTATTTATACTTTAAATGAATGTATAAATATATCAAAAGGCAAATATATTAAAATAATAGCGGCAGATGATATAATGCTTCCGGAACTATTAAGAGAATCTGTTAATGCCCTTGAAAAATTGCCCGATGATTATATGATGGTATATTCCAATGCAAGAAAGATTGATGAAAATGACAACATTGGGAATAGATTATTGCCGCAAACTTTTGATTTTGATAGAAATGATTTAAAGAGAATTTTATATAAAAGAAATATAGTTATTGCTTTAACAGTAATGATGAAAAAAGAAGTATTTTCAAAATTAGGTTTTTTTAATTCTGATTTCATTATAGAAGATTATGAATATTGGATAAGGATATCTGATAAATACAAAATTGAGTATATAAATAAAGTTTTGGGGTATTATAGATTACATTCTACTAATATTTCAAAAAGGATAGATGTAGATGAAGAAACTGTTAGAATAAAAATGTACTACGATAAAAGAGGAGATTATTCTAATTTTATTATTAATGACCTTATTAACTTATATAAACATGGTAGAGTTAAGTCCAGAACTATAATGGAATATAAAACATATAAATCAAGAAGTAAAGTATTGTATTATTTTTTAAAGTTTAAGATTCCGTATGTGTTTTATAAATTAAAAAATAAATTATTATATAAATGAATTCCTCATTAATATCCATAGTTGTTCCCTGTTATAATCAAGGACAATATTTATCAGAATGCTTACAATCTGTATTAAAACAAACCTATTTGAATTGGGAATGCATTATAGTAAATGATGGATCACATGATAATACAGAAAAAATATCATTGGAATGGTGTGAAAAAGATAACCGATTTAAATATTTAAAAAAAGAAAACGGTGGACTAAGTTCAGCAAGAAATGCAGGGATTGAAATGGCAAAAGGAGAATGGATATTGCCATTAGATGCAGATGATTATATTTCTTATAATTACTTAGAGGAGGCCGAAAAACATTTTTCAGATAAAAATATTAAGATTATATATTGTCTAGCTGAGAAATTTGGATTAGAAAAAGGAATTTGGGATTTACCAGATTTCTCCATACAGCAATTAGCGTATAAAAACATTATTTTTTGTACAGCACTATTTAAAAAAAATGATTGGAAAAGTGTAGGTGGATATGATGAGAGAATGGTAGGAGGGTTGGAAGATTGGGAGTTTTGGATTAATTTAATTAAGAAAGGAGGAACAGTTTATAGAATTCCTATAATTTGTTTTTATTATAGAGTCAAAGAAAATTCTATGGTAAAAGAATTAAATAATAATAAAAGGGAATATTTATTTAAATATTTAGCAAAAAAACACACAGATTTTTTCATACAACATATAGGTAGTTTTCATAATCTGTATTATGAAAACAAAGTATTAAAAAGAAATTATAATAAGATATATAATAGTAAAAGATATAAGATAGGAAATGCAATATCATTTATAAAAGATTTTTTTATCAGTAAAAAGTTAAAATAAAATATCTTATAAAGATAATTTATAAAAAATATAAATTTTATATATGAAAATGATTTCTGTGATAGTGCTAACATATAATCAAGAAAATTTTATAGCAAGAAATCTTCGAGGAATTTTCAAGCAAAAAGTTAATTTTCCTATACAATTGATTTTATCAAATGATCACTCTACAGATGCTACAGATCAAGTTATTAAAGAATTAATAAAAGAGGCTCCATCCCATATACAAATATTATATACAAATCATTCAAAAAATTTAGGTTCAACTCCCAATTTTTATGATGCTTTAAAAAAAGTTACCGGTCAATATATAGCTTTTTGTGAAGGAGATGATTATTGGGTAGATGAAAATAAATTACAACAGCAATATGATTTTTTAGAAAATAATGCTGAATATGCAATGTGTTTTCATCAAGTAAAAAATGAATCATCTAATCCCAATCTAAATAATACCAACTTTTCTGTCATAGAAGAAAAAGATTATACGGCATTAGAGATTTATAAACATTGGATTGTACACACCACATCTGTTTTAATTAAAACTGAAATTTTAGAAAATAAAATAGTCAAATCCATGTATAAACATCCTGAATTACTTTATTTTGATACGGTACTATATATGTCAGCAAGCTTACATGGGAAAATAAGAGGTTTTCCTAAAATTATGAGTGTATACACAAGACATGAAGCAGGTTTATCAAATGGGATAAATTATTCAAGAGACTTGAGGCACAATATGTTAGATGAATTTATAGCGAATTTATATGGTGGAAAAATTAAAGAAACAAGTAATTGGTTAATTTTCTCAAGAAGTAGAATTGCTTTTGTTAAATTACTTCGAAAAGGTAATATGTTTTTAGCATTTAAACATTTAAAATGGATATTAAAAAAAAGAGTTAATCTTAAAATTTATATCTTAAAAAAGTTAAAATCAAAATGAAAATAGGTTTTTATAGCTCACGACCATTAGAAGATAAAAGGAATTGGTCTGGGACTATGTTTAAAATTTACGAACAACTTATAAAAAAAGGATACGAAATTACTTGGATTCCATTAATTGAATATACAGAAAAAGAAAAAAAAATATTTAACAAAATAGAAAAAACTTATAATAAAATTTTTAATAGAAGATACAATAAGCACTTATTTATTTATAAAGCTAAAATAGCAGCTAAAAGATTAAAAGAAAAAATATCTCAATTAGATATTGATATATTATTTGTACCTACAAAATTAAATGATATTGCATATTTATCTATTAAAAAGCCTATTATATATTTAAATGATGCTAATGCAGGACAATTATTGAACTATAATCCTTATTATTTTGGTTTTGGATTATTATCCAAAATAGAAACTAAATATATTGAAAAGTTAGCGCTAAAAAATGCAGATTTTTTAGTATTTTCGTCAGATTGGGCCTCAAATTATGCTATAGAAAAATATGGTATTAATAAAGAAAAAGTAAAGACCATAAAATTTGGAGCGAATATTGACGAACCTTCTCATATTATATATAATAAAAATTTTACGACGTTTACTTTTTTGTTTTTAGCTGTTGAATGGGAAAAAAAAGGAGGTCAACTAGCCTATGAATGTCTAAAAATTTTAAGAGAGAAAAATTACTCAGTTCAAATGCTAATAGTAGGAAGCTCTCCTCCAATAAAAGAAAATTGGGTAAAAATAGTTCCGTTTTTAAATAAAAATAACCCTGAAGAATTAATAGAAATTCAAAATTACTTACAACAATCGCATTTTTTATTTGTTCCAACAAGATCAGAAGCTTATGGGATTGTATTTTGTGAAGCTGCAGCCTATGGTTTGCCAATTATTTCTACTAATACCGGAGGAGTTTCAGCTCCTGTAAAACATGGATACAATGGTTTTCTTTTGCCAGAAAATTCTGGTCCCAAAGATTATGCAAATCAGATAGAAATTCTACTTAAAGAACCGAGTAAAATAATTCAAATGTCAAAAAATTCAAGGTTACTTTATGAAAAAGAATTAAATTGGAAAAAATGGGGAGATGAATTTGAAAAAATCATAGAAAAAGTATCAAGTAAAAAGTAAAAGTATTTACCCCATTAATAGTGCAATATAAAGTATTTTAGGATTTATTATTTTTAACTTTATTTAAAAAAGATTTAAAGTAAATACGTGTAATTACATAAATAGAAAGGAAAAAAGGAACTTTTTTTAATTTTTCAAAAAATGATAATGAAGTATTTACGTTAGAAAATTTCCAATAATTTTCTAACGTAAATAATCTTGTTTTTAAAGGAATTTTTTTATAATTTGACATTTCAGTAAAATATAAAATTGCAGTTTGAGGGCTTTTTTTCATATTTTCCCAATAATTAGCAGAAAGCCCATCTTTTTGATATTCACCAATTTGTATGATTTTGTTAACAAAATAAAAATTATATTTTGTAGACATTCTTTTCCAGACTAAAGATTCAGGGCAAAAATTTTCTTCAGGGAACTGAGGAAATGGGAAATTCCTCAAAACATTTGTTCTAATTATCATATCTCGTTCTCCATGTATATCATATTTATAAAGATCAAATGAATTACAGATCAACTCATCATTAGGTAAAATACCTACTTTACTTTGATTACCCCTTGGTGTAGTTATTCCTGCAATAGTAGGGTTGTTTTTTATCTTATTAAAATAAAAAAGTATAGTTTCTACATAATTTTCTCTAGTATAATCATCGCTATCTACAATAGAGAATAGTTCACCAGAGGCTAAAGAAGTACCTTTATTTATAGCAACATGTTTACCTTGGTTTTTTTGCCAATAGTATATTATGTCAAAATCTGCATTTTTTTTATATTCTTTTATTAATGCCTCTGTATTATCTGTAGATCCGTCATCTACAACTATCCATTCAAAGTTTCTATAAGTTTGTTTCTGTAAACTTTCAAAAACTCTATGTAAACTAAAAGCTCTATTATAAGTTGGGGTAAAAATAGATATTTTTATAGAAGACATAAGTTAAATTTAGGAACAACAAAAATAGTGAAATAAATAAGATTTATTAAATTTGTAAAACAGCTTAAGCTCTGATTATTAGTCAGAAATAATTAAATAAGAATAATTTAGTATATTTGTCCGCCTTCATTCAGAGAAGATAAAATAACTTCTTTTATAGTTCAAAAGTTAAAGAAATGAAATTTATTGATTTGAATGAAATTGTTATAAATATGAAATATATAATAAGTGCTATAAAAAAGCGGGTTATAAATTCTTTCTTAGTTTTTATAGGAAAAAAAAAGGTTGTAGAGGATGCGCCTAAAAAAGTTGGAATAGTTAATCGAAAACATTTTTTTAATCACAATGAACAATCTTTTATTGATACTATTTCTATGGAATTTATATTTACTGAATTTGGGGAAAATAGAATAAATGCAGGAGGGACAGAATTCAATAATGAGGAAAGGATAGATCCGACATTTACTTCTCTGAAAAAATATTTTCCTAAAGCAAAATATACAGTATTTACAGATTTTGATTTAAAAATAAAAGGGATTAATATTATGAAAGTAGATTCCCCTGTTGTAGATCCTGAGAATCCAAGATTTGGATATAGAACTGGAAATTATTTTAAATTCAAAGGATTGCTAGAGTCTGAAGCAGATTTTAAATGTGCATTAGATTCTGATATGCAAATTTTGTCTTCAAAAATAATAGCGTTAATTTACATGACACAAAAATTTGGTTTTTGTGTACCTCATAATGTCAGGCAATTATTAAAAAGGGATATGGAAATTTCATTAGACTCGCAACTAATAACTGATGAAAGTCAAGGTTTAGGATATTCTTATAATCAAAGCCCTATGACTCTATGGAAAGGTGATAAAAGAGGTGAAATATATTACCAAGCATGTAAAGAAATCATGAAGAATGAACCATCTCGTGGGTCTTTAGTTATGTGGAAAGCAGCGTGGAAAACGGGGGTATATCCGTATGTATTACCAAAACAATGGTGTGTTTGTAGTGGAGATGAAGGAGTAGGGGATGAAGTGATATTGCATATAGGGCATAACTCAGTTGCAAATTATTATAATATTAAATAGAAATATTAAATTATTATGGTTTTAAAACCAAAAATTCTTTTTATTGTAGATAGACCTCTTTGGGCTTATCATTATATGGTAATGACTTGGGAAGAATTAATAAGAAAAGAATATGATTGTTACGTATGCTATCAGGAAGATTATTTATTAAGGAAATTAGATAACTATAAACCGTATTCTATAAAAAATAAATATATTTATAATTTAATTAGTATAATAAGGTTATATACTTCAAAATTAATAAGAAAACGAAAGCCTATCTACTTTATACATAATTCATGTAGATATTCATATCCTGTATATCCGAAAAATGAAGTGTTTGATATGAAAAATAATGAGAAAGTTTCAATGAAAAACTTTGATTATATAGTAAATATGGCGTTTTATTTTCCATATACTGCAAAAATTCCTTTTATAGGGAAAAAAAATCTTATTGGAATTTTTACAGATTCTTTTCCTCATGAGGGTCCTACCATGGATATTAAAAATAATATTGATAGAACCAAACTGAACATTGAAGAATTTTATACTCAGTACTTAAAAAAGTATAATAGTATTATAGTAGGAGGAGGTAGTTTGTATAATAGGTATAAAAAATTCACCAATAAAATTCACTTTGTTTATGGAATTTATGGGCAGACAAATTTTATAGAAAATAATGCTGTAGGAGAAAAAGAAGAATTAATTATTGGATGGACAGGTTCTCCTAAAAGAGAAATGAAAGGTTTTGAAAATATTATTATGCCGGCAATTGATAATGTATGTAAAACCGGAAGAAAAGTTAAATTAAAAACCAAATTTTCTGGGGAATATAGTGAATTGTATGATTTTTATAAAAATATAGATTTAATTGTCATAGCATCAAGTGCAGATTCAGGTCCCTCACTTTTCGCAGAAGCAGCACTTTCTAATGTGCCATGCATTTCAACTAAAGTAGGGTTACCATTAACTGTAATTAAAGATGGTATAAATGGT
Source organism: Apibacter adventoris (assembly GCF_002964965.1). Classification (NCBI taxonomy): domain Bacteria; kingdom Pseudomonadati; phylum Bacteroidota; class Flavobacteriia; order Flavobacteriales; family Weeksellaceae; genus Apibacter; species Apibacter adventoris. Next base: position 100,967 of record NZ_PSZN01000024.1, read on the forward strand.
ATGTTTATTTCCCGAGATATCAAAAGTTTAGAAGAGGCAATTATTAAATTATATGATAATAGAAATTTATTAAAAAAATTTTCAGTGAATATAAAGAAAGATTATTTACAAATCATGGATAATAGTATAACTGTTAATTATTTTTTACAAGCATTAGAAGATTAATTTTTATTTATAAAAGTAGTATAATTTTAATAGAAAATGATAATAGGTCGGGGGCTAATAGCTAATATCTTTAAAGATATAAATAAAGAAGATATTATTTTTTTTGCTTCAGGAGTATCCAATTCTTTGGAAACAGATGCCAATCAGTTTAGAAGAGAAAGAGATCTAATAGAAAAAACAATAGAAGAAAATCCTACTAAAAAATTTGTTTATTTTAGTACTTGTAGCATTTATGACTCTTCAAAATATGCTAGCGCTTATGTATTACATAAATTAGATATGGAAAATCTGATAGAAAAAATCGCACAAAATTTTTTGATCTGTAGGGTAAGTAATGCAGTAGGCAATGGAGGAAATTCTAATTTATTAATAAATTATTTAGTAAATAATATCAAAGAAAATAATCCTATTTTAGTTCACCAAAAAGCGACAAGAAATTTAATAGATGTAGAAGATATAGGCAACATTACATTAAGATTATTAGATGAAAAAATAAATACGATTCAAAACATTGCATACATTGAAAATTTTTCTGTATTGGAAATTGTATTTGCTTTAGAAAAATATCTATCAAAATCAGCAATCATTAAATTATTAAATAAAGGGGAGAGTTATACTATCGATACAAGTTATATTGTAGATTATTTTAAAAAGAATAATAAAATGATTAAAATGGAATATTTGAATACTCTTTTAAAAAGATACTATACAATTTAAATTGGTTACTTTCTAAATTTATGTTAATTAAAATAAAATTTTATTTCATTATTTTTCAAATCAATAATAGTCTTTTAATTACTTTAAGATAATTAAATTTTATTTATCAAAAATTGAATAAAAAATTTCAAAATTTTGTTTATTTAAAAAACCGAACAATAAAAAATAAATACCGATTAAAATAAGTATTTTATTTTTATATTGTTTATATGTTTTTAAATTATTAATGGTATAGATTATGGTTATATAAAAAGAAATAATACTTGGAAAAAGTAATCTAGGGCCAAGAGTATCTAATTTAGTATTAAAGTAAGAAATCACCATAAAAATAAAAAATATGCTGCTAATAAATAATATTTGAATATTTTCAATTTTTTTTAAACTTTTTGCTTTAAAAAATAAAAATAACCAAAAAATAAAAAATATGATTGAAAATATCGCTGCTAAATTATAGTTAATTTTTATATTAAATAGATCTCTTCCAAAAAATGGATTTAAACAATACAAGGATTGATAAAAACTTAAAATAATATTCATTTTATTTCTAATAGGAGGAATTCTTTCTGCCCCTGTTAAATATCCAGTTGATAATAAGTTTGAAAATAAGTATATAGATATAAATAAGGAAGAAATTAATAGGCAATAAAATATGTTAATAGCAATTTTATATTTATTTTTATAAAATAAATATAAAATAAATATAAAATTTGCAAACATAAATGAAATGCAGGAATATTTTGTAAGAAGTAAAAGAAATAACAGAATAGAATTATAAATAATAAATTTACAAGGAGTTATTTTTTTATTTATGAATATATAATTTAAATAAAAATACACTATTAAAATGGGTAATAGTATTGTCTCAGACCAGCTCATAGGCATTATCATTAAACAAATAGGAGAAAGTAAAAGTATCCAAATTTCTTTCCAGAAAAAATTTACTTTTTTAGTGAAATATAAAATAAATAAAATTGATATTATTGATAGAATTTTAGAAGAAATAAAATAATCATTGGTAAATATATTTGTAACTCTTAATAAAAATGGGTATAAAATAGGGAAATAGCTACTTTTGATTTTTGGTAGTGATGCTGCTAATTTAAAATATGAAAAAGAATCTGTGGTTGCAGTACCCTCATAATAGAATGAACGGAATATTATATTGGACACTAAAAATATAGGGATAGACCAATAAAAATATTTAGGAAATAAATTCTTATTTTCATCTGAAATTTTATGAATTTTCATTATTTATGTATTCAATTAGTTAAAAATTGATTTTAAATTAATTATTATCTTTCAAACCTCCACTTAAACAATTTATAGCCTATAGAAGCAGGGAGGTTTTGAAATAAGTTTTTCTTTTTATGATTAGTAGAATAAAAAGAAGAAAAATAATCGAGTATAGATAAAGAAGGAGCTTTTTGTAAACGTTTGTAATTTTTTTTCCAGTAAATAGAATCATCTTTCATGAACTTCCATTGCATAGTAAGCGTAGTTTCTTTAAATATAATGAGGTGTTTGAGAATATGCTTTTTTTTAATTGAAGAAACCTCATTATAAGCTTTAGAGAAGTACTCTACTATTGTTTGATGATTTTCAAAATTTCTTTTGGTTTTATTAAAAATAATAGATTCTCCATGTAAGTAATATAAATAAGTGGGTTTATGCAGAAAAGCAATACTATCTAACTTTAAAGCAGTATGAAATGACCATAACTCATCTTGAGAATATAAACCTTTAACAAAATATATCTTATTATGCCTAAAAAAATTAACTCTTAAAAGCTTATTACAAGCACTTACAGGCCAGGTTCCATTACAAAAATGTTCAAAAACAATATCATTTTCTTTTAGAGATTTAAGTGAATGATTAAAAGGAAATATTTTATATTCAATATTTTTAAATGTGTTTTTAGCTATCATTTCCCCTACAGCAATACTAGAATGAGTTTCTGAAATTAACCGATATAAATCCTCAATACAGTCAGGAACAATTTCATCATCTCCATCGAGGAAAAATAGATATTCTCCTTTAGCATGATCTATACCTGTATTTCTTACTATAGAAAGACCTTGATTAGTTTTATGTTCAATAATACGTATTTTTTCTGGGTACTCAGATTGAATCCTTTTAATAACATCAGAACTATGATCATTCCCTTTATCATCAACTAATAATATTTCAATATTAGGATACGTTTGCTTTAATACAGAATTAATGCTACGTTCAATATATTTTTCACAATTATAAATGGGGATAGAAACAGTAACTAAAGGATAGACCATGGTAATAGTTATAATCGGGAATCTACTAGATTTCGATCAAGATAAGATTTACAATCATAAATTACAGAATTTTCCTTACAATATTTCTTAATATCTAAATTTTTGAATTCCTGATGAGGCACAGCAAGAATTATAGTGTCAAATTTTTCAAAAGAAGGAAGTTCATTAAATATATCCAATCCATATTCATGTTTAACCTCTTTTGGATTAGCTAGAGGATCACATATTGATATGTTTAGATCATATTCTTTTAAACATTTTACAATATTAACTACTTTGGTATTTCTTACATCCGGGCAATTCTCTTTAAAGGTAATACCTAAAATTAAGATAGAAGAATGATTGATAATAATATCTTTTTTAATCATTAATTTAATGACTTCTGAAGCGATATAAGCTGGCATAGAATCATTTAAACGTCTGCCTGCAAGTATAATTTCAGAATGATAACCTATTTCCATAGCCTTTTGAGCTAAATAGTATGGGTCAACACCAATACAATGGCCACCTACAAGTCCGGGTTTAAAAGGTAAGAAATTCCATTTTGTACTGGCAGCTTCAAGAACTTCAGTTGTATCTACTCCTAATAAATTAAATATTTTTGCCAATTCATTTACAAAAGCAATATTTATATCTCTTTGGGAATTTTCAATAACCTTAGCAGATTCTGCTACCTTGATACTACTTGTTTTATAAGTTCCTGCTGTAATAATAGAAGCATATAAATTATTTACAAAAACTGCAACTTCTGCATTAGAACCTGAAGTTACTTTTTTTATATGTGTTAGCGTATTAACTTTATCACCAGGATTAATTCTTTCTGGAGAATACCCTGCAAAAAAATCCAAATTATATTTTAATCCTGATACTTTTTCAATAATAGGAACACATTCTTCTTCCGTACATCCTGGGTAAGTTGTAGATTCATAAATAACAACATCTCCTTTTTTAATAACTTTTCCTACAGTAGTACTGGCAGAAATTAAAGGAGTTAGATCTGGCCTATTAGATGAATCTACAGGAGTGGGCACTGTTACAATATAAACAGTAGAATTTTTAATATTTTCTATATCCTGAGTGGGATAAAAACCTTTTTTATTATCTAAACAATTTGCAGAATCAACTATAACATTTGATATTTCTTCCTCAGAAACTTCTAATGTAATATCTTTAGAACTTCTTAATTGAGAAATTCTTTCAGATGAAATATCAAAACCAACCACTCTATATTTTTTAGCAAATTCTAAAGCTAGAGGTAAACCTACATACCCTAGTCCTATAATACTAATTTTTAGATTTTCAGTAAAAAAATTCATAGCTTATAAGTTAAATGGAATAGAATTCTTTATACCAGTTAATAAAATTTTTGATGCCTTCTCTCACAGATGTTTGAGGTTGATAATTTAAGTTTTCAATAAGATCTGTAACATCTGCATAAGTAGCCGGAACATCACCCGGTTGAATAGGGAGTAAATTTATTTTAGCTTTTTTTCCTAATTCTTCTTCTATGGTTTCAACAAAAGACATGAGTTCAACGGGTTTACTATTTCCTATATTGTATATTTTATAAGGTGCAGATGAAGAGGAAGGATCAGGATTTTTAGGATCCCAATTTTTATTTCCTTCCGGAGGGTTATCATGAACTTTTACGATTCCCTGAATAATGTCAGATATATAAGTAAAATCACGCATCATCTTTCCATAGTTATAAACATCGATGGGTTTATTTTCAAGTATAGCTTTAGTGAAAATAAATAATGCCATATCGGGTCTACCCCAAGGTCCGTATACAGTAAAAAAGCGTAATCCGGTAGTAGGTATTTTGAATAAATGGCTATAAGTATGGGCCATTAATTCATTGCTTTTTTTGCTTGAAGCATATAAACTTACAGGATGGTCAACATTATCTTTTGTAGAAAATGGTTGTTTTTCATTTAGTCCATATACACTGGAACTACTGGCATAAGTTAAATGTTTAATAGAGTAATTCCTGCAACATTCTAAAATATTAAGAAAACCAATAATATTAGAATCTATGTAAGCTTGTGGGTTTACTAAAGAATATCTTACTCCTGCCTGAGCAGCAAGATTAATTACTTTATCAAATTTTTCCCTTTCAAATAGTTTTTCAATATTATCTTTATCTTCCAAATTTAATTTAATGAAAGAAAGATTTGGGTATTTAGAACTTTTAACTAGTTGATTATATTCTATAGCTGATTTTTCAAAGCCACAATTTTTTAATCTGCCATACTTTACACTAACGTCATAATAATCATTAATGCTATCCAAACCTATTATTTGATCTTTTCTTTGAACTAATGATTCAACTAAATGGTAACCAATAAATCCGGCGTTTCCTGTAATAAGGATTTTCATGGAATATATAATTATGTGAATGAAAGTTCAAAGGTACGATTTTACAATGATTTTTTAATAAAAAAGAATATTGCTCAATTAAATATTTATTATTTTTGAGTGATAAAAAATTAATTATATGAAATATTTATGAAAAAAATAAATTATATATTTTTTATTAGTTTTCTATTGTTGTTGGTAATAAGTTGCAAAACAGCTGTATTAAATGAAGATTATCAGTTATTTCCTAACAAAGAAATAAATGATTCTATAAAACCGGATTCTCTTTATATAAAAATTATTTCTCCTTATAAACAACAATTAGATTCTATTATGAGTCAGCCCTTAAGCTATGCAAATATAGACTTTACAAAAGAAGGATTTTCTAGTAATGAAGGAAATTTATTAGCAGATTTAGTCCTAGATTTTTCAAAAAAATATACTAAAGAAAATAAATTGCCTATGCCGGATTTTTGCTTATTAAATATTGGTGGAATTAGGACAATTATCCCCAAAGGAATAATTACAGTAGGGAATATTTATGAAGTAGCACCTTTTGAAAATGAATTGGTTTTTATACAATTAGATGAGACTCAAATGAGTGAAATGTTTGAGTATTTAAGAAAAGAAAAGTTAGGACATCCTTTAGCGGGTATAAATGTAGTATATAAAAAAGATAAATTTTTTTCAGCAGAAATAGAAGGAATTCCCTACAATAAAAATAATAAATATTGGGTTGTAACCTTGGATTATTTACTAACCGGAGGAGACCGTATGTATTTTTTCACAAAATCGGATCAGGTTACACTTCCCCATATAAAATTAAGAGAAGTTTTATTAGAACAAATAAAAAAATATAAAATCCTTCCGGAAAGTAAAGATCAACGCTTAATATTTCAAGAGTAGGAAAATGAAAAGAAGAAATTTTATAAAAACAACAGGTTTAGCTGGAATAGCATTAAGTGTACCCAATATTAATTTAGCTTCTACTATTTTAGGAACGAATAAGAAGTTAACAATTTTACATACTAATGATCAACATAGTAGAATAGAACCTTTTCCTGAATCTTATGCAAAAAACCCGAACCAAGGTGGTTTTGCCAGAAGAGCAATGCTTATTAATAAAATAAGAAAAGAAGAATCTAATGTATTATTATTAGACTCGGGAGATATTTTTCAGGGAACTCCTTATTTTAATTTTTTTGGAGGAGAATTGGAGCTTAAATTAATGTCTAAAATGGAGTATGAGGCATCAACTATAGGAAATCATGAATTTGATAATGGTTTAGAAGGTTTAAAAAAACAATTACCAAAAGCAAAATTTGATTTTTTATGTTCCAATTATGATTTTTCTAATACCCTATTAGAAGGTTTAACAAAAGATCATAAAATAATAGTTAAAGATGGAATAAAAATAGGTTTATTCGGTTTAGGAGTAGAACTAAAAGGGTTAGTAGAAAAAAGAAATTATTTAGAAACTAAATATTTAGATCCTATAGAAATAGCTCAGGATAAGGCTAATATGTTAAAAAAAGAAAAAAAATGTGACATAGTAATTTGTTTATCTCATATAGGGTACAAATACCCCCATGACCCTCAAAAAGTTTGTGATATTAAGTTATGTAATCAAACTTCTAATATAGATCTTATTTTAGGAGGACATACACATACATTCTTTAAAGAACCGGAAAAATATATAAACAAAGAGGGAAAAGAAGTAATTTTAAATCAGGTAGGTTGGGCCGGATTATTATTGGGAAGAATAGATTTTTTATTTACACCAGAGAATAATATAAAAGAAATAGTATATCAGACATTACCTATAAACAATCAAATATTGGTGTAATTTCGGGCTCCAAACAGTTTAGTTCCTATTCGCACCATGTTACTTCCACATTCAATGGCTATTGGATAATCATTAGACATTCCCATGGAAAGCGTATCTAAATTATGTTCCTTTTTATGTTGTAAATAAAAAGTAGAAAGAGAAGAAAATTCATTTTTAATTTGTTCTTTATTATCAGAGAAAGAAGCCATTCCCATAAATCCTTTAATTTTTATATTAGGAAATTTTCCACTTTTAACTTCAGATAAAATAAAAGAAGCATTTTCGAAAGATAATCCGTATTTAGTATTCTCCACTGCAATTTTTATTTCTAATAATACGGAGATCGTTCGGTTGTTTTTTTCAGCTTCTTTTTGAATTACTTTTAATAAATCTAAACTATCAACAGAGTGAATCATATATATAAAAGGGACAATATATTTCACTTTATTTTTTTGCAAATGGCCAATAAGGTGCCATTGAATATCTTTAGGCAAAACCTCTTGCTTTTGTAATAGCTCTTGTACTTTGTTTTCTCCAAAATTTATTTGTCCTGCGTTATATAGCTCTAATATTTCATTAACGGATCTTGTTTTGGAAACAGCTACTAAAGTTACTCCAATTGGAAGTGTTTTTAACGTTAAATCTAAAGAATTAGTTAAAGGCATCAGATAATTTATTTTATAAGTTTTGTAAAAATACTAAATATTTATTGAAAATTCTATTGGGAGTGTTGTTTAAAAATAAGAATAACCAAAAATGAGTAGATGTATAAAATTATAAACATTTCGGATTTGTTTATAATATAAATAAGGTAGAGAAATATTATTTTCCCTACCTTATTAAAGAGATTTTCTTTATCTATTGGAACTTAAATCTTGAAAATTAAGATCATTATTCAGTACATTATTTACCTTTTCAACTACTAATTTTTCAGGAAGAGTAAATGAAGTGATTCTCTTAGCATTTATAGAAGAAGAAGATAATTCAACTTTGTATACCCCTGCATCAGCAATCCAGGCAGAAGCTAAAGGATTGAAAGAGGCTAAATCTTTGGGTTGCAATTCAAAATAAACGTTTTGGCTTTCACCTGGTTTAAGTAATTTTGTTTTAACAAACCCTTTCAATTCTTTTACAGGTTTATCTACATCACCTTTAGGTGTGGAAAGATATAATTGAACTACTTCCTTACCGGCTACATTTCCTGTATTTTTAACTTTGAGTGATAAATACAATTTTTGATTGAATTCTAAAGAACTTAACACAGGTTCAGAATAATCAAATGTGGTATAAGAAAGTCCATATCCAAATTCATAGGAAGGGGAAACATTAAAGGTATTAAAATATCTGTATCCAACATAAATTCCTTCTTTATAAGAAACATTAATAGGTTTTTCTGCTGGAACTCCATCAAAATTTGGAGCTGAAGGTACATCAGAATATTTAACGGGTAAAGTTTGAGTTAATTTTCCGGAAGGATTCACTTTTCCGGATAAAACATCTGTTATTGCATTTCCTCCTTCTTGTCCGGGTAAACTAGCCCATAATATGGCATCTACTTTATCTTTCCAACTAGAAGTTTCAATAGCACTTCCTGAGTTTATTACAACAATAACTCTTTTATTAATTTCATGAAAAGCTTTAGAAACTTCTGAAATTAAATTTTTTTCTTTTTCAGATAGATCAAAATCATCTTTTATTTTTCTATCTCCAGATTCACCGGCTTCTCTGCCAATGGTAATAATAGCAATACTATTATTTTTAGCACTGTTTTTTATCACATTTTCCCTAACTATTGGCTGAGTTAATGTAGGCAAAATAGAAAGTAGTTTTTTCTTAAGATCTTCAATTTTTTTAAGTTCTTCCTTTACAAACGGGGAATATATTTTGTCTAGATTTTTATCTATTGAATAACCAGCATTTTCTAGCCCTTCAGATAAGGTAATTTCATAGGCTTTATTTACATTTCCGCTTCCGGTTCCACCGGAGATAATATTATATGATCCACTCCCAAATAGGGCTATTTTACTGTCATTAGCTAAAGGTAAAGCTGCTTTATCATTTTTTAACAATATCATTCCTTCTGATGCTACTTTTCTGCTTAATAAAGCATGGCTTTTCAAGTCCGGATCATTGGTGGCTATATATCCTTCTTCTCGGGGTGAATTAAATATAATTTCTAAGACTTTTTTTACAGAATTATTAACATCTTCGATTGACAATTGTTGGGTCTCAACATATTTTTTCAGCAATTCAAATTGTACTTGTGTGCCGGGCATTAGTAAATTATTTCCCGCGTTAATTTGTTTAGCAAAAATATTTTCATCATATGAATCTTTACTTATTCCATTATGACTTGTATCGCTTACAGCAGATACATTAGAATACCCACCAAACCAGTCGGTAATTACAGAACCTTTAAATCCCCATTCCTTACGTAAAATTGTAGTTAACAAATCATAACTTGCAGATGTGTAAGTTCCATTTATTTTATTATATGAAGACATTATGGTGGCAGGATTAGATTCTTTAACTGCAATTTCAAAACCACGAAGATATATTTCTCTCAGTGCTCTTTGAGAAAGATGTACATTTAAATCCATACGATTATTTTCGCTATTATTGGCTGCAAAATGTTTTAAAGATACACCCACCCCATTTTTTTGTATACCCTGAGTGATAGCAGAGGCCATTTTACCGGCGATCAAAGGATCTTCTGAAAAATATTCAAAATTCCGCCCACATAATGGATTACGGATGATATTAAGAGCTGGGGCCAATTGAATGTCTGAACCATACCTCAAAGCTTCGTCTCCAATTGCTTTTCCTATTTCTTCCGCTAATTCCACATCCCATGTAGTTGAAATAAGGGCACCCACTGGAAATCCTGTGGCATAATAGGTTCTGGTTTCGCCTTTTCTTTTTGCAGAAATACGTACTCCGGCAGGGCCATCAGTAAATATTACAGCAGGTATGCCCCATTTTTCAATAGGGGTTGTAGAACCTGCAGATCCTGGAATAAGATAGCTCGGAATGGTTACTCCCTTTGGGTCTATAGCTTCAAAGCCTTTAAGCATTTCGAAACCAACCATTCCCGTACCTAAAAGCAGATGAATTTTATCATCTAATGATAATCTGGGAACTAAGTCATTAATTCTTTCATAGTTAGACAATCTTGTATCTTCATAAGGCTGAAGCTTCCCATCCTTATTTAAATCTGAAAATCTTTGATTATCAACTACAATTTGTGGCGAATTTTGTGCTTTGTAAAAATTAAACACTAAAATACCAGCAATTAAACACGAAATAACTTTTTTTCTCATAGAATTTTTCTTTTAAGGTACAAATATTTTATGACATATTAGTATATATATGCGTATTTATTTAATAAATATGATATATTGATTTTTAAATGTATCTTAGTTAGATAATTAATGAACTGTTTTTTTATCAGTGCCTGGATGTTAAATTATTTCATAAGAAAAAATCATTTGTAGAAATCCTTATTTTTGTTTAAAGAAATTATAGAAAAATGCAAAAAAAGAAAATAGAGAAATGGTTTAAAATTTCATGTTATGCAGAATGTGTAAGTTGTGTTTTACTTTTTTTAATAGCTATGCCCTTAAAATATTGTTTTCATTCCACAATATTAATGATTCCTGCCGGGTGTATGCATGGAATATTTTTTACAGGATATATTGTTTTTGCAATTTTGGCAAGAAAAATATATACATGGGATGATGAGGATTTTGTATTTGCATTAATGGCAGCATTTTTTCCTTTTGCCACTATTTGGGTTGAAAAATCCTTAGCAAAATATGATAGAGAAGAATAAATATTAAGCCATAAAAAATATGGTATGAAATAATTATTAATTCATAGCATTTTGTAGCTCTTCAGTAATTTCCATATTGTGAAATACATGTTGAACATCATCATCTTCTTCAAACTTCTCAATCATTTTTATAATTGTTTGGGCTTGTTCTAAAGGCAAAGCTTTAGTAGTATTAGGCAGACGTTGCAAATTAGCACTTTCAGGTTCAATGTTTAGCTCTTCAAATTTATGGTTCATAGAACCAAAATCTTCAAAGGAAGAAGTAATAATTATTTCATCATCATCTTCTTCTATTTCTTCAGCACCTGCGTCAATCATCTCCAACTCAAAATTATCCCAATCTATGGTGATATTAGATTTTTTTAGGGTAAAAATTCCTTTTCTATCAAAAATAAATGTAAGTTCACCATTTTTCCCTAAATTGCCATCAAACTTATTAAAAATTGCTCTAACATTTGCAACGGTTCTTGTAGAGTTATTGGTTGTGCATTCTAAAAAGATCGCGATTCCTCCAGGACCATATCCTTCATAAGTTACCTCATCATATTGTTCAGCATCAGCTCCAGAAGCTTTTTTAATCGCACGTTCAACATTATCTTTAGGCATATTTACGCCTTTAGCGTTTAGTAAGCAACGACGAAGTGCTGGATTTGCTTCAGGATTAGGACCTCCGGTCTTAACAGCTATAGCAATTTCTTTTCCAATACGACTAAATTGTTTAGCCATTTTATCCCATCTGGCTAACTTTGTTGCTTTCCTATATTCAAATGCGCGTCCCATATCTCTATATTAATTTCTATCGCAAAAATAAGAATTGAGAAAATCTCACAAAAAATTTTTATAGATTTTTTAATTTATTTTTTAATAATTTTCCCGTTTTTCATTATGCTATAATTTTCAACTTTTATTTCAGGATTAGTTTCTATATAGCTTATATTTTCAACTTTAATTTTGTTCTGAGAAATAAAAGATTGTGTTCTAAACCAATTTTCTGCTGTTTCATCATAAGCAATAATTTTCCAGTCAATAACTTCGTAATTTAAAGTGTAATTTACTAATATCGTAAATAATTCGTTTTCTCCTGAATAGTAGTAAAAAATGATGGTTTTAAAATTATCAGATAAATCTAAAAGATAATTTATATATATTTTGTTATTATGTTCAAGAATATTGGAAGGTATTACATTTTTCAAATGAAGTAATTCTATTTGTTTTCTTTTTAACAAATTGTTGTTTTTTACACTATAAAAATTAGTGGAGTCAATTATTGGGGGCTTCCTTATGGGATATCGATCTATAAAATTATACTGATTTTGAGTTTTAGGTGTTTTAGTAATAATATAAGTAGAGTCAATATTATTCTTTGAGGTTTTCGTACAGTCCGTTATATTATTAATTATTTTATTATCCTTTTTACATAATGGTTTTTCTTTTTTGCAAGAAATTAAACTAATGAAATATATAACTAATAAAAGGTGAAAATATTTTGGATTCAATATATAAAATTTTAATTACAATAATTCCTTGGGTATTGTACATACAGGAATAGGATTTATTTTATGTTGTGCTAATTTATTTAAACGGTCATAAATTTCGAAAACTTCTTTTTGTCTTCCACTAAAATCAGTAGCTTTATGTGCTTTGTGTACACTCATAGCCCATTCCAATTCAGGATAAGTTGCTCCGATTTGATCCTCATCACTGCGGTCATCTACCCACAAACCATCAGTAGGTTTTGCCTGTTGAATGGATTCTGCAACTCCTAGTTCTTTAGCTATTTCAAAAACCTGACTTTTTAATAAATCTGCAATAGGACTTATGTCAACACCTCCATCGCCATATTTCGTATAAAATCCAACGCCAAAATCCTCTATTTTATTTCCTGTTCCACAAACTAATAAATTATTTATTCCTGCATAATAATAAAGAGTGGTCATTCGTAAACGTGATCTTGTATTCGCTAAGGATAGATCATTATTTTTATTCTGTTCTTCGATATGCAAGTCTAATTTTAAAGTTTCGAAAGATCGGGTAAGATTTATGGTTTTTCCTTTAACATTTGAAAATTTCTGAGTAAGATTTTTTATATGTTCTTGAGCTCTACTTACCTGGTCAGAAGGTTGATGAATGGGCATTTCCAATAATAATACATTTTTTCCGGTCTGGGCTGCTAAAGTAGATACAACTGCTGAATCGATACCTCCTGATACACCTACTACAAAACCTTTTGTTCCAGATTGTGAAATATATTCATTGAGCCAGTTGACTATGTAAGAAATTACTTCTGTTGTCCGCATAATATTGTACTTTTGTATACTTATAGTGATTTAAATTAAATGTAAATATAATGAAGATTATTAAATATTTTCTGCTATTTTTCCTGTTTGTTGGTTGTTCTAAAAAATCTGATGAACAAAATAAAAATAAAAAATGGGAGGTAGATATTAGTGGAATTGGAGCCAATGTAGAACTAATTGATATATCTCAAGATTTTTATAATTTTCAAATACCTATCTCAGAATTTCGAAAAAAATATCCTTTTTATATAGATGCAAATTTACCGGATGAAAAGGCTGAACAGCAAAGAAAAGATACTACAGAAATAAATATATATAATCAGATAAAACATAAAATTAATAATCAGAAAATAAAACAGGAACTAACAACTATGTTCCGCTATATAAAATTTTATTATCCTGAATTTAAAGAACCTAAAGTATATTTATATTCTTCTTTTGTACAAGATTACTTAGATCCTATTACATATGTTCCCAATCAAAATTATTTGTTTATAGCTGTAGATTGCTTTTTAGGTTATGGTAATAAATATTATGACATGATGAGAATTGATAGGTATTTGCAAATAAGTATGTCTCCGGAATATCTTTCTTCAAAAGTAGCTAAAGTTATAATTAATGAAAAATCATGGATACCTAAAGAGCTTACTACACAGTCTTTTGTATCTCATATGATTTATCAGGGAAAAATATTATTATTAGAAGATGCTTTTTTACCCAAAGTAAAAGATTTATATAAAATAGGTTATACTCAAGATCAAATAAATTGGGCTAAATCTAATGAATTTGAAATATGGAATTTTTTTATTCAAAATAACTATGTATTTAGTGATGATTTCTCTTTGTCAGATCGTTTTTTATCATTGTCTCCTTTTTCTAAATTTTATACAGAAGTCGATGCTAAAAGTCCGGGACAAATTGGTTGTTGGGTTGGATGGCAGATATGTCGAAAATATTTTGAGGAAAATCCTAAAGTTAGTTTGCAGGACTTTATAAAAAACTCTAACCATGAAGAAATTTTTGCTAAATCTAAATATAAGCCAGAGCAATTGCCTGAAGAAAAAAATATTAAATAGAAAAGGGAATAAAAAAATGCAATCAAATAAATTATGAAAGAAACTGAAATCAATTTTAATATTACTTTAGATGAAAATCATATTCCGGAGAAAATAGTTTGGGCTGCCCCTGATGGAGGTGTGGTAGGAGCAGAATCTAAAGCAGTACTTTTATCAGTTTGGGATGATAAAACAAAAGAAGCTTTACGTATTGATCTTTGGACAAAAGAAATGCCCGTAGAAGAAATGAAACGTTTTTTTCATCAGGTTTTAATGTCTTTAGGGAATTCTTATCAAAGAGCTACAGATGAGGATGATGTTGCAGAGGAAATAAGAAAATTTGCAGAATATTTTGCAGATAGAAGTGGAATTAAAATGTAAAAAGAAATGAAAATAAAAATAGAAGAAATTGTAGAAGAAGACTTCGAAACTTTAATCGAGTTATTTAGGGAATTGGCTGTTTTTGAAAATTTACCATAAAAAATGATAAATTCAGTTGAAAGAATGAAAACTGAAAAAGATTTTTTTAGAGGCTTTACTATTAAAGATGAGAATAATCTCATTTTAGGATATGTTACTTTCTTTTTTGCTTATTATACTTGGGTAGGTAAATCGTTATACATGGATGATTTATATATCCGCGAGGAACATAGAGGAAAAGGATTAGGAACACAACTTATTAAAAAAGTAATCTCTTTTGCTAAAGAAACTAATTGTCAAAAATTACGTTGGCAGGTATCTAATTGGAATAAATCAGCAATAAAATTTTATAAAAGTTTAGGAGCCCAAATAGATGAGGTAGATAAAAATTGTGATTTGATGTTCGACAATTAATTTAGCCAACATTATTTATAAAGATAAAATCAGAATAAAAAACAAAATATAAGATCAATGATAATCTATAGTAGAAATAGAAGGTTAAGAGTAAATCAGTCTATTAGAGACCTGATGAGAGAAACTATCCTTACTACGGATGACTTTATGTTGCCCATTTTTATTACGGAAGGGAAAAATATAAAAGAAAATATTCCTTCTATGCCAGGAATCCATCGTCATTCTTTAGATTTAACTATAAAAGAAATAAAGGAATTATGGTCATTAGGAATTAAAGCGGTAAACTTGTATGTTAAAGTAAATGATAAACTTAAAGATAATACAGGTAAAGAAGCATGGAATAAAAATGGATTAATGCAGGATACAATTAAAGCAATTAAAGATGCAGTTCCGGAAATGATTGTAATGCCGGATGTCGCTTTAGATCCATATTCGATATATGGACATGATGGAATTGTTGAAGATGGAAAAATTTTAAATGATACAACAGTAGAGGCTTTAGTTAAGATGAGTGTGAGCCATGCTGAAGCTGGAGCGGATTTTATTGCCCCGAGCGATATGATGGATGGAAGGGTGGCAGCAATACGAGAAGCTTTAGAGGAAAACGGATTTCCTAATGTAGGTATTATGAGTTATGCCGCCAAATATGCAAGTTCTTTTTATGGTCCTTTTCGAGATGCTTTGGATAGCGCTCCCGGATTTGGAGATAAAAAAACATATCAAATGGATTACGGGAATAGTAGGGAAGCAATTAATGAGGCCATCAAAGATATAGATGAAGGAGCCGATATGATTATGGTTAAACCGGGACTACCCTTTTTAGATATTGTTTCGAAATTAAATGAAATAGTTGACGTACCCATTTCTGTATATCAGGTAAGTGGAGAATATGCTATGATTAAGGCAGCTGCTCAAAATGGGTGGTTAGATAATGATAAAATTATTATTGAAAGTTTAACTTGTATAAAGAGAGCCGGAGCCAGTTTAATTTCTACTTATTTTGCCAAAGAAGCAGCTAAATTGTTAAATAAATAAATTATTTTTATAATACAAAAAACCCAAAGCTAGCTTTGGGTTTTTTATTCAATATATTATATGGTTTATTTTTGTTGTTGGTTTAATAAATCCCCTCTATAATCTTTAATATCACTATCTTGATATAATGTGGTAAGAAATAAATTAGGAAGTAATTGTGAATATTGATTTATTAAATAAGTTCTTAATTGTTTTTTATCTCCTGGCTGTCCTTTCGTAATAGATTTAGTAATAATTACAAATACGCCTGATTTTCCTTCAATAGCTTTAGATTTTACTCCCGGTTTTATTCCAAAAGCAGCTCCCCCGACTTTAGGTTCAATCATGCCTGAAATTGAAGGGTTATCAAAACTTAGAGTAGCAGAGCTTTTAGCTGTTTTATATTCTGTAGCAAGTTGATCTAAAGATTTATTGGATGCATTAATTTTTTCAGAAATTTCTTTGCTTAATTTTTCATTTCTTACAATAGGCTCTAAATCTTTTCTAACTAAAGATGGATGAGCTAAACCTTTTTTAAATAATGAAGATACTCTTACTACAATATAACTTTGGTCACTTGTAGAAAAAACTTCTGTATCGCCCAATTTTCTTTTAGAATCAAAAGCCCAGTTAATAATATCAGTATCTTTATCTGTACCTAAGCCTTGAAGAGTAGAACCAAAACGAACAATTCCACTTTGCTGTATAGGTTTGTATTTTGAATTTTTTGCAATATCTTGAAATTCTTTAGAAGATTTACCCATAATTGACTGAATGAATTTCTGAGATTTTTTTCTTGCAGACTCAGTAGTTTCTTCCGAAGATTTAATTTCTTTAGCTAAATCAGCAAGTTTATATACTGTAGCGAAAGGTTTTCTTTTAATAATATTTAATATAAAATATCCTTCCGGAGTTTCAATAATTCCTGTTTTTCCCTCCGGTGAAGTTTCTAAGAAATTTTGTAAAGCTTTATAAGGAGGTGGAAAGTTTTGAGAAGTAGTTAACTTCATTTCACCCCCGTTTGTAGCAACATTGGGATCATCAGAGTTTTGTAAAGCTATTTTAGAAAAATCAGAAGGATTTGCTGAAATTTGAGCTAGTAATTTTTCAGCTTCTTGTTTAGCTTGTTCTTTTGTTCTTTGCTTTTTAGGCTGAATTTGTACATTAGATTCGGTATAAGTAATAAGAATATTTCTCGCAACAACAGAATCAGAATTTTTTCTACCTAAGAATTTAGATAGTACATAATAATTTCCTTCTTTATAAGCCGGAGAAATCTGTCCGTATGAAGCCGTTTTAACCCAATTTTGTATGGCCGGAGATAATTGATTATCTTGTCGGTATTGAGAATTAAAAGCTTTATCTACCACTTGTGCATTATTAAGCTCTGTAATATATAAAGAGTCATTTTTAACAGTTCCGAAAGCTTGTATGGTATCTCCTTCAATGATGGATTTGGAAAGTAAAGAATTAAGAGAGTTTAAAGTATGTTTTTCATCAGAAGCTGTAGGTCTTCCAGAAAAAAATACATAATCTAAAGTTCTGTTTTCATCAATTTTAAATTTTGATTTGTGCTTTTCAATATAAACTTGTAAATCTTCATCAGTAACTTTTACAGGATGCTGTTTTTGATAAGTATTGTAATCGATTTTCACATAATCAATACTTGCTATATTCACCTGATTCTGAGCTAAAATATCTAATTCTTTATTGTTGGTTAACATCCCGATAGAATATGCTCCAAAATATTGTCTATACATAGCTTGATAACCAAAATTTCTTTTTAAGGCTAACAAAGTTTGATATATTTCCCTATTTTGTGGAGAGGCATTTTGAGTTTCTTCTGCTTTTTGAAATTCCTCTTGAATGAGTTGAGAATTAACTTTCCCATTTTTATCCTTAAATCTTGGATCAGAAGCAAAAAAAGGTGAATTTTTAGCTATATCCCAAATCATTTTATCTGTCAGAATAAAGCTAGCCTGATTAAACTTTTGTTCAATTAATTTATTTTGAACCAAAGAGCCCCAAACTTGTCCTTCAATTATATTTTCGGGATATTGTCCTTGATACTGAGTATTAAGTAAATTAAGTTGTCCGTAATATTCTTGTCTGGTAATTCCTTCACCATTAACTTTTCCCAAGACATTAGGATCTTTATGACCGGATAAGAAGCCCGACACACTATTCCATGGAACTAAAAACGCTAATAAACCAAAGGCTGTGGCTCCTATCAATAATCCGGTTTGTTTTCTAATCTCTGTAAGAATAGCCATTTATATTTATTTTATATTTTAGTGTGCGAAATTACGATTTCAAGATGAAAAATAAAAATAATATTTTATAGATACTCAGTTTTTTAAAACAAAAACCGTCTTAATTTTAAACTAAGACGGATCTAAATCATAAAATTGAAAAAGGTTATTTATCTATGGACCCCAATACTCTTTTCATAAAAGCATTTAATGCTTCTTTTTGAGGCTTGCCCTCTTTAATCATTTTATTGACTTCTATAGAACCATACATATTAGAAATTATTTCTCCAATTACATCTATTTCTTCATCTTTTAACCCCGGAGCTTCTGTAAGATTTTCAAGAGTTTCAATAGTCTCATTTATATAATCTTCATCGTTCTCCTCAATAAATTGGACAAGATGTTTAATTACTGGTAACTTCATTTACTAATTCTTGTAAAGGTTCTAACTTGTTGGTTTGTATTTGGTTTACTAATTTTCCATCTTTAAAAGCTGCAAATGTAGGTAAATTGGTTACATTAGCTAGCTTTCTGGATTCAGGAAATTTTTCCGCATCAGCAATTACAAAAGTGGTATTTTCATTTTCTCCTGCCAATTTCTTAAATTTAGGTTTCATAATTTTGCAATTACCACACCAAGAAGCGGCATATTGTACTAATACGACTTTATTATTGTTTATAATTTGATCTAAATTGTCTTGAGTTAATTCTTGCAACATAATAAGTAAATTATTGAATTAATGTGAAGATAAATAGCTTGAAACGCCTTTTCTATCTGCTTTCATGGCATCTTTTCCTTCTTCCCAGTTTGCAGGGCAAACTTCACCATATTTTTGTACATGGGCATAAGCATCAATAAGTCTTAAATATTCTTGAACGTTTCTACCTAAAGGCATATCATTAATACTTTCATGAAATACTTTTCCATCTTCATCTACTAAAAATGTAGCACGATAAGCCACATTAGAACCCTCAAGTATTACAGAATCATAATCTTCATCATATTTTGTAGATTCTATATCTAAAATACCTAAAATATTTGAAAGATTACGTGTTGTATCTGCTAAAATAGGATAAGTAACTCCTTCTATTCCTCCATTATTTTTAGAAGTATTTAACCAAGCAAAATGTACCTCATTGGTGTCACAAGAAGCCCCAATAATAAGTGTATTCCTTTTTTCAAACTCAGGAAGTGCCTTTTGAAAAGCGTGTAATTCTGTAGGGCATACAAAGGTGAAGTCTTTAGGATACCAAAATAATAATACTTTTTTATTTTTTTTTGTTGCTTCTTCAAATATATTGATTTTTAGATTTTCACCCATATGGTCCATTGCGTCTATTGAAATATTGGGAAATTTTTTACCTACTAATGACATAATTAATAATTTTATTTTAAATTAAACTTTATTTTCTTTATGCAAATCTATTCAACTTAAATCTTTTAATAATAATTATACTATTGTTCTTTCTTATTTTAAAATAAGCATTCTCTATTTATTAAGAATTTTTATTTGTAATAACATTTTTTTCAATAAGATTTTATAATCTGCAAATGAGTATAGATTTATTTTTTTTAATTTCTACTTGCTCTACAGATTTATATGTAACAATTGAGTTAGAAAATTCTTTAAAGTTAATATCTACTAAATTTAACTTATAGGTTAATTAATGTGTTTGTCAGTATTAGGAAAATATGTATTCTATAGATGGGATTATATTTACATAACCTTAATGAAAATAAAATTTAATTAAGGAATATTTAAGTATTTATGAGTTTGTAAAGAAATATGCCATTGAGGATTTTTCATAACATAGTCAATAATTTTTGGAGTCATTTTTTCTCGGTTACTCCATTCAGGTTGTAAATATAACAAAGCATTTTTATTAATTTTCAAAGCTTGTTCTTCTGCAAATTTAAAATCATGTTGATTATAAACTATTACTTTTAATTCATGAGCGGAAGCATACACATCTTCTTTAGGTAAAGAAGTTTTTTTAGGGGACAGGCAAATCCAGTCAATTTGACCATTTATAGAATAAGCTCCTGAAGTTTCTATGTGTATATTACAACCAGATTCTTTTAACTTTTGCGTAAGTGGGACTAAATTCCACATTAAAGGTTCTCCGCCAGTTAATACTATTGTTTTTGAAAAAGAAATCGCTGTTTTAACAATATCATCAATTTTTTTTATCGGATGGATATTAGCATTCCAACTTTCTTTCACATCACACCAATGACATCCTACATCACATCCTCCAATACGTATAAAGTAGGCGGCTGTACCAGTGTACCTACCTTCGCCTTGAATGGTATAAAAATGTTCCATTATAGGGAGAGATAATCCCATTTCTAAATTAATATCATTACCTGTCATCATTATTAAATTCAAAAACAGCGTGCAAAGGTACAAAAAATGAATTATTTATAAAGATTGCTTCCGTCTATATAATTAAAGACTTCAGGTGAAAGCATGGGATACACATTTTTATTTTCTTTAATCATTTTTCTAATCATGGTAGATGAAATTTCTATAATAGGAGCAGAAACTTTTTCTATGTTAGGATGGCATAAAATTGGTTTTTGCGACTCTTTAGTTATTCTAGGATATATTAAAAGTTTGTAGTATTTAATAATCTGTTCATAGTTTTTCCATTTATGAAAAGAGAGAAGATTGTCCTGTCCCATTAATAAAACAAAATTATGATCAGGATATTTTTCTTTTAAAACTACAAGAGTATCAATTGTATAAGAAGGTTTTGGAAGATTGAATTCTACATTTGAAGCCTGGAATTTCGGATATTTTTGAATGGCTAAATTCACCATTTCCAGACGATGATGATCACCTAATAAAGTTTTTTTTTCTTTAAAAGGATTTTGTGGACTTATAACAAACCAAATTTTATCCAAAGAAGAATTTTCTATAATATAATTGGCAATAATTAAATGCCCGATGTGTATGGGGTTGAATGATCCGAAAAATAAGCCTATATCCATATCGTTTTTATTTTATGCAAAAACTTGAATTTATTATTCAATAAATTTTACATCTTTTATTTGTAATTGATAAAATGTTTTTCCTTGCCAGTAGTTTTCATATAACGAAAATACCATATCAAAAGGATATTTTTCAAATTTAGGAAGAAGATGTGCCATTTTGAAAGCTATAGCTTCAAAAGTATTATTAATATTATCCTGAAAAACAATCATTTTTAAATGGCTTTTATCTTTTCCCATCAAGGTGTAATTTCCGCTGAAAAATATTTTTTTAGATAAAAACAAAGGTCTCATATTTTCCGGACCAAAAGGTTCAAAATATTTAATAAGTTTAAAAAACCTTTTATTTATAATTTTTAATGATATTTCTTCATCAATTTCTATGGTAGGGATTCTTTGGCTCTGCTTAATGTTTTCTTTTACAGTTAGTTCAAATTTATTTTTAAAAAAAAGAAAATTTTCTTTTTTTATAGATAATCCGGCAGCATACATATGCCCTCCAAATTGTTCTAAATATTCAGAACAATTTTCTAATGCTTTATAAATATCGAATCCGGGAACACTTCTTGCTGAAGCTACTAAATCATTATTTTTTCCTTCAGTAAAAACTAAAGTAGGTCGAAAATATTCTTCTATTAATCTTGAAGCAACAATACCAATAACTCCCTTATGCCAGTTTTTATTAAATACAATTGTAGCATAACTATTTGTTTGTCCGGTTTTGATTATTTCTAATAAAGCTTCAGATGTAATAGATGTATCCAATTCTCTTCTTTCGTTGTTAAGCTCATTAATCTGAGAATAAATTTTTCTGGATTCTAGCTCATTTTGTGAAATGAGTAGGTTTACAGCATTTTGAGCATGACTAATACGTCCTGCTGCATTGATCTTTGGAGCAATTCCAAAAACTATATTACTTACAGAAAATGTTTCCCGTATTTCTTTGGGTAAAAAAACTTTAAGTCCTGCGCGAGGGGTTTTTATAAGTTTTTTAAGTCCAAATGCGGTTAATAATCTATTTTCTCCAGTGAGGGGTACTATATCGGCAGCATTACTTACAGCAACTAAATCTAAATATGAGAGAACTTTATCATCAGATATATTTAATCTTTTTGCCAATGCCTGAATTAATTTAAAACCTACACCGCAACCACTTAAATACTTATAAGGATAAGTACAGTCAGTTCTTTGGGGATCTAATACGGCATAAGCGTTTGGTATGCAATCGTCAGGAAGGTGATGATCGCAAACAATGAAATCAATTCCTTTATTTTTAGCATAAGAAATTTTTTCATTTTCTTTTATTCCGCAATCTAATGAGATAATAAGAGAGTATTTATGAGTTTCAGCATAATCAATTCCTACATAAGAGATTCCATAACCTTCTTCGTATCGGTCAGGAATGTAAAAGTGTACATTTTTATAAATCGAATGCAAGAATAAATACATCATTGCTACAGAGGTAGTTCCATCTACATCATAATCTCCATATATTAATATATTTTCTTTGTTTTCAATAGCATGAATTATTCTTTGTACAGCCTTTTCCATATCTATCATTAGATAAGGATCATGAAGATGCAATAAAGAGGGTTTGAAAAAATTCTTGGTTTTTTCAAAAGTATCAATTCCTCTTTGTATAAGTAGGTTTGTAATTTCTACAGGGAAATCTAATTCGTTGGCAAGCTGTAAAGCCTTTTCAACATCTGCTTGAGGGAGTATTAACCAACGATTTTGCATACTTTACAAAGATACTTAATTTAAATAAGTATAACAATCCATATTTTTTATTATGTTTATATGTGGTTTTTATTTATATTTTATAACAAATAATTAATTATTTGTTATATTTGTTTTTAAAATAAATTGATATGAAAAAAATAATAGGGATTTTATCAATAGTTTTAATTTTTGTTAGTTTAATTTCTTGTAATAAACCAACTCCAAGTAAGTTTAATGATGAATTGATGTCTATTTTGAACAGTGCAGATAGTGAATATAATTCTTTTTATTCTCATATAGAGCAGTTTTCAAATAATGACAAAAAATCATCTATATCTCAAAAGATAAAAGTAGGTATAGAACAAATGGAAAAAAAGAAGGAAAAAATAAATGGATTAAAGGTGCCTAAAGGGGGTGAGGAGTTGAAAAATACATGTTTAGACTACGTAAATATTATGATAAATTCCATGAAAGAATTTATTTCAGAAAAAGAATTATCAAAAAGTCAATATGATCGAGCTGTTAAAAATATGGAAAATAATGAAGAAAAATTAAATAATGTAAATGAAAAAATAATAGATGAGCAGGAAAATTTTGCAGAAAAAAAGGGTTTTGAATTTAAAGAAATTCCTCAAAAAAAGTAGAATTTTTCTTAAAGACATATCTATAAGAGAATGAATATTAAATAAATATTATTTAGTTAAAGACTTTCTTCTCATTTTCATTGAGAAAAGTTAAAACAAGGATAGATTTTTATTTTATTATCTTTGCTCTATCTAAACTTATAGAATGATCAGTAAAGAAGAATTTTTATTAAAGGCCTATAAATTAGGCATAATTAAATTTGGAAATTTCACTTTAAAAAGTGGTATACAATCGCCTTTTTATGTTGATTTAAGACCTATTGCTTCAGACCCTGAGTTATTGAAAGAATTATCTCAACAACTTTTAAACCTTTTAAAAAAATCTTGTTATGACTTGATTTGTGGTGTGCCTTATGCCGCTTTACCTATGGCTACTGCTATGTCATTAGATTCAGGTACACCACTAATTATAAAAAGAAAGGAAAGTAAGGGATATGGTACAAAAAAAATGCTGGAAGGTATTTTTAAATCAGGACAGACATGTGTTTTAGTAGAAGATGTAATTACCAGTGGAAAAAGCCTAATAGAAACAATTGAGGAGGTAGAAAAAGAAGGATTAAGAATTAAAGATATAGTTGTTGTTTTAGATCGTGAGCAAGGAGGGGTCTATTTATTAAAAGAAAAAGGATATAATGTTTATAATCTATTTACAATAGAGGAAGTGGTGGATTTGCTATATAAAAATAACTTATTATCACAAGAAGAATTACAAAATATAAAAAATTTTTTAAAAAGTACCCCTATAGTTACAGCTCAAGTAAAATCTTCAAGATTGACTTATGAAGAAAAGGCTGCTTTACAATCTCATCCTGCTGCAAAAAAAATTTTAGAAATAGCAATAAAGAAAAAATCAAATCTTATAGCTTCTTTAGATGTTTCTACAACTCAGGAAGTTTTACAATTGGCAGAAACAATTGGAGATACTATTGTAGCAGTAAAACTTCATACAGATATTATCAAAGATTTTTCTGAAGAGTATGTGATAAAATTAAAATCTATAGCCAATAAAAAAAATTTCTTACTCTTTGAAGACAGAAAATTTGGTGATATAGGGAATACTCAACAAATGCAATTTGAAGGAGGATTATATAAAATATCAGATTGGGCAGATTTAATTACTTCTCATGTTATAGCAGGAGAGGATAGTTTAAAAATTTTTGACAGCAAGGTAGGTATAATTACCATTGCAGAAATGTCTTCTAGTGCTACTCTTACAGATGAAAATTATAAAAAAAGAGCAATAGAAATTTCTGAGAATATTTCTAATGTAATAGGATGTGTAGCTCAATCAAAACTTCCATCCTCTTTATTATTATTTACTCCCGGAGTTAATTTGAATTCCATTAAAGACAAAAAAGGACAGAATTTTAACACTCCTGAAAAAGTTTTTGATAAAAACCATACAGATTTTATTATTGTAGGAAGAGGTATTTATAAGTCTACTGATCCAAAAAAAGAAGCACTTAAATATCAAAAATCAGGTTGGGAAGCATATTTAAAAAATATATCAATTTAATTGAGCGAGAAAATTATTATAGGAATAGATCCAGGAACTCAGGTTATGGGGTTTGGAATTATCAGCATAGTTAATAGGAAAATAAAACTGCTATGTATTGATGAATTAATTCTGAAAAAAATTGATTCACATGCACTGAAACTCAAAAAGATTTTTGAAAAAACACTTTCACTTATAGATGAATATAAACCCGATGAGTTGGCTATAGAAGAACCATTTTATGGAAAAAATGTGCAATCAATGCTTAAATTAGGAAGAGCTCAAGGAGTAGCTATGGCAGCAGGTTTATTAAGAGAAATACCTATTACCGAATATTTGCCAAAAAAAGTTAAAATGTCAATCACAGGTAATGGTAATGCCTCAAAAGAACAGGTATCGGGAATGCTTAAAACTTTATTGAATTTAAAAGAATTTCCTACTCGTTATTTGGATGCTTCCGACGGATTAGCTTTAGCTGTTTGCCATTATTTAAATAGTAAAAATGGTCTTTCTTCACAAACTGCATCAAATTCTTACTCAGGGTGGAATGCTTTTGTTAAAAATAACCCAAACAGAATAAAATAGATTTTCTTTATAAAAGGTTTTTTTGTTATAATGAAAATGTTTTTAACTAAATATTTACTTGAAACTCAGTTATGGGTTTCTGGAATGATTACTTATTTGAGTTTATTTTTTGGTATTTTATTTAGTTCTGTTGACCATTACAGACTTGAAATAGTTTTCTTTTCCACTTTAGCAGGATATAACTATATGCATTTTCATAAGTATTGGCTAAAATATTCAAAAAAAATACTAAATCTTATAATCTTTATTTCCAGCCTATTAATTTTATTTTTTTTGATATTTTTAGAAAATGATATTTCACTTATAGTAAAATTATTATTTTTAAGCATATGGGTAGTTCTTTATAACTCATATTTTATTTTTTTAAAAATAAGAAATATCTCCCTATTTAAAATTATTCTTATTGCTACAATCTGGTCTTGCGTTATTTTTTATATAGGGAATAATATAATTCCTTCTTATTCATTATTTATAAGTGTTTTATTATATATTATTGGAATTACAATTCCTTTTGATATAGTTGATGCTAATAGAGATACAATACAAACTATTCCTAAAATGGTAGGTGTGAATTTTAGTAAATTTATTTCAATTTTGTGTTTTAATATTTCTTTTTTACTGTTTTATAATAATTTTTCACAAAAGCCAGATTATAGTATAGCATGGGGTATAACAAATTTATTTGCGGCTTTATTGGTGCTATTTATGCCTCAAAAAAACTCTTATTTTTATACTAGATTTTGGATAGAATTGTCTTCTTCTATACCAATTATTATCTATTATTTTATATAAAAATAAGGGTAGCTTTAGCTACCCTTACACACTCATAAAGTTGTAATGAGTTCTAACGGAATCTATCTACAGATTTTATAAGTTTTTCGTCCTTATTGATGTACTTATTTGCCATGGCAAGCAGAATAATCAGCAAAACCGGAACAATTAACTCAACCCCTTTCTTAGGGGACAAATCCCCTCCAGGAGTTATTAGTAGATAATAAACCATAAAACCAATTAACAATAAGTTGATAATTATATTTAAATAATTAATATTCTTTTGTGCAGATCTATTTTTAAAACAAAAAATAGAAATAAAAGCTAGTATTGCCACTACTAATAAAAGTATCATATCAATTCTTTCATTAGGAATAAAATCGGTTATTAATCCGCAAATTATGCCAATAATACCAGTCAATGTAAGATATAAACTTTGTATTCTTTGAATCAAAACTTTTTTTTAAAAAGCAAAAGTAAAAAAAATTAGTGTTTTAATAAAATATTTTGTAATATTGCCCAATTAAATCTACTGTGATTAGGATATTATTTTATATAGTTCTACTTTTTTTAAAATCTCTATAAAAAATATTTAAAATCAAATTATTAAAATTATTTACGGACATAAATTATGCTTGAAGAACAGAAGCTTAAATCAATGAGAGTTGCTGAATTGCAAGTCATTGCTGATCAATTAAAAATTAAAAGTTCGGGGTTAAAAAAATCAGAGTTAATAGATGCCATATTATCCGGTCAAATTAAAAATAAAGATAAAAAGGAATTAGAAGAAGTACCTGAAAAAGCAGAAACTTTAATTGTTGCAAAACAACCTAGAAAAAGAATACCTTCAAATAGTCAAAGAAACACACTGTTTTCACAAGGAAAAAAAGATTCTGAATCCATAAAAGATGAAGATAACTTTGAGATGGATATGGTTGACGATACAGCTAAAGAGGGTTTTGTATACAGAAAGCCCCAGGTGATTCTACAAAAAAGTGCAGATAGTACACATTTTCAAAAACCCCGAGAGGATAAAAAAAATAATTTTGAAGACAGTGATGAAAAAGGGAATTTTCAAAAACTAAGAGACAATAATTTTAAAAATAATTACAAACAGGGAAATGTAAATAAATACAAATCGTCTGATTATGAATTTGAAGGTATTATAATTACTGAGGGAGTGCTAGAAATAACCCAGGAAGGTTATGGATTTTTGCGATCTTCAGATTTTAATTATCTTTCTTCCCCGGATGATGTATATGTTTCTCTTTCTCAAATAAAACTTTTCGGATTAAAAACAGGAGATACTGTTACCGGAGAAGTTCGACCTCCTAAAGAAGGAGAAAAGTTTTTTCCTTTAGTAAAAATTAAAGAAATTAACGGTAGGGAGCCCTCTTTTGTTAGAGATAGAGTTTCTTTTGAACATTTAACTCCTTTATTTCCGGAAGAAAAATTTAAGTTAGCAGGAACTGGAGCAACTCTTTCAACAAGAGTAGTAGATTTATTTTCTCCAATAGGAAAAGGTCAGAGAGGAATGATCGTAGCCCAACCTAAAACAGGGAAAACACTTTTATTAAAAGACATAGCAAATGTAATTTCTATAAATCATCCGGAAGTTTATATGATTGTTTTATTAATTGATGAACGCCCGGAAGAAGTAACCGATATGCAAAGAAGTGTAAAAGGAGAAGTAATAGCTTCAACTTTTGATGAATCTGCCGAAAAACATGTGAAAGTTGCCAATATAGTATTATCAAAAGCACAGCGAATGGTAGAATGCGGACATGATGTAGTCATATTGTTAGATTCTATTACTCGATTAGCGCGAGCATACAATACTGTTTCTCCAGCATCAGGAAAAGTTCTTTCTGGAGGAGTAGATGCCAATGCACTACATAAACCGAAACGTTTTTTCGGAGCAGCAAGAAATATAGAAGGAGGAGGATCATTAACCATTATAGCAACTGCCTTAATTGATACAGGATCTAAAATGGATGAAGTGATATTTGAAGAATTTAAAGGAACAGGAAATATGGAACTACAATTAGATAGGAAAATTGCTAACAAACGTATTTATCCTGCTATTGATCTGGTTTCTTCTTCCACCCGTAGAGATGATTTACTATTAGATGCAGTAACCCAACAAAGAATGTGGATACTTAGAAACCATTTAGCTGATATGAATCCGTTGGAAGCTATGGAATTTTTGAAAGGCAGACTTGACAGGACTATTTCAAATGAAGAATTTCTTCTTACTATGAATAAATAGGGATTGAATTTAATCAACATAAATCTATTTTTTTAATAAAAAAGCTAATCGATAACAATTAGCTTTTTTTATTTTTTGATGTTGAAAAAGAAGTGAGTTATTTCATATATCTGGAACGACTTCTCATATTTGGATTAATCATATTACTTCGTGAAACATTTACTTTTTTCATTTGCTCTTTCATCATCTTTATTTGATCTCCCAACATATTAGAAGTATCTAATTTTTTTGCTTCATTTAACAATCGTTCCGCTTCATTTTTATTCCCTCTCATCATAGCACCGGAAGCTATAGTTAAGGTAGCAAGAGCACGGTCATGTTTAAAACTTAATCCGTAGTCTAATGCAGTTCTCATATAAGATTCGGCTTTAGATGGATTATCCTGTGCTTCAGTAATTCCCATAAGATAATTATAATACCCCATTTGCTTTCTTACTAATTGAGATTTAGGATTTGTAATTTTATTTAACCATTTTCGAGCCTCTGAAAGGTTTTGTTTTCTTAATTTCCAAAATGCTAACAAGATGTATTCATTTCTGAAAAATAAAAGGATAGGAATTAATGATAAAATTACAATTAAAATTCCTAAACCAATTTGACGATTAAACATGAAATAAATTCCGGCAGCAATAATTAATGCAGCAATAATAAGTTTTATATATTTATTATTCATTATATAGACAAGTTTTGGCAAAGGTAAGAAATATAGAATGAAATGAAGAACATATTATTTTTTCAAATGATACTAATATAAGCTGCCATCATATCTAAAAGCAATTTTATAAATCATGTATTTTTAGTATAATAATAATTTTGGTTGTAAGCTAGAGTATCTTTATTATTAAATCGGATAATGGTAGTAAAATTATTATTTTTCAATTTCGAAAAACACAAGTTTCATCCAAGTAAATCTTTAAAATTAGAATATGTATAAATATTGAGTTTAGAGATAGAATATCAACTATCAGCCCCTTTATTTTTTAAAAAGTAAATAGGAGTGTTTTATATATCTCTAATCAAATTTTTCTAAATTGTCTAAAAATAATATTGATTGGTTTTTTAAATAAAGTATATTTTGTTATTTGTTGAGAATTAAAAATTTTATAAATAAAATTAGTGTCTTTATGGTAATCTATTTTTATTTTCTGGGGTTTATAAAGAAATGATGATTAGATATTAAGGTTATTTTCTAAATATAAAGTGTTCTCTTCTTTGCTTGAATGACATGAAATTACTAAAAATAGCAAAGTATATAAAAAAATATTTCTTAAAAAAGAACATATATTTATTTTGAATAACCGAATTTTTTTAAATCTTTCTCATTCGATCTCCAGTCTTTTTTCACTTTAACAAAAAGATTTAAATAAATTTTTTTATTGAAAAAATTTTCTAAATCTATACGTGCCTGAGTTCCTACTTTTTTAATTTTTTCTCCTTTATGACCTATGATTATTCCTTTTTGAGTGTTTCTTTCTACATAAATAATTGATTCTATACGGATTATGTTTTCTTCATCTTTAAAAGATTCTGTTACCACTTCAACAGAATAAGGAATTTCCTTTTGATAATTAAGTAATATTTTTTCTCTTATAGTTTCATTTACAAAAAAACGTTCAGAAAGTGTTGTAAATAATTCCTTATCATAATACGCAGGAGCCTCAGGTAACAATTCTTTTATCTTAGGCAGAATAAGTTCAGTATTAAGTTTGTAAAGAGCAGAAATAGGTAGTATTTCTGCTTTAGGTAAAAGGGAATGCCAATAATCTACTCCTTTAGTAATGGAATGGGTTTCTTGGGATTTATCTATTTTATTAATCAGAACTAAAACAGGAATTTTAACTGCATTTAATTTTTTTATTAAATATTCAGACAAGTATTTTTCTTCACCAAATTCTGTAATATAAATAATGATATCTGCATCTTGAAAAGCTTCTTTAACGAAATCATTCATTTTTGAATGTAATTCATAAATTGGTTTCATAATGATACCCGGAGTATCTGAAAAAACAATTTGTGTGTCTTCATCACTCCAAATACCAAAAATTCTATGTCGAGTAGTTTGGGCTTTTGAGGTTACAATAGATAATTTTTCACCCATCAACTCATTCATTAAAGTTGATTTACCTACGTTAGGTTTTCCTACTATATTGACGAAACCGGATTTATGAGTCATAAGTTAAATCGTAATGATTAATAGTTATTTAGAACGATATTTTTTATTCAGAGCTTGTAATATTGCCCAGGTTTCAGCATCTACTATACCATCGGCTTTTTCTGGTCTAAAATGCCATTGAAAAGCACGTACAATATCTTTTGTATTTTTATCCCATTCGCCGGTGTTGTCTATTTTATAACCGTATTTTTGTAATCCTTTTTGAAATTCAAGAGCTGAATTATAAGGATAGGTATCATAAATAAATTTTTCTAAGAAAAGTTCTTTGTCGGCATCATTATACCAAGCCCCAATATTATATTGAGTATATAAAGTTTTCCACGGGAATAAAGGCCCTGGATCTTGTTTTCTTAAAGGAGCAATATCTGAATGGCCTACTACATAGGTAGGATCTATATCATAACGGCTGATAATATTTTGAGCCAAGGCTGCTATTTTTTTGATTTGGAAATCATAGTAGGGTTGAAATATCAAAGAATCTCCAACTTTTACATAGCCTTTATTTACTATTTCAATGCCTATGGAAGTATCGTTCAGATTTTCTCTTCCATTCCAGGCGCTATAACCGGCATGATAGGAACGTTTATCTTCACTTACCAATAATTGTATTGTATCATTAGGAGTATCAGGAATTAAGTAATGTGCACTCACATTCTTTTTAGTTAGTATTTTTATAGAGGTAGGATAGTCAGATACTGTATAATGAAGTACTAAGAATTTAATTCTATCATCATAAGCCTGAGAAGGAAAGTATTCCTTGGAAATCACATAATTAGGTAATTTAGCTTCAGTAATTACATGGTATTTAGGGTTTATATCGGTTACATACACTGTGTCATGTATAACTTTAGTCTGAACCATAATTTTTTTAGATGATCCACAACTGGTCAAAAATATACAGATAAGAGATAAAAATAATATGTGTTTCATATACTGGAATTAACCGTACAAAGGTATAAAACGAATAAACAAAAATAAGTTAAAAAATTTATAAAAATACTTGCATAAATAAAAACTTACTGCTACTTTTGCACTCCAATTTGTCAACAATAGTAACAAATTAGGAGAGTTGCCGGAGTGGTTAACGGAGCAGTTTGCTAAACTGTCGACGGGAAACCGTCGCGTGGGTTCGAATCCCACACTCTCCGCAGCGTGAAGTTAAATCTAGATCATTAAGAAATTTACGGGGTGTAGCGCAGGTGGTAGCGCATCTGGTTTGGGACCAGAGGGTCGCAGGTTCGAGTCCTGTCACCCCGACTTAATAGAATCCGAAAGGAGGGTCGCGTAGCTCAGCTGGATAGAGCATCTGCCTTCTAAGCAGACGGTCAAAGGTTCGAATCCTTTCGCGATCACAAGATTGAGAACTTAACAACTCAATAAAAGTAACAAAAACCTCTGTAATACTTAACTACAGAGTTTTTTTTATGCTTACTCCTCACGGCTAGGTTCGCCATATTTAGACAAGATTCACTGGATTTATTCCCCCTTTATTCCCCCTTTTTTATATGGGTATAAAATCCTTTTCTTTTCCATTTAAAAATTTCTGAACAAAAAACCGGATGAATTGCTTTGAAAAGTCCTGACAGATTTCGAATTTAGCTCATGTAAATAGTTATTATTTGTAAACAATAGAAAAAAGAATAAAACCATGACTATAAAAGTAACTGACATTGTTTAGATTTAAAAATTAAGGATTTGATTTACTTTTTTTGTTTGTCTTTTTTATATTACTTCGATAGGTTGTGTATGGTTTAGGGCAATCATCTGGCAAATTTTCTTCTTCTTTAACTTTTAAAAGAATATTTTCAGAAGCATCAATTTTATTTAAAAAAACATTAATCCCCGTTATAGTTTGATTCTTTTTGTAATAAGTCTTTCTTCTACTTATTCTTAGTCCACTTTGTAAAATAATTGTTAAAATAGGTTCAATAAGATGCTGAAAATCTTTTTGGGAAGAGAATGTTAAATCATCTATGAACCGTGTATATGTAATATCATGTTCCTTACAGAAACTAATAAGTTTATAATCTGTTTCTAAAAAAATAATATTAGATAGATGAGTGCTTGTTGGGGTTCCTTGAGGTAGTTCTCCTTTCCATGTAGTTAAACGAGTTAGATAAAATGTAGATTGTTTATTGAAGCCTAAGTTAGTAAATGTATCATGAATCCTTTTAACTTTAATTGAAGGGAAAAAATCTTGAAGGTCAGTTGTTAATGTATACTTTTTTCCTTGGTGCGGTTTTGCATTAGTTATATTACTTCGTTGTTTTCTGCCTCCATGAATTTCGTTAGGAAGTTCAATATTAGCAAGAATCCGGTCTTTAATTCTAGATTGGATTATTTTTAAAATGCCTTTTGACGGTCGAATAATCCTTTTTTTTATTGTACCATCTTTATATGTCTTAGGCTGATAGGTACTTTTATACATTTTTATTTCTTCCCATTCACTATAATACTTATCAATTTCGGAAATAATTTTATCTATTTTACTATCAGAAACATTTATTATTGATGGAAGATGTAATTTATTCCTAAACTCTAAAGAATTCATTTATCAAAGACTTTACGGATGGATTAATTATTTCAAAAGCCTTTCTTTTTTCTGGAGAAATATCATCTTCATTAAGCGATAAAAAAAATAAAATGGGTAATGGGATATCCAGATTTTTACTTATCTCTTTTAATGTAGACAAATTAGGTTCTTTGTTATTGTTCTCAATTTGAGATAAATATGTTTGGGTAATCCCGCAACTTGAGGCAAACTCTGATTGAGTTTGTCCCTTCTGCTTTCTGGTATCTTTTATAACTGTTCCTAAATTCATTTCAAATCTTATTTAGTTGGAGTAAGTAAAAAGGTGTCGAAGGTACTTGATGATGTAAAAATGTTTCATGACTCAATAGTGTTTAAATTAAAAACTTGGTAATTAATTCGACAATATCAGAAATTTCCATCTGATAGTGTTTATCGGTTAATCCCTTTTTTGTTCTTAATCTATTCAATTTTGCTATTGCATCATTCAATAAATTAACATCATCCTCCGAAAGAGAACACTGGCTCTTAGCGATAGTTTGTAATGAAATAATTAAACCATCGATGTTTTGAAGTCTTTTTAATCTAGACATATACTTATATATTTAATTATTGGAGCACTATTACTCCTGCTCCTTTAAATAATAGCCAATTACTAAATACGTAGACAATGTTCTCTATAACACCTCTTTAAATCCCTGCTCCTTATTAAAAAATGAAGAAGCATTCAAATCTTTATCAGTATTACTGCATTGCCTTCATTACTTGAATAGGTAATTCGGCAATACGGAGTATAATATTGAATTGGGTCTGAAACCCTATAAAAGGGTTGTTTAAATAGTTTTAAACAAAAATTAATACTCTATTTAGTAAATGGTTTCAAAACATTTTTCTAAGAACTATGATGCAAATGTATAAAATATTCCTGACAGTTAATAAAAAACATTAAAATATTTTTTTAATGTTTATTAAATTAATAGTAAGATAATGATTATCAGTTTCTTGATAATGATATTTTCAATGAGTTTATTTTTTCTTTTTTTGGAATTGAAAAATAAATTAAAACTGGAAAACCTAAGGATTCGCTTCAACCAGAATGGTGTTTTAAAGTGGTTGAATATCTGATTTTATGGCTTTATTTTCTTTTTAGGGGTAATTAACCAATTAAAAAAAAGAAAGTGGATTAAATGAGCTTGTCCATAAATTATGTTTTTTTATTTCGTTAATGATCAATAAAAAATTCTAATTTAGAGGGATAAAAATTATGGTCTTATGTCTAAGTTTAAAGAAGCATATTATAAACTAGGAGATGAATATATAACAGTTAAAGAGTATTCTGATAATATACATAGGGAAAAAGTATATTGTCCTGAATGCCATACAGCACCGATTCATATCGTTTGCAAAGAGAAAATTAAACCTTATTTTGCCTCTGATAGAAACGACAAGCATTTAAAGGATTGTCAATTTTATGAAGAATTTATATCTAATAAAAATCTCATAAAACTTATTGATAGTAAAAATATTGAAGACAAAAAAAGATTGAATTTTCTTATAGATAATGGTTTACAAGGAGCAATAAATATATTAATTAAAAATAGATTAGATAAGCTAGAAACTAAGCAAAATTCAATAAAAGAAAATAACTCATACGGTTCCCCATTAGTTTCATCAAATACTTATAAAAGAGAAAGCATTACAAGAGTTAATATTAAAAATCTAATAAAAAGAAAGGATGAACTTTTAGATAATTTTATAATTATTTGGGGAAAAGCATCTATTCAAAGTAAAGAAGATGAAAAGATAAATTCAAAAACAAAAGAAAAATTTAAATCTAAAATATTGAATTTTAGAAAAGATAATGAATTTAAATTTTTAATAAGCTTAAATGCAAATCAAATAAATTATTATAAGGAACTTCCAAGGAACATGACAGAAATAGGTTTTGCTGTATTTGGATTATTAAAGGAAATAAAATTAGCCGATAATATAAAAAGACTTAAATTAGAAATTAAGAGTACTCAGCTTTACTATGACTTGGGTTAAAATTGAAAATTAGTTTTTTTTAAATCGTATTTTAAGTGGCTGTATTTATGGTTTTATAGCTTCAATTTCTTTTTAGGGAGGAGTTTGAAGTATCGAAAGTGGAGTAAATGAGTTTATTTTAAATTTCATTTCATTAAATTCATTTTTTTAAATTGACATTATGAAAATGGCTGAAACTAAAGATATTGTAGATTTCATAGAGAAAAATTCTGATAAAATTGTTGGAAATATTAAATTTAAAGATATTGAGAATCTTAGGTTCCTGAAATACCAATTCCGTACTTCTGATGTAAAGAAAAACTCTCCCCTGCTCCAACGTTTTTATTGTGAATATTATGGATTAAATAAGATAGGACTAACCCATGATTTCAAACAGGAATATTATAAGCAAGGAGCCTATTTGATGAAGATAGAGCATAATCAGTTGAAAGATATAAAACGCTTAGACTTTGAAACCCTCGCTCTATTAAATAAGTCTGCATATGTAAGAAGTAATTTAAAAATAAGCAATAAATTATTAATGAAATATAAAACTAGATTGGAAACATGAATATATCTAGATTATACACTTTTGAAGAAGAATTACAAATATAAATTGGGCTACTGTCCATAAATTTAAATTTTCACAAAAATTGAAACAACAAGATATACTAAAATTCTGGAGGAATGTTGAAATATTCGATCTCCCAGATTTAAATAAAGATGCTTATCTTCTCAAAGAAGGAGATTTCTTGCCATGGCTTAAGACAGATAAGCCTATAAATAAAAATTATAAATGGCGTTATACTCTATTTTTTGGTAAGATTGGAAAGAAAATAATCGTTGACCATCTCAATAGTTTATTGAAAAGTGATAGCACAAATGATTGGGAAGAACTTGTTAGCGGTTTTACTTGTTTATCTGCATTGATTTTAGATGAGAAAGGTTGTCCTCAACAAAATGATTATGTTACGGCTAGTTACACATTCGGAATTGGTGCATTAGAGCAAAATATAAGTCTCTCGTCTGTTAGTGATGCTCTGAAAAAATCGCAAACAGATTTTTCAGACAGATATAACTTCAGACTCGTTGAGATTAATGGAAAACAGATTCTTCAAGGAGAAACAGTCTTATGGGAACACCTCAACAAAGAAATTGACTATTTAAAAGATATCAACAAATGGTGGGATCAAAGTATCGGTATTTATCTTTTAGAGGAAAGTGTTCCAAAAGATAGCGAAGCTAATACTGGCTTTCTGAATAGTTTTTATTTAAATGATTTAGACTATCTTTCATCTATCAAAAAGAATGAATTAGGAACGGCTCTTCAATTATATTTAGAACAAGCACCTTCAATTGGTAAAAGAAAAGATCTAATACAAAATAAAGAGCTACTCTTCGAGAGCTTTAGTCCAGATTCTATGACTTGCGGAAGGTGGCCTTCAAATATTGAATACGGTCTTTATTCAGCACAAGTGGGAGCTGTAAATTCAATTTTTTCTAATCTAAAAGATGCTGAAGGTATACAAGGAGTGAATGGTCCACCGGGAACAGGAAAAACAACCCTATTGAAAGATATTATTGCCGAAATTATTGTTGAGAGAGCAAAGGTTATCTCTGATTTAGGTTGTGATAATTTATTCGAGAGAGGCTTTAAGAAAATTGAAAAGGAATCAGGTTATAACTATTATACTTACAATCTAAAGCAATCTCTAAAAAATAATTTCGGTATAGTTGTAGCTAGCAATAATAATGCTGCAGTTGAAAATATAAGCAAAGAACTACCTCAAAAAGAGAATATTGACACAAAAACTTTTACTGATATTGATTATTTCTCTATCTGTTCACAATCATTGATAAAAAAAGATAGCTGGGGAGTTGTCGCAGCAGCTTTGGGAAATATGAAAAACAGAGAGATGTTTAGAAAAGCTTTCTGGCAATCGGGGAAAACAGCAGAACAAAATGGATTTAATGGATTTCAAAATTTGTTATACGATATTTATAAAGATCCTGATAGTGATGAAACATCTATATATAAGGACTCTTTTATCAAACATAATGAGTTATTTAAGAATTTACTAAAAAAGTTTGAGGATTTTAAAGAGCAAGCATCTTTATTTCATAGATTGCTTCCAGATTATATTAAGAACAGGCAAAAAGAAATACAACTTACACGTAAACTCACAATAATTGATGAAAATTTATCTAATCTATCGTATGAGCAAACAAAGCTTATAGGGAAAGAAAATCAGGTAAGACAAGATGCAGATAGAATTCAAATTCTACTGAATGCACATTTGCAAAGAAAACCAACACTCTTCTTTATTCAAAAACTATTTTCCACAAAAAGTTATAAACAGTGGAGTTCTGGAACAGAAGAGATTATTAATAGATTACGATCATTAGATGTATCATTAGATAATGCAAGGAAAGCACTCTCACTCAATAGAGATAATTCAAAAGAATTGTCAACGAAGAAAGAGATTATAAAAAAAGACTTATTTAAACTGAATGCATTTTTTGTAGATTATAAAAAATTACAAGATATTCTAAATAAAGGGTATGGAATAGATATAAATAACATATTTGATATTGATTTTTGGGAAAAAGATTTAGATAAAATACATCTTTTGAACCCGTATCATTCTCCTCAAGTAGCAAAACTAAGAAGTGATATATTTATTACAGCACTCCAATTACATCATGATGCTATTCTTGTAAATGCTAAAAATATAAAGAATAACTTGAACGCATTTTTTGAAATGCTTTCCGGCTGGGTAACAGT
The DNA here is from genome assembly GCF_002964965.1 of Apibacter adventoris. Taxonomy (NCBI): domain Bacteria; kingdom Pseudomonadati; phylum Bacteroidota; class Flavobacteriia; order Flavobacteriales; family Weeksellaceae; genus Apibacter; species Apibacter adventoris. The sequence continues at coordinate 139,601 of NZ_PSZN01000024.1, forward strand.
TGAAAAGAAGATAGCTCAAAACTTATGGGATACATTTTTTTTATGTGTCCCTGTTGTGTCTACGACATTGGCATCGGCAAGTAGATTATTCCCCAATATTGCTAAAAACCAGATTGGGTGGTTGCTGATTGATGAGGCAGGACAAGCTACACCTCAATCAGTTGCTGGATTGATGCATCGCTCAAAAAGATGTGTGATTGTTGGAGATCCATTGCAAGTGGAACCTGTTGTTTCAATGCCAGAAAAATTAGTAACTAGATTGAGAAAAGAATGTAATGTAGAATTAGTTTGGTCTCCTTGTAAAGTTTCAGTACAGCAGCTAGCAGATAGGATTTCTTTATTTGGCACCTATATGCAAATCGGAGATTCGGAAGAGAAGATATGGACCGGTTTTCCTCTTCGCACACATAGAAGATGTGATGACCCTATGTTTTCAATTGCAAATCAGATTGCATATAATAATCAAATGGTGAAAGCTATTAATAAAAACTCAGATGAAGAATTTATTGGTGCATCCACTTGGTTTCATGTTGAATGTACATCCACACCTTATAATAAACATGTTATTCTTGAAGAAATAGAATTTCTTAAAACTAGAATCAGAGAGTTGAAGAGAACTGGCTATACAGGTAATATTTATGTTATTTCACCTTTTAAATCTGTTTCTATTTATTGTACGAGTGAATTTAAAAATCAAAAAAACATCTCTTGCGGAACAATACATAAATTTCAAGGTAAAGAAGCTGATATTGTCTTTCTTGTGCTAGGAAGTAATCCGTCCTCTTCAGGGGCTAGAAATTGGGCTTCGCAAAAACCTAATATGTTGAATGTTGCCTTAACAAGAGCAAAGAAACGTTTTTATGTTATAGGAAATAAGAAGTTATGGGCTTCATGTAATTATTTCAATACTATGGCAAGGGTTCTTAATTAAAGGTATAGATGCAGCTTATTTTCATATTGACGAAATATGATTTTTTAAACAATTTTTATATTTGTAAATTAATGTAAAAATGTAAAACTAAATCGTTACTATTTGAATTAGCTTTTTATTAATATACGGTTGATAATTATTAATTTATAATACAAGATTGTTTACAAATATTCAGAAACCTACTTACAAATAAACTCTTTACTAGTTTTATTTTTTAAGAGAGTTTACAATATTTTTGTTTATTAGACAATATTAAGATAAGATTATTTTTTGTATTAACCTTATTAATTAGATTGCTTATTTACTAAGGGATCATTAAAGTTTAAATATTCATTATTTATAATACTATAGATAATAAAATTTCCATTTTTGTCTTTTTTTAAAAGAAAATCTATGTTTTTTTCTTTTTCATTTTTTTCATCAAAAAGAAAAAAGCTAACTCTATATTCATTTTGATTTTTTAAAGGTTTCACTTTTAAAGTTTTTTTAATTATTTCACCAGAATAATCTTGACCTTGAATGAAAGGATCATAATCTAAAACATAATTATCCTCTTCACTTAAACTATCAATTCTCTTTAATAAACGTTCAGAAACAAATTTTCTTTGTAAATCTTCCATAGAAGAATTAGAAATTGTATCATTACCATAAACTTTGAAATAAAATTCTTTTAAAGTTTTAATTCCTTGTATTGTATCACCATAAAAAATTTTTGTGTTTACATTTATATCCTTGCTATAAATCTTTTTTGATTCTCCTATACAATTTATAAAAATGAAAATTGTTAAAACTAAAATGAAATAAATTTTTTTCATATGATAAAGTATATTTTTATTTTGAAAAATATAAAAAAACCTTTAAAAATTTTTAAAGGTTTTTTTATAATAAATAATACAAATTTTTAATTTACTTGTTTATTTATATTTTCTAAACTTTCATGCATATCATTTTTATCGGAATTCTCATATTGAATATCTTCCTTAAAAGCTAACATAGGTAAAAAAACGAAAGGTAATAAGATAATTCCTAATGTAAAAAATCTGTTTCTATTAAATTTGTTACATACTTCCATCCATAAAGCAACAACAGCAAATATTCCTATACAAGGAATATAACTTAATAAGGACCACCATCCGGGTTTACCGCCAATTTCCGCTAAAACCCAAATATTGTAAAAAGGAATTATTGCCTTCCAACCCGGAACCCCTGCTTTTTCGTAAATTTTCCATGTTGAAACTAAGTTTACTAAAATAATAACTAAAAGAACCAACCAAAATATAAAATTTTTCATAGTTTATAAATTTTTTATTCGCTTGCAAAAATAATTTTTTCTATTTTATTAATATTTTTAAATTAATATTTATTAATGTTAAAAATTTATGTTTTTTTTATTGAAGTAATTTAAAATATATTTTTTATTTAAATTAATTAATAAATTTATATATCAATATGAAAAATAATATGAGTAAACTTTTTATAAAAATATTTTATAATTTAAGTTTATGTATTAAGTTAAGAAAATATAATATTATAATATTTATAATAAATTAATATCATAAATTAAAGTTTATTTATTTTATTTTATTTCAAAGTTCAGAATTTTAAACTTATAAATTTTTTTTTACGATAAATTCTAAATATTGCCTAAATTATCATTGGGATAAATTTATTGCTATCGATGTATAATATAACTTAAAATATGTATAATATTTATGTTAAATGATCTTTAATTATAATTATAAAAAATTATAAAATAAATTATGCACATAATAAATTAAACAATAAATACTCATTGAGTTATAAGAACGTATATTACTTATTTATGTACATATACTTTTGGGTTTATATGAAGTTTATTTAATATTATTAATCTTTAGAAATAAAAGAACTGAGAAATACAATTCCAATTCCAAAAATTGAAATGATAGCATAAGCAATACGTAAAGTAAATTTTTCAGCAATAAATCCAATACAGGGAGGACCTAAAAAGAAACCTATAAAACCAATACTGGTTACAATAGTAAGAGCTTTTCCGGTAGCTATGGTTTTCGATTTACCGGCTAAGGTATAAACCAAAGGTACAATTGCTGAAATACCTAATCCTACAATCATAAAGGAGATAATAGTCATAATAAAATTAGGATAAAACACAGTGATAGATAGACCTAAAAAAATTAATACACCACTGATTTTTAAGGTTTTATTGGGGCCAAATCTACGGACGGTTAAATCTGAAATAAATCGTCCAACAGACATGGTGGACATATAAGCAGTTAATCCATACCCAATATATTCTTTTGGGGGCTTTACAATACTCTTCATATATTCACTGGACCAGTCGGTCATAGACCCTTCACTAATCATAGCAAATAAAGCTAAAATGCCTAATATAATTAAACTTTTATCAGGGAACTGAAATTTATTTTTAGTTTTCTCTTCGTTTTTTTCAGGATAATAATCTATAGGGACTAAAAATTTAAACAAGGCTAAACTTATAATAATTCCGATTGAAGAATAAATAATGAAATGTGAAAGAGGAGGAGTAGAATTACTAATCATAAAAGCTCCCAGCCAGGAAGCTATAAACCCTCCGATGCTCCAAAATCCATGAAATGAACCTGTAATTTGTCCCTTATATGCATGGGAAACATTAACAGCTTGAGTATTTATAGCAATATTAGTAAGATTCCCCATTGCTCCAAAAGCAATAAGATTGAGTTTTAGTTGCCATAAAGTATCCCAAAAACCGATTCCAATAAGAAATAATAAATATAGAATTATAAATAGAAGTGTAGATTTTTTACTTCCCAATTTATAAATAAGATTTCCCGCAAAAGGAAGCGTTATTAATGTCCCGATCGAGAGGTATAGTAAAACCAAACCCCAATCAGAATCAGAAACCTGTAGTTTTGATTTTATTGTAGGAATTCGTGAGGCCCAAGAAGCAAATCCACCACCGAAAAAAAAGAATAAAATGGTGACTGCAATTCTGGGCAAATGATTTTTTATGAAATACATAGATTGCAATTGATGAACAAAAGTATAATTATTATCTTAAAATTAATTATTGTTTTTCATTTTAATTGCTAATACATAATTATACTATAAAAATAAACAAACATAAAAATTGGATTAATAAATATTGGCTATGAAATTATGATTAAGTATATCAATTGTACATACACTAATTTGACAAAGAAACGTAAATCAAAAAAAGCAGATATATTAATATCAGGGATTATAGTAAGTGAAAACCATTCTTGTTTTTATATTTTATTTACTTAAATGGCTTCTTACAAATTTTATTTCATCATAAGAAAAATCTTCTCCTAAAGCTTCTTTTATTTTTTTTAATTCAGGATTATTTAATTTATTAATTACATTTTCAATTGATCCACATTTATCTTTATTAACAAAATCATAAACAGAAATTTTATTTTTAGATATAAGTTTAGAAATGTGATTGCTTATAGTAGATACTGCCAAATTACGTTCTTTAGCAATTTGATCCATATTTTTTCCTTCTTTTAAAAGTTGGTAAGTAATATTTACAGTATTGTCAGTATTTATATGAGATATGTTTCCTTCATCAGAAATAAAATTACTTTCTTTATATGTAAGTCTTTGATCAATAAGATAAGTTGAAAGAATAGATTTTATTTTTAATTTTATGTTTCCTTCAAAATCATTAACTAGTTTAAGATATTGAGTAATTCGAGATTTCTTTTTATATTCCAAATAATGGTTAATAACAGGTTTCCATGTTTTTTGAAAAAGTTCTTCTGCAAAATATTCTACAGCCTTAGATGCCCGCTTTTGAATTTTATCCCAATGGTCATTTTTATCAAAAGTATTTTCATATAATCGGGAAAGTAAAGTATTTCTGAATTTTTTATTAATTAATTGAAGGGAATGTAGGCATTCATCTATAGAGGTAATTAATTCCAATACTTGTTGTTTTTCCGGAATATTTTTCTCAATGGTTTTTTTTCTCCATTCTTGTAAATCTAAAATTAGATTTTGAATATTTAAAGATTTAAAGAGAGATTCGAGTCCAAAAATATACTTTTCTTCATTCAAAATGTTTTCCAGTTCGCGAATATTCCACATTTGCTTTTGAAATTCATTGATCTTATCATCCTGAATAATATTATGATTATGTATTATAGATTTTAATATTATTCCTTCAAGAGTTCTACATCGGCTTAGAGCTACATATACTTGTCCCGAAGCAAAAGATTTTCCTGCATCAATAATAACTTTATCAAAAGTTAATCCTTGACTTTTATGGATAGTAACGGCCCATGCCAAACGGATAGGATATTGCGAAAAAGAACCTAATTCTTCTTCGGTTATTTTTCCGTTTTCTTTATTTAGAGTATATTTTATATTTTTCCAAACTTCATGTTCTAGTAATAGAAGTTCTTTTTGATTTTCAAAACGAACATAAATATCAGAATCTTCTATTTTTTCAATTAAACCAATTTTCCCATTAAAATATCTTTTATTTCCAGAACTATCATTTCTGATGAACATGATTTGGGAACCTTCTTTTAAAACTAGCTCAATTTCTGTAGGATAAGAATTTTCAGGAAAAGTTCCTTCTATCATAGCTTCAAAAAACTTTATGGGTTTATTTAGTTTTTCTAATGCTTTTTGGTTAATTGAGTCAGCAATATAATTATGTGTAGTTAAGGTAATATAGCCAGATTCTTTTGGAATAAAATCAGGATTATACCTTTCATGTAATAATTCAAAATCAATGGAATCAAAATCTTGGTATCTTACTGCATTAAGTAAATCAATAAAAATAGGGTCTTCCTGTCTGTAAACTTTTTTAAATTCAATACAAACAGGAGGATTATCTTTTAAAATTAATGCATCAAAGAAAAAAAGACTTTTATAATAATTTTTTAAAAGATTCCATTGTACTTCCTTAATAACAGGGGGCAATTGATACATATCCCCTATCATAATTATTTGTACACCCCCGAAAGGAGAAGGGTTTCTTCTAGTGTATTGCAAAGCCCAGTTAATAGCATCTAAAATATCTGCTCTTAACATAGATACTTCATCAATAATCAAAAGATCTAATTCTAATAGCAACTTTTGTTTGTCCTTATTATATCTGAAATGTTGGTGGAGTTCACCTTTGGTTATAGCAATATTTCGGTCTACCCAATTATCATCAGAAGGAATAAAACTGGTAAGAGGAAAACCGAATAATGAATGAATGGTAACCCCTCCGGCATTAATTGCAGCTACACCTGTTGGAGCAACAACAATGGAACGTTTTTGAGTTTTTTCCTTTAATTCCTTTAAAAAAGTTGTTTTTCCAGTTCCGGCTTTTCCTGTAATAAATAAATTTTTATTAGTAAAGTTAGCTAAATCAAAAGCAAGTTTTTGTTCAATATTCGTAATAGATTTCGGAATGCTTTCCATTTAACTATGAATTTTTTACAAAGTTAGAGCAATTGATTAAAAAAATCAAAAAAGTAAGAAAACCATTTTTATCGAAACTTATATTCTTAAAAAAAGTGATTCTATTAAAATAGGAAATGTATAATTCCTTAGTTTTTTATATAGATTGTAAATTTCCATAAGAATTTTTGAGAAAACTCTTATGGACACATAAATAATAAATACACAAAATATTTAATAACTTAAAGATTATAAGATATTTGCGAAAAGAATAGAAAAATAAAAGAAAATATAATTAGACAAATTGGGAAAACTAAATTCTAATTTAGAAATAGTAAAGTTTATCTACTTTTAAAAAATATATTATATAGTGTTGTAAACTACTTTTTAATACAATAGATTTAAAGGATAGTTAAATATTATTATAACTTTGTTACAGTTTAATGTGTACATCTCTAAAAATGATAAATAAAATAGTAGAAGGATTTTCCAAACTAAATAAAGAAGAAAAAATTAACTGGTTGGTAGATAATTATACCAATAATCCCCAAACAATAAAAAAAATACTGACCCAATATTGGAATGAAGATTCTGAAATACAAAAGCTTCATGAAGAATTTTCTGAAAACACTATTTCAAATTTTTATATGCCTTTTGGGATTGCTCCCAATTTCCTTATAAATGGAAGTATATATGCCATTCCAATGGTTATAGAAGAAAGTTCTGTTGTAGCTGCAGCTTCAAAATCAGCAAAATTTTGGTTAGAACGAGGGGGATTCAAAACAAAAATATTAGGGAATTTAAAATTAGGGCATGTTCATTTTTTATATAAAGGAGATAAATCTAAATTAAATAACTGGTTCTCAAATTATTTAAAAAATATATTATTAATAGGAACAGAAGAGATCACAAAAAACATGCGTAATCGGGGAGGAGGTATTACTAATATTGAATTACTAGATAAAACCAATGACCTTAATGATTATTTTCAAATTCAGGTAACATTTGATACACAAGATAGTATGGGGGCAAACTTTATAAATTCCTGTCTGGAACAAATGTCTAGGATTATAATAGAACAAATTCAGAGATCAGAAATGTTTACCCAAATTGAGAAAGAATCTTTGCAGATAGTCATGTCGATACTTTCGAATTATACCCCAAATTGTATTGCTAGAGCAGAAGTAAGTTGTAAAATAGAAGATTTAGGAGATCAAAATGGTATATCATCAGAAGATTTTGCATGGAAATTTGTACAGGCTATTCGTATAGCGGAAGTAGATCCATTTAGAGCGGCTACACATAATAAAGGAATAATGAACGGAGTAGATTCTGTAGTAATAGCAACAGGAAATGATTTTAGAGCTGTTGAAGCATGTGTACATACCTATGCATCAAGAACTGGGAAATATAAAAGTTTAACCCATTGTCGCATAGAAAATGGAAAATTTCATTATTGGATAGATCTTCCGCTTGCAATAGGTATCGTAGGAGGATTAACTCAATTACATCCTTTAGTAATTGTTTCACTACAAATACTGGGTAATCCTTCGGCAGAAAAGTTAATGCAAATTATTGCAGTTGCAGGATTAGCCCAGAACTTTGCCGCAATCCAATCTTTAATAACATCAGGAATACAAAAAGGGCACATGAAAATGCATTTACTAAATATTTTGAATCAATTAGGAGCTACAGAGCAAGAAAAACAATATTTAATAAATTATTTTAAAGATAAAACCGTTTCCTATCACCAAGTTATTTCAGAATTTAATAAATTAAAAAAACAATAATAAAATATAAACATATGAAAAAGACTTTACTATGCCTTTGTCTTATATTTTTAACCCTTATTCCTGCTAAAGCAGATGAAGGAATGTGGTTAATGATGCTTATAAAAAGATTGAATTACATAGATATGCAAGAGGAAGGGCTCAAATTGACACCAGAAGAAATATATAGCGTTAACAATTCCAGTCTAAAAGATGCAATTGTTAGCTTTGGTGGATTCTGTACAGGAGAAATTATTTCGAATCAAGGATTAGTTCTTACCAATCACCACTGTGGATATTCAAATATAGCTGAATTATCCACACCGGAAAATGATTATTTAAAAAATGGATATTGGGCTAAAAATACACAACAGGAATTACCTGCCAAAAATTTATTTGTACGTTTTTTAGTAAAAATGGGTGATGTATCAGAAAGAATCAATAATTTATTGAAAAAAGCTAAAACAGAAAAAGAAAGAGCAGAAATAATTAAATCTGAATCAGATAAAATAGAAAAAGAAAACAATTCGGATAATAAATATACAGTTGTTGTAAAATCTTTCTTTCATGGAAATGAATTTTATTATTTCGTATATCAGGATTATAAAGATATACGTTTTGTGGGAGCGCCTCCTTCCTCTATAGGTAAGTTTGGAGGAGATACAGATAATTGGGAATGGCCCAGACACACAGGAGATTTTTCAATGTTTAGAATTTATGCAGATAAAAATGGAGATCCGGCAGAATATTCTAATGAAAATATTCCATATACGCCAAAACATTCTTTAACTTTAAACATAGGAGGTGTAAAGCCTGGAGACTTCACAATGGTTATAGGTTATCCGGGAACAACCAGCAGATATTTATCTTCTTATGGAATTCAACAATTGATATCTTATGAATATCCACCGTTTATTGAAGCTTCCAAAAAAGCTATGGATGTTCTTAAAAAACATATGGATGGAGATAAAGCTATTCAATTAAATTATGCAGGAAAATATGCAAGTTTAGCTAATTATTGGAAGAATAGAATAGGAATGATAGAAGCTATAAATAAAAATAAAGTAATTGAAGATAAAATAGAAAAAGAAAAACAATTTGCCCAATGGTCAGAAAAAACAAATTATAAAAATGTATTATCAGACCTAGAGAACTATTATAAACAAACAAACAATACAATAAGAGAAAGAATGTATTTGTTTGGTGTAATGAGATCCAGTTCATATGCAGTTGTACCCTCAAAACTAGGAGATATGCTAAAGACCTATACAGAACAAAATGAAATGGGTAGAGAAGCAATGAAATCCAAGTTAATAGAATCAGTTAATTCCATGTATCAAAAAATATATCCAGAAGTAGAAAAAGATTTGTTAGAAGAATTAATTGGATTGTATATAATAAAAGTAAATATAGACAACTTGCCACAATCTATACGAAATCATATATTAAAAGAAACTGAATTTAAAACTTTGGCTAATAATTCAATATTTGAATCCAAAGAAAAAATAATAAATTACATTAATAATCCAAACAAAAAACTAATTGACGAAGATCCCTTATATATATTATCTAAAGATCTAATATCATTTTATATGCAAAAAGATTCTAAAAATAAAAGATTAGAGGATAATTTTAATCAAGCACAAAGATTATATATTAAAGGATTAGAAAAAACTTTTCCAAATGTTAAATTTTATCCGGATGCCAATTCTACAATGAGATTGACTTATGGGACCGTGAAGACCTTACAAGATAATCCGCAAAAACCCAATGATGCAAAATTAAACTATTACACAACCTTAAAAGGTATGATAGCCAAATATAAAAAAGATGATGCCGAATTTGATTTGCCACAAAAACTAATTGATTTGTATAATGCCAAAGATTATGGGGAATATGCCAATGAAAATGGAGAATTACCCATAGATTTTCTTTCTAATAACGATATTACAGGAGGAAATTCAGGTTCCCCAATAATTAATGGAAAAGGAGAATTAATAGGATTGGCCTTTGATGGTAATTGGGAAGCAATGAGCGGAAACATACAGTTTGATAACGAACTTCAAAGATGTATTAATACAGACATTCGTTTTGTATTGTTTATCATAGAGAAATACTATGGTGCAATAGAAACATTAAAAGAGATAAAGATAATAAAATAAGAGGCAAAAGAACGAGAGAGATAAGACGAGCGCGCGAGAGAATAGAAAAGAAGAATAACAACCGGATAAATAAAAAGAGAGAGAAAGAAGGGGTAAAAGAGATAAACGAAGAATATGAGCGAAAAAAAGTAAAAAAAAGTGGGATAAAAAAATAGAATATAAAATATTGATAAATAAAGATATAGTGATAAGGAGTTAGAGGATGAATAAAAAAATATTAAAAAAAGTTTTGTAAAAATTTGTGAGGGAATAAAAAGTATGTATCTTTGCACCCGCAACTCAGGAACAGAGGAAAAGAGAAGGGAGGAGAGGAGCGAAAACGAACAGATCATTGACATAAAAATTTTAAGATAAAAAGTAGCAAAAACGACTTGGGAAAGCTCTATTAAAAATTAGGGTACAGGGAAAACTTTTGTAAAATTAAAAAGAATTACAATGGAGAGTTTGATCCTGGCTCAGGATGAACGCTAGCGGGAGGCCTAACACATGCAAGCCGAGGGGTATTTTGGAGCTTGCTTCAAGAGAGACCGGCGTACGGGTGCGTAACGCGTATGTAACTTACCTATATCACGGGGATAGCCCGGGGAAACTCGGATTAATACCGGATAACATATAATGTAGCCTTACATTGTATTAAAAGGATTTATCGGATATAGATAGGCATGCGTAGGATTAGTTAGTTGGTAAGGTAACGGCTTACCAAGGCAATGATCCTTAGGGGGCCTGAGAGGGTGAACCCCCACACTGGAACTGAGACACGGACCAGACTCCTACGGGAGGCAGCAGTGAGGAATATTGGACAATGGGTGAGAGCCTGATCCAGCCATCCCGCGTGAAGGACGACAGCCCTATGGGTTTTAAACTTCTTTTGTATGGGAATAAACCACATTACGTGTAATGTGCTGAATGTACCATACGAATAAGCATCGGCTAACTCCGTGCCAGCAGCCGCGGTAATACGGAGGATGCGAGCGTTATC
>NZ_PSZN01000025.1:0-1416 GCF_002964965.1 Apibacter adventoris
CAGCCGTTCTTGTCGATTACTTTTAGGGTATATTTTCCAGGTTGATCTACCTTATGGATACGATTGGGTGATTCGCCTTTTATATTTGGGCCACTCCAGGTATACTTGACATATCCATCGTTCCCTTGTAATTCGGTAAATCCTCCTTGGCAATAGGTTAAGTTTCCTATGACTTGAGGATTCGGCTCGGGATACTCTTCTACTTGTACACTTACTACTCCTTCGCAGCCGTTCTTGTCGATTACTTTTAGGGTATATTTTCCAGGTTGATCTACCTTATGGATACGATTGGGTGATTCGCCTTTTATATTTGGGCCACTCCAGGTATACTTGACATATCCATCGTTCCCTTGTAATTCGGTAAATCCTCCTTGGCAATAGGTTAAGTTTCCTATGACTTGAGGATTCGGCTCGGGATACTCTTCTACTTGTACACTTACTACTCCTTCGCAGCCGTTCTTGTCGATTACTTTTAGGGTATATTTTCCAGGTTGATCTACCTTATGGATACGATTGGGTGATTCGCCTTTTATATTTGGGCCACTCCAGGTATACTTGACATATCCATCGTTCCCTTGTAATTCGGTAAATCCTCCTTGGCAATAGGTTAAGTTTCCTATGACTTGAGGATTCGGCTCGGGATACTCTTCTACTTGTACACTTACTACTCCTTCGCAGCCGTTCTTGTCGATTACTTTTAGGGTATATTTTCCAGGTTGATCTACCTTATGGATACGATTGGGTGATTCGCCTTTTATATTTGGGCCACTCCAGGTATACTTGACATATCCATCGTTCCCTTGTAATTCGGTAAATCCTCCTTGGCAATAGGTTAAGTTTCCTATGACTTGAGGATTCGGCTCGGGATACTCTTCTACTTGTACACTTACTACTCCTTCGCAGCCGTTCTTGTCGATTACTTTTAGGGTATATTTTCCAGGTTGATCTACCTTATGGATACGATTGGGTGATTCGCCTTTTATATTTGGGCCACTCCAGGTATACTTGACATATCCATCGTTCCCTTGTAATTCGGTAAATCCTCCTTGGCAATAGGTTAAGTTTCCTATGACTTGAGGATTCGGCTCGGGATACTCTTCTACTTGTACACTTACTGCTCCTTCGCAGCCGTTCTTGTCGATTACTTTTAGGGTATATTTTCCCGCTTCTGTTACCTCGCAGGTTGGTTCTGTTGATATAACATTATGTCCATTTGACCAACTATATTTTGAATAGATTTTGTCTGTGCTTAAAATTGTAGTTTTTCCTTTACAAAATTCCAATTTTCCTTTGATTTCTGGATTCAGCTCGGGATACTCTTCTACTTGTACACTTACTGCTCCTTCGCAGCCGTTCTTGTCGATTACTTTTAGGGTATATTTTCCCGCTTCTGTTACCTCGCAGGTTGGTTCTGTT